>JAFLUF010000099.1 GCA_022508925.1 Oscillospiraceae bacterium | reverse complement strand
TTAGTTCGTCCAATAATTTGTCCTCCTTTTTGATTTTGGTTTATTGTGAATAAAATTATATTAACATAACGTTTTTAAAAAGTAAATATGGAATTGATTTTCACGAAAACTGAGAAAATCAATTCCATACAAAATATAATTTGACAATTTTTCTTGTTAGTGCTAAAATATATTGGGAGGCGGATATAGTGACTTACAAGAACGGAATATATTTATCTTTGAACGGCTACAGCGCAATAAGAATTATCTCGGAGAACGGATTGAAGATTCAGACTGATGTAATAAAAATTACACTTTATTATGCGGGAGGTTTTATATGATATCTGAGGCATTAGCCGTTCTGGAAAGTGAAGAACAGCGTAATGAATTATCTGCATTTTACGAGAAACACAAAAATCGTTTTTTAAATTTGGCATTAAATTATCTGCATAATCAGGAAGCCGCCGAGGACGCTGTTCAAGAGGCTTTTTTGAAAATTTCAAATAAGCCCGACACCTTTTTCTCGCTTGGTGATAATCGGCGAATTCATTATCTATGCGCTGTTGTGAAAAATGTGTGTGTTGATATGCTTATCAAAAGGAGAAGAATTCAGCCGGATGAGCTTTCAGATAATACCGTTTTACCGAATGATTCGGAGTCTCTTGAAAGTCTGGTGCTTGACAGTATTTCACATAAGGAGATCATTGAATTTATTAAGAGTCTGCCAAAGCTTCAGCAAAACGTTCTTGTGCTGACCCGCTTATCAAAGCTGTCAATATCGGAAACAGCACGGGTACTCAACATTTCCGAGAAAGCGGTAAATCAACGGCTTTATTTAGCGAGAAAAGCAATAAAGCAATTTGTTGAAGAAAGGAGAAACCGCAATGGCTGAATGTGAATTTGATTTGATCCTTGAAGAATGGGCTGAAGGCGAATGGGAAGCTCTCGCGGACGCTCCCGAATTTGAACCCTCAAAAAAGCACGAACGCGCTATGCGGCGTATATTCAAACGCTATGAACGAAACGCTCGAAAACTCAGTCCCCGCTTTGATGTCGGAATAAGAACTATCCGCAGAAAAATTGCTGTCGTAATTCTGGTTATTATTCTGGCTGTGCTTTCGGGCTGTACAACAGCGTATATCATATCCAAGAGCTTTCAGCTTGACGACCGGGGGTTCATGACCGTAATAACTCTGTTAAACACCGAAAACTGTCCCACAGACATCGAGTGCGAATATTATCTGCCCGTGCTTCCCGAGGAATTTGAGTTGATTTATCGGACAGAAATTTTGAGAGGTAGCGTGCCCTGTATTTATAAGTCTTATGAGAATAAGCGGACGGGTCAGCAAGTAACCTTCAGCCAGCAGGTCAAGCCCGGATTTGAGCCGATAAATCATAATACGACAGATAGCAAGCTGACTGAAGTAGAAATTAACGGTCACGGCGGCTTGTTCAATTCTATATATGACAGCAGATCAACCTGGGTCATGTGGGACAACGGAGATTACATACTTGAAGTATGGGGCAATCTGAATAAATATGATATGCTGTATTTGGCTGAAACTGCCAAAATTTTATAAATTTCAAAAAATGCCATAGTAAATCCGATACTAAAACAGTCTTATATTACAGAGGGTCAAAAAACCTCGAATAATCTTGAAGTAGGGACAGACTATGAAAAAACGAAAAATGCTTGCGCTTATCCTGACAGCCGCCGTTCTGTCGGGATGTACAAATAATTCAGGAGAAAACAGCGATTCGTCCGAGCCGCATACATGGGATTATCCCGAAATTCCCGAGGAATTCAAGCCGACCTACGAGATCGAACCGATAAAGCTTAACGATTATCTTTCAAAGGCGTATGATTCGTCAAAGGTAAAGCAGTATGATAAGCTGAAAGTATATGAATGCTCGCTTACGCAGCTCGATAAAAACGCGTTTCTGAGCTTGTTCTCCGAACCCCCCGTTCAGAACGGAATTAATTATTCTACTGTTTCCGAGTCGGGATATTTTCGTGTTTATGGAAATACAAAGCCCGAAGAAAAATATGACTTAAAACTTATCACTTCGGGTGTAGACTATCACAAAAACGGAATGACTTTATACGAATCAATTATCCGTTATCTTGACAGCGAAATCAAGGAGAATATCAAAACCAATGTCCTTGACTTTGCGGACCGTGAGGAGATAGAAAATACAACTCGTGAATTGCTGAAACAATTCGGTATCACAGCTTCTGAGCTTACAACTTATGCCGTAACCGCCGAGGAGTATTCCGCAATTGTCGAAGCTATAGATGAGCCACGTATAGAATGGAGCCCCGCCGCGGATTTTTATTATATCGAAGGCATAATGACTGTCGACGGAGTACCCGTGACATACGGCAAAAACAGCTACAATTGTTATGACGATGTTATGCTTGAGCCTACAACCTTTTACGCCGTTTATACAAAAGACGGTCTGGTAGATTTTATGTTAAACAACGCGTGGGATATAGGCGGCGTGATATCCGAGTCAAAAATTCTGACGCTTGAAGAAGCGGAAAAGATAATTTCCGAACAATATCCCCCCGACGGTCATTATGTCAATCGGAATACTGTTTTAAGCAAAGCCGAGCTGTTTTATCGATCTACCTATACGAAAAGCGGACTTCAGTTTATTCCGTGCTGGGGATTTTATGTTGCCCATCGTGATGAAGAAACCCTTAACATTACGGTAAACGCTGTTACGGGAGAGATATTATAATGCTTAATTTCCTGAGACTTACCGGAATAAACATTTCCCGCGCTTTAAGGTCGTTTACTTTCTGGATGCCCTGCGCGGTCTGCGTGGCGCTTATGTTTGTGTATACAAAAGCGGACTTGGTATTGGACTTTCCTTTCAGTGACTTCGAGCTGCATTATTTGTTACGATACGGGCTTGGGCACGGCTCGGATACGTTTCTGCTGCTGGTATGTACGTTTTCCTCGGCGGGGCTTTTCGCGGAGGAGTGGTGCTCGGGGAGATTCACCAATACATATTTAAGGTGCGGAAAACGCGGCTATGCCGCCGCGCAGACGGCGTCGGTATTTATAATCTCACTGCTTGTTATAATAATCTCGGTCACGGCGTATCTTCTTATCTGTATGGGACTCGGCAGTGATATTGTAGATGATCCTAACGCAAGTGTATTCCTGCAGTCAGCGGTACATTACCCAAACGGCGATCTGCTGGTCGGCGGAAATTATTTCGCGTTCTTTTTTCTGTATGCGCTTATCGAGGGCTGTTACGCGGGACTGCTTGCTGTCATAGGCTTTGTGTTCTCAATTTTTTTAACCAACAGATACATCGCGGCGGTCATCCCGACGCTTATCATGAGTGTGATCGACAGGGTCATGATAATGCTCGGCGCTCCGTTTTTGATTATTCCCACAAATGTTTACGGCTTGAAATCGCTTTATCCGTGGATACACGGAAACCGCGAGCATAATCTCTCGTTTGTTTCATTGATCTATCCGTACGCGTATACGCTGATATTTGTCGCTTTGTTGGGAATCGCGGCATATTTTATGATCAAAAACAAAGCCGCAAAAGCTCCGATTTGAGATAGGGGGAAGATTATGTATTATATCCAAAAAACATTTTCCGCCGCGGGTTATCACTTTTATCATTCAATAACAAGTCCGAAAGTCTGGGCGGCATTTCTGGTGCTTTTCACGATACTGTTTCAGGCGCACGTTGCAGGCAGCAGCATATCAAACGGACTGTCCGTATTTAACCGACTGTTTGGTTTTGGATACCCTATTGTGCGCTCGGCTATGCTTATGATCTTTTCGGAGCTTCCGTTTGACGACCCTCAACAGAAAATGCTGATTACACGGACGGGAAAGCGTTGTTGGTACATAAGCCAGCTTTTGTATGTGATTATGGAATGCTTGCTTGTAATGCTGTTTATAACCGTTTTTACTTTTATATTTACATGGGGGAAGATAGATCTCACAAGCGAAATTAAGGAGTTCCAATGGTGCTATCCGATAAGCTTTTTCGTTTTTGTGGTTTACGGAAGCTTGATCTTCGTGTTGAACACGCTGAAAAGATACGCGGGAACAATTTTCGGAGCTGTGCTTATCGCGCTTCAGTTATTCCAGAATTGGGTCATATGGAAGGAGATAAAATATGCTTCCATGCTCGGCTGGTGTGATTATACTACTGTGAAAGACATAGGCGATTCGGGGCAGATATTTGTTATAATAGCGCTTATAGTTCTTTACGCGACGGCAGTAGGTCTTGCGGTCTTCAATTCCCGAAAGAAAAAAGATCTGAATATGTGAGGTATGTATGAGCATAGTTTCTGTAAATAACGTTACTAAAAAATTCCGTGAAAATACCGTTTTGAATAACGTTTCATTGGAGCTTGAAGCAGGAACCGTAACCGGACTTGTCGGCAGAAACGGAAGCGGAAAAACCATGTTGATGAAGTGCGTTTTAGGACTGGTCTCGCCGAATTCGGGGAGTATTACGGTTCGTGGAAAATGCGTCGGAAAGGACATCGATATTCCTGAGAATGTTGGCGTAATACTTGAAACTCCGGGATTTCTGCCGAATTTCTCGGGGTATAATAATCTGATGCAATTAGCTAAAATTCGCCGAAAAATCGGAAAAGCGGAAGTCCGCGCGGCAATCGAAAGGGTTGGATTGAATCCCGACGATAAAAAGCACGTCGGGAAATACTCGCTTGGAATGCGCCAGCGTTTAGGGCTTGCCCAGGCGATAATGGAAGACCCCGACCTGCTCATTCTTGACGAGCCGATGAACGGCTTGGACAAAGACGGAGTTAAGGATATGCGGCAATATCTGCTTGACCTGAAAGCGCAGGGCAAAACAATTCTGATAGCATCTCATTCCGCTGAGGATATTGACGTACTGTGCGATACGGTCTGCGAGATGGACAAGGGCTTGCTGACGGTGGTGAGATAAATCCTCTATCATGACGCTGCCCTCAGGTGCTAGTGATCGCGAGGTCGTGTGGGTTCAAATCCCGTCACCTGCACCCGGTTCCCAATGAAACGTTGCTTTCATTGGGAACGTTGT
>JAFLUF010000098.1 GCA_022508925.1 Oscillospiraceae bacterium | reverse complement strand
AATCCATCGCCCGGCAAAACATTTTGCTTGGCAAATTCCAGATCGTTTTTAGCACACTTGATAACGTGGTCATAGTTCTTTATTGCAATTTGCGCGTGACTGATCGTATCGTCAAGACGGTACTGCTCATTATAATGTTCGCTTTCAAGCATTTTAAGACGCGCCACGTCCGTGTCTAGTTCGATCTTCTCCTTAATGCGCGGATCTCCCGTAGCTAATGCTTGCATTTCGGTATAGTTAAGTACCATTTCGTCCACGTCCTCACAAGACCGAGCCGTTGTATTACCGCTCATAAGCTGAGAAATAAATTTCTGCTTAGTGACAATAATATTAAGCATATACGCGTCAAACGTATCTTTTGTAACGTAGTTATAAAGCTGAACAGTATCATTCTCGTTGCCTTGACGGACGATACGACCAAGGCGCTGCTCAAGATCAGACGGTTTCCAAGGAATATCAAGGTTGTGCAAAGCCACCAACTTATTTTGAATATTTGCGCCTGTACCTAATTTCGATGTAGACGCTATGACGATACGTTTTGCGCCGGATCGCAGTTGCGCCCTCATTTCATTTTGCTTCTTCTGAGTATCCGCGTCCCCCGCAAAGCAAATTTCATCTTTTGGAATACCACGCCTGATAAGTTCAGCCTTAATGTAATTGTAAACGGAAAACTTTCCCTCGTCCGCTAAATCTTCTTTGGGCTTTTCCTTTTTCGCCTGCTTGCTGTCGCTGAGTTCTTCCTGTTCGTTATCACCGTTCACGGCTATATCGCAGAAAATAGCTTGTACACCTTTTTGCGCGGTGGTATTCGTGTAAATCTCCATAACCTTGTCGATACAAAGGTTTACCTTGCTATCGTGGTAATTATCCGCTTCGGGATTTAAACACCGAGCGTCCAGACCAAGCAAACGCGCTTCACCCGTGATCTTTAACATATTATCTATTGAAGCGTCCACGTTGCCTCTGTGTACTGCTTCGGAACGCTCGGCAAGGTTTTGCATATATGCCTTTTGGAAATCGTTCGTTGAAGCGACTATGGTTTGTGGTTTATCACCCTCAATTTTGGGGACGGGCAGATCCAACATATCCGCAGTGCGTATATCCGCAAACTCTTTGTACATAGCCATAAGTTCGGGCAGATTGTTGAATTTTGCAAACCGCTTTTTCGTCCTATAACCGTTTCCGGCAGGCTTTAGTTCAGCTTTCGACACAACCTCACCGAACGTTGAAGCCCAATCGTCAAACGTCTGTAAGCCTGCCTGTGCCAACAGGGACGGACGGAGATAACGCTTCATAATATAGAGTTCCGTCATACTGTTGCTTACGGGCGTTCCCGTTGCAAATAAAATATTTCTCTCGCCATAGTTATTATTGAGGTATTGTGTTTTCATTAAAATATCCTCGCTCTTTTGGGCGGGCGTAGTCTGAACACCTGCTACTCTTTGCATTTTTGAAACGACAAGACCGTTTTTATAATTATGCGCTTCATCGACTACCAGACTGTCAAATCCAAGCTGCTCAAAGGTCAGGGAGGTATCCTTTATCTTTCCGTTGTCCTCGATCAGCTTTTCAAGTTTCGCTTCAAGACGTTTCTTTGCGCGTTCCAAATCTTTGATCGAACCACGATTTTCCTGTCTTGAAATATAATTTCCGCTTAAATCCGAAATGCCTTTTGTCAGACTGTCGATCTCACGCTGGATAAAGTCGCGGCGGTACTCAAATGACATCGGTATTTTTTCAAACTGCTCATAACTCATTATAACCGCGTCATATTCGCCCGTACAGCAGCGACCGATGAATTTTTGACGGTGATCCTTGTCGAAATCCTTTTCTGTCGCGGTCAGGATTTTTGCCTGTGGATAGAGCCGCAGCCATTCGTTCGCCATTTGCCCGACAAGACTTTTCGGAACAACTACACAAGCCTTATTTATCAAGCCGAGCCGCTTTTTCTCCATAGTAACCGCTACCATTTCAAACGATTTTCCCGCGCCCACACAATGCGCCAAAAGCGTATTGCCGCCGAATTTACCTCTTGCCACCGCGTCAAGCTGATGTGGTTTGAGTTTGATGTACGGGGACATTCCCGGAAACGTCTGATGTGAGCCGTCATACTTTCGCCCGACAATGCTGTTGAAAAGCTCATTATATCGGGTAACGTATTTCTCGCGGCGTTCGGGGTCAGCCCAAAGCCACCGCGCAAAAGCTGCTTTCATCTTCTCCGCCTTATCCTGTGCCAACTGAGTTTCGGTTATGTTAATTACATAATGCTCCTTGCCCGTAATGTTGTCTTTGACCTTATCGCGTACTACCACATCTCTGTTATTAAGCAGATTTTCAAATATCTCAAGAGCGTTCATACGCTTTGTACCTGCGATCTGTGTAGCCGCCGCGCTGCTGTTCCAGCTTTTGTGTTCTATTTTGTATTCGCCATTAAATGTGCGGCGCAAGGGTGAGTATAACTGTACTTGCAAGCAACGCTCCATAAATTGCTGATAATCTTTAACATCTACCCAATGTATACCAATTCGAGCCGATATATCTCCTGCTTCTATCCTCTTGGGAATAACCGCCGTAAGAGCTTCGACGTTGCGTTGGAACGCGGGATCGTCTTTAGCGGCGTGTTCAGCTTCTCTCAGTTTATTTCTGACGTTTCCCGAAAGATATTCCGATGTTTCCTCCCAACCTGCTAACGCGTTTTTGGGATCTGCCTTGTTTGGATTGAGGTATATCAGGTTGTCCGCTTGCAGGGCATTTATGATCTCTTGCGGCTCTTTGCCGCATATCTTAGCCATATATTCAAAATCCAATTTGCCGTGAGTATCAATTGATACGTTCAAAGCCTCCTGTGGTGTGTCAACGTGCGTGACCTCAGTATAATGCTTTATTGTACGCCGACTGAAAAAGTCGGATTTTGTGACCTCTTTTGTTTCCTCATTTACGATCTCAAGGGCGCAAAGCGAATTATAATCATCATCTCTGCCAAACGCCTGATAATTTGCGCTGTCATTGATATAGCCGTAGTCTTTAACAAAATCGTCGTACTCCTTGTTAAGTATCTTCTGATATGCTTGCAACTGAACGTCCGAGCAGTCTAACTCCTGTTCCGTCAGAATTTTGCGGAAAGTTTTTCGCAGCTCATTAAGAGCCTTTAAGCGGTCGAGCTTCTTGCCTGTAAGCGGCTGACCGTTTTTGTCGGCGGCTTCGGTCATAATATTGTTTTCGCGGAAATACATCTTACCGTCAATCTCCGCAAATGTAAAATTCCGCACGTCTGCTGTTGCGGGAATAGTCCCTGCCTGTTTTTCGCGCTGAACCTTGTGTATGCGGAGCGCGTTGTTGAGTTTGAGATTTCCGACCGCCTTTTCAAGCTGTTCTTTGAGGTCTGCCCCATCTATAGGCACACAAGTCGTTTCCTTATCATTTCCGTACATAGAATGTTCAAGCCCCTGTTTCATTGTACCGAGTATCATTTCAGGGTGTTCTATGAAATAATTGTTTACGGGTACTCCGTCCGCGTTTTGGCTCACATAACACCAATCGGGCAATTCTACCGCCATTTTCTCGCGTTTCTGGAAAAACAGAATATCTGTCGTTACCTCTGTCCCCGCGTTAGCCTTAAAAGCGTTGTTTGGCAAACGTATAGCACCGACCAGATCAGCGCGCTTCGCGAGGTACTCTCGCACTCTCGAATGTTCCTTGTCAAGAGTTCCCTTTGTGGTTACTACCGCCACTATTCCGTTTGGAGCGACCTTATCAAGCGATTTGGCGATGAAATAATCGTGTATGAAAAAATTCTCGCGATTATATTTTTTATCCGAAACGGGGTAATTTCCGAATGGAACATTACCGACCACCACATCAAAAAAGTTGTCGGAAAAGTCGGTTTTCTCAAAGCCCTTGACTTGAATATCCGCGTTTTGATAAAGCTGTTTTGCTATGCGACCCGTTATGCTGTCAAGTTCAACGCCGCTTAATTTGCTGTTTTTCCTCATTTCTTCGGGCATAGCGCCGAAAAAGTTTCCTACGCCCATTGACGGCTCCAGAATATTGCCGCCCTCAAAACCGAGATTTTGTAAGCCGCTATAAATAGCGTGGATAACCGTAGGTGTTGTATAATGCGCGTTAATCACCGAAGCATTTGCGGCGCGGTATTCCTCGTCAGTCAGCAGCTCCTTTAATTCGCCGTATTCCTTTGACCATTGACCGTTCTCCCCGTCAAAGGCTTGCGGTATGCCGCCCCAACCTACATATTTGGAAAGTATCTCCTGTTCTTCAGGTGTGGCAAGTCTTTCATCGGCTTCAATTGCTTTCAACGTCCGAATGGCGGCGATATTAGCGGCATATTTTGTTTTCGCGCCGCCCTCGCCCAAGTGTTCGTCCGTGATCGTAAAGTCGTGCGGCTTCTGTGTCGCAGATGTGATTATACCAAACGCTCGCTCGGTTTGCTCCTCATTGCCGAGAATATCATATAAAGCCCTTTTTACGCGGTTTATTTTCGCCTGATTACTGTCCCAATCAGCCATTTTATTGCTTTCAAACGCGTTATAAAGCTGTTCGGCGGTTTCGGGGGAAAAGGCTTTGGACAGCTTTTCGGTTATGGGATTGCTTTCAACGGTATCGGCGCTCGTGATATTCTCACTGTTCGGCGGTTGATAATCGGTATCGTAGACCTTGCCTTCCTCCAGATCAATAACAGTCGTTCTCAGCTTGACCTCGTTGTTTTCCTCGACTGTCGGCTCCACGGGCGGTATGTCAACCTCAGACGGTGTGTTTGTATTTTGGGAAATATCAGCGCTATGCTCCTTGTCAAGCACTCTGGGCTTGATTTTAAGGCTCATCAGCATATTTTCGGGGGTATGCTCCGCGCCTTTTTGATATAAGGTGCATATATCATTTTTGAAATCCCATTCAGCGGCTTTGCCCCATTGAAGATATGAGCCGCGTCCATCGTTTGCCAATGTGATTTTATCGTCGGGCGCGTCAGGACGAATACTGTATATGCCCGTTGTATCTACATAATTCACTCGCCGCAATTGATCGCTGATGTCGGGGCGTATATGTGATGTTATCTCAAACTCCGCGCCGACGGTCAATGCGCGCTTTAACTGTGCCAAGTTCTTTATTTCAATAGGCTTATCCGCTGATTTTTGCACCGTAGGTTTTTCTTCGGAAGAT
>JAFLUF010000097.1 GCA_022508925.1 Oscillospiraceae bacterium | reverse complement strand
CATAGTACGGATAGTATATCCAAGCCGCGATAAAGCTCATAGCCGGACACATGATACCCACCGTGGCGCATATAATAGCGGTCTCAAACAACACCGGGTGAACTTTCTGCGGATCAAATACTCTGCTTGCCAGCTTAAAGGAAACCGGACTTCCCACCGTCATCTCCAAAGTGTAAGCGAAGATAAACTCCACCAGCACCACTGCCCATATCGGCAGCATATTCCCAAACATCATAACCCCGCCCTGCGCTCTGATAGCGGAGAGCACGCTCGTTTCGCCCGTAACACCCATCAGCGTCTCTCCGTTGATAACGTACAGGCTGTAAAACACATAAGCGTGAACGGTAATGACTACCGTTATAAGAGCAAACATCGCTCTTTGAAAATTGTTTCTCGGCATAAATAATCCTCCTTAAATATTTTCTGAACAAACAAAAAACACACGTTTTGCGGGACAAATCCGATAAATGCGTACCGTGATCAGATTTACATTCCCGAAGGAAAAACGTGTGTCGTTCATTTATTCAACTGAATTAAAGTATAACAAATTTGACCTGAAAAGTCAAAGGCTATTTTTCACAAAAATTTTCCCGCTAAAATGAATTTTTTTGGAACATGAGCTCTGCTCATTATGACGGATATTTAGGCTCTTTAAATTTGCAAAAAATCCTCAAAAAAATTACGAGTTAGTATTGACAAACTGATTTCGATGTGCTATAATTATGTTGCGGTTAGTTGATGCTAATTATCGTCTATAACAGTTTTTGTACATATTTTGCAGGTATATTGCACATTTCTCGCTTTGGGTTAGTTTGTTCTAACCTATAAAAGACCTTTCACTTCCGGTTAATCTATGGGGGTAATTTATATGGAAATCGTGAAATTGGAAAATGTGACCCGTGTCTATAAAAGCGGCGATCACGAGCAAAAGGCACTGGATGGTGTGAATCTCTCACTGGAGGAGGGCAAATTCGTCGTGATACTGGGTCCGAGCGGTGCGGGAAAGAGTACGCTGCTTAATATGCTGGGCGGTCTGGACAGTCCGACAAGCGGCAAGATCACGGTCTGCGGCAAGGACATATCCACACTTTCGCGCAATGAGCTTGCCGACTACCGCGCGTCCACTGTGGGATTTGTGTTTCAGTTCTACAATCTGATACCGACGCTTACCGTTCATGAAAATGTAACGCTCACCAAAGAAATATCTAAAAACTCTTTGAGTGCTGAAAAAATGCTGCGTGAGGTAGGGCTTGCGGATCACATGAGACAGTTCCCATCCGAACTGTCGGGCGGCGAACAGCAGCGCGTGTCTATCGCGAGAGCGCTTGCGAAGAACCCGAAAATACTGCTGTGTGACGAGCCTACTGGCGCGCTGGATTCCGAAACGGGGGTTCTGGTGCTCAAGCTGCTTTTGTCGATGGCGAGGGAGTACGGCAAGACTATAATCATTGTCACCCATAACCAGAATATAGCGAAAATGGCGGACACCGTGATACACGTAAAAAACGGCAGAATACGCGAAGTCATCGAACAGTCCGAGCCGATGAGCGCAGATGAGGTTGAATGGTGAGGTGCTGATATGTTACTCAGAAAGCTATTCAGGACTGCTTGGAAATATCGTGCGCAGTTTGTTTCAATGATAATAATGACGGCTCTCGGAATAGGGATATTTTTAGGCTTCAACATCGAGTGGAAGAGCATAGAAAGCAATACGGACAGTTTTTTTGAAGCCACAAATTATGCCGATTTCCGAATCTACTCCGAAACGGGATTTTCGGCAGAGAATAACACCGCCATTCTGGATATAGACGGCGTATACGCGGCTTCGCGGGTATTTTCGGTAAATGTCGATATTGTCGGTGAAAAGAAGGCGCTTAACCTTACTGTTTCCGAAAATTACACCGTAACAACAATGGATATAATATCGGGCGCGGAGTACAGTGCAGACCGCTCGGGAATATGGCTGTCGCAGAAATTCGCGGAAGCTAACAACTTGAATATCGGCGATACCGTTAAACTGACCTATGGCGGCATTAAGATATCCGAAGAGATCGTGGGACTTGCGAAAAGTGGTGAACACATGATATGCGTCGCGGACGTGAATCAGCTCATGCCCGATCATACCGCGTTCGGGTTTGCGTTTATGTCGCCGGAAGAATTAAAGAGCGTATTGGGTTTTGAGTTTTATCCGCAGATAAATATCCGCTCCGAATTAGAAAAATTCGAGCTTGAACAAAAAATATCCGACGCGCTTGGAAAGACAGTTCTTGTCACCTCAAAAGACGAACATACCGCCTACGCAGGCGCGCAGAGCGAGACTGAAGAGGGACAGACTATGGGTTCGATTCTCCCTGTGCTGTTTCTCGCAATCGCGGTACTTACAATGGTGACGACCATGCACCGTATCACCGCAAGCGAAAAAACGCAGATAGGCACACTAAAAGCCCTCGGCTTTCGGGATAAAAAAATACTTCTTCACTACACATCTTACGGGCTTTTTATCGGAGTTATGGGAACGGCTTTCGGCATAGCTTTAGGCTATGGCGTGGCAGCTGTAATAATGAACGAAAACGGTATGATGGGAACATATTTCGACTTGCCCGAGTGGCGTCTGGTGATGCCGGGATTCTGCGTTCCGCTGATTATAATAATGGTGCTGTTGCTGACGCTTATCAGCTTTTTGTCGGTGAAATCAATGCTGAAAGGCACCGCCGCTGATGCTCTGCGCCCGTACACTCCCAAAGTGTTGAAAAAGAGCATTATCGAGCGAGCTCCGCTCTGGCACAGACTTCGATTCGGAACGAGGTGGAATTTCCGCGATATAATGCGCCACAAGTCGCGTTCCGCAATGACGCTGGTCGGCATAATCGGCTGTATGACGCTGTTGGTGGGAGCTATGGGAATGTCGGATACGATGAAAGAATTTCTTAGGGTAATAGACGAGGACGTTCTCAACTATTCCACACGCGTTAATTTGTCGGACACTTGTTCCAATGAGGACGCGCTCAGCTTGGCGCATGAGCTGAACGGCGACTGGGTCGCAAGCTCGGGCGTAAGCCTTGACGGAAAGACTGTCGCGCTGGAGATATACTCCGCCGAAAACGGACTTATCGGATTTATTGACGAGGAAAACAAGCTGCTCTATATCAAAGACGACGGCGTATATCTTTGCCAAAGGCTTGCGGATACCGCAAATATCGGCGAATATATAACGATATCCCCATACGGCAGTAATGACAAATACGAGGTAAAGGTGGCGGGCTACTACCGCTCGGTGATTACCGAAAGTGTGGTAATGACGGACAAATATGCGAAGGAGATCGGTATTCCGTATCACATCGGCGCGATATTCACTGACAGGGATATTGACGATATAGAGGCGTCTTCGATAATAACAGGAAAGCAGGATAAACGCGGAATGATGGAGTCTTACGACAGCTTTATGGGAATTATGAATGTCATGGTCGCGGTGCTTGTTTTAGCGGCGGTGATACTCGGCATTGTGGTGCTGTACAACCTCGGCGTGATGAGCTATCTCGAGCGCAGCCGCGAGCTTGCCACGCTGAAAGTCCTCGGCTTTCGTGATAAGCAGATAGGCAGACTGCTTATAAGTCAGAATGTCTGGCTCACGGCGGTTGGCGTTGTGATAGGACTTCCCGCAGGCTTCTGGGTGCTGTGGTATCTCTGCAAGGCGCTTGCGACGGAATATGAGCTTAAGGTTTGCGTGGGTGTTCCTACATATATTATAAGCCTTTTGGTGACATTTGGAGTTTCTCTCTTTGTCGGGGTAATCGTTTCGGGAAAGAACAAGAAAATTGATATGGTAGAAGCGTTAAAGGGCGCGGAATGATTTTGACAGGAGTTACGTGATATGATGATCAACAAACGCTTGATCGGAACAGTTTCCAACAGCAAAAAGTATATTGCGGGAAATGTGATATTCCAGTGGGTATCCCTTGCCGCGAACATCGCGATGATGACGAGCATCACTTGGCTTTTGCAGGGATTGCTGCTGAAAAAGGCGGGTAAGACCGAGATAATAATAACAGTATGCGTTGCTGCGGCGGCTGTAATTGTGCGGTTTATCTGCACCGTTGGTTCAAGCCGCATGAGCTATCTTTCGTCAAAAACGGTAAAGAGAATACTCCGCGAAAAGATATATCAAAAGCTGCTGCGTTTAGGACTATCCTACCGTGAGCAGGCGCAGACCTCCGAGGTGGTGCAGGTGTCTGTAGAGGGCGTGGAGCAGCTCGAAACATATTTCGGCGCGTATCTGCCGCAGTTTTTCTACGCTATGATAGCTCCGCTGACCTTGTTTGTGTATCTGAGCTTCGTAAATTTCCTGTCGGCGGTGATACTGCTTGTCTGCGTGCCGCTGATACCCGTTGCTATCGCAGCGGTGCAGACATGGGCGAAAAAGCTGCTCTCGAAATATTGGGGGCAGTACACCGCGCTCGGCGATACATTTCTCGAAAATTTGCAGGGACTTACCACGCTGAAAATTTATCAGGCTGACAGCTTTAAAAACACGGAAATGAACGAGCAGTCCGAGAAATTCCGTAAAATAACCATGAAAGTGCTGACCATGCAGCTCAACTCCATTACAATTATGGACTTGATAGCCTACGGCGGCGCGGCGGCAGGAGTTATACTCGCGGCAACACAGTTTAAAAGCGGGAATATTGAGCTCTGGGGCTGTCTGCTCATCATTTTGTTGTCGGCGGATTTCTTTATTCCGATGCGGCAGCTGGGGTCATTTTTCCATGTCGCGATGAACGGCATGGCAGCAAGCGATAAGATATTCCGTCTGCTTGATTTGCCCGAACCCGAGCGGAAAACCGCCGATATTCCCGAAAATCATTCAATAGTCTGTACCGACTTGCGTTTTTCATATAACGAGGACAGGGAGATACTTCACGGAGTTGATCTGTCATTCCCAAAAGGCAGCTTTACCGCCGTCGTGGGAGAAAGCGGGTGCGGAAAATCTACGCTCGCTGCGATACTTATGGGTCGCTGCAAGGGGTATACAGGATCTGTAAATGTCGGCAACATCGAACTTTATGACATCTCCGAGGAAAGCCTTATGAAGAATTTCACCTACATCAGCTATCAAAGCTATCTGTTCAAAGGCTCTGTGCGCGATAATCTGCTTATGGGAAAGCCCGACGCGGATGACAGGGAATTGTGGAACGCGTTGGAGCGCACAAAACTCGCGGACTTCCTGCGCAGTGAAA
>JAFLUF010000096.1 GCA_022508925.1 Oscillospiraceae bacterium | reverse complement strand
CCAACAAGCGCGTAACACCCGGACGATCGAAATCAGTACCGGAATACCCGTCGTCTGTCGAGCTAACTCAATGGTACTAAATGACAACCGAGTGTTCGACAAACAGCAAACCGCCTGGTTAAGGCGGCTTGTTATTTATATTGTATCTATAATAATTATCCAAGCGCAAAGAGAATAAAACAAAAACAATGTTTTCAACGTTGCAAATTTAAGCAAGTAGTAATTACAATAGTAAAACAAAAACCTCACCTTTGCAACAAGACTTTGGTGAGGTTTTCTTATTCAGCTGGTCAATCACATTACGATAGGGCGTGGGAGCAAATCGCACTGCCTTGAATATCAAAATAAAAATTACAATTTAATGATCCAAAAAATAAAATGATATATCGTCCAATATACGATTGGATCGGAAAGCATAATAACAGCGCGTTCACCACCGCTTGTGTCCTCATCCTGAACCTTTAATAGCTGATAAATCACCGCGCCGATACCGACGGTCATATAAAGCGCGAACATAACCACAGGAACACCTATCAAGCCAATAAAGCCGTTAAAAACATAAACAATAACAATTAGAATAAGACGTTTTTTTAAGTAATGCTCGGTATGTATCTTACACGCCGATGTCAGGATAATCGGCAAAAAACCGCCAACGAAAAAGGCAATAAATGGGGTTAGACGGAAAAAACCTTTGCCCGTAAACTCGGCACCCCACGAAAGGTCAGTCAACACTCTGATAATACACCATAAAATTGTCAAAGCGGGGCAGCACAGCGAACCTACTAATTCTTTTCTGGTAAAATTATACATACTGACATCGCTCCATTTGGCGGCTCTGTCTTTACCTGGAATAAAACTCATTGTCCGCCTCGGTGCGGTTTGTCCAAGTGGGAAGATTTTTAAGACTTGCTTTCTCAATATCGAAAATAAACAGCTTCTCGAACTGTTCGGTCTTCTCGCCATTATCGCCGGTTCCGCTGAGCTTTACCGTGAGCGTTTTTCCATCGTTTTCCACCTCGTAGCTGATCTGCACACCATTTTCGTACCGGCGCATCATCCAGAACGCGTATGCACTTATCGGATCGTTTACGGTCATGTAAACATCTATGGTTTTCATTCCCAGCCCCAGAGGCGGACCGTAAATATTGCCGCCGCCATCATTAAGCATCAATTTATTGCCGAAAAAGGGGGTCACAATGTTGTCATCTTTGCCAACGCGATTATAGCCGCCGTCAACATAATCAAATCTGATGGCGTTTACATTGATGTAGAGGATCAAAAAACCTGTTGCTCCGGCGAGAACGAGCGGTAACAGCGCAATAAGCAGTATTTTAACGGTTTTATTCATAATATCACCTCCTTTCAATTATTAGTATAACATACAATGGTCAAGAAAACGGTCAAGAAAAAGTCAATATTTTGTCAAGATTTTGAATTATCAGCGTTTTTCTTGCAGTATTGACTTTTTCCGATGATTGTGCTATGATTTAATTATAACAGAAAGGAATTGAATATGCCACATATTTTAATAGTAGACGATGATCTGCACATCGGAAATCTTTTGGAGGAAACTCTTAATGCTGAGGGGTATAGTGTATCACGGGCTTTTTCGGGAACGGATGCTCTTGAGGTTTTGTCAAAGGAAAAGCCCGATCTGATACTGCTCGATTTAATGCTGCCGAATCTGAGCGGCGAGGAACTGCTGCCGAAAATCAAGGATATTCCCGTAATCGTGGTAAGCGCGAAAATCGACGTTGCAAACAAGGTCGATCTGCTGCTCGGCGGAGCGGTTGATTATGTAACAAAACCGTTTGATATGCGCGAGCTGCTCGCGAGAATTGCCGTACAACTCCGTAAAAACAACGAAAACGAGCTTAAATTCCGCGAGCTTACTTTATTCTCCGACATACTTACCGCAAAAATTGCAAATACCGAAATTCACCTTACCAGGACTGAGTGTGCGATCTTGAAGTTGCTTATGCAAAACCCGCGAAATCCCGTTGGAAAATCCACGATACTTGACAAAATAAGTCTTGACACTCCCGACTGTACCGAGCGTTCTCTGAAACAGCATATCAGCAATATCCGCAAAAAATTGCAGACGGTAAATGGCGAGGACTATATCGAGGCCGTCTACGGCATCGGCTTTAAAATGAAATCTTGACGAAATATTGACATTTTCTTGACCGATTTCTTGACCTTTATATGGTATAATATCAACATAGTAGGTGATCAGGAATTCCAAATAGTGTCGAAATTTTGCTTTGCAAAATTTCGACCGGTTCGCACTTGGCTGCTAAGCGGAGCGTGCAGTCAAGTGCGAAATTTGGAATTCAAATTTAAATAAGGGGTCTGAAAATGGAATATGTTCTGAAAACCAACAATTTAAGTAAGCAATACGGACGATTTTCTGCGCTGAACGGGCTTTCGATGAGTGTTCCAAAGGGTGCGATCTACGGCTTTGTCGGAAAGAACGGCGCGGGCAAAACCACGCTAATTCGCCTTATTTGCGGCTTGCAGCCCCCGTCAAGCGGCGATTATGAGCTTTTCGGCGTGAAGAGCACCGCGGACGGCGCAATAATAAAGACCCGCAAACGAATGGGCGCGGTCGTGGAAACACCGTCTGTCTATCTCGAAATGACAGCGGAGGACAATCTTAAGCAGCAGTATCTGGTACTCGGGCTGCCGAGCTATGACGGCTTGCGGGAAATTCTGGAGCTTGTGGGGCTTGGAAACACAGGGAAAAAGAAAGCCAAAAACTTTTCGCTTGGTATGCGCCAAAGGCTTGGCATTGCTATCGCGCTGTGCGGAGAGCCTGATTTTTTGGTACTTGACGAGCCGATAAACGGTCTTGATCCTCAGGGGATAATCGAAATTCGAGAGCTGATCCTTAAACTCAATCGCGAGAGGCAAATCACTGTGCTGATCTCCAGTCACATTTTGGACGAGCTGTCGCGGCTGGCAACGCATTACGGATTTATTGACAACGGCAGTATAGTCAAAGAGATGAGCGCGGCGGAGCTGGAAGCCGCCTGCCGCAAGTGTTCAAGAATTAACGTTTCCGACACAAAAGCGCTCTCGCGTGTTCTTGACAGTATGGGAATTGAGTACAAAATTCTCTCCGACAACCTCGCGGACGTTTACGGCAAGCCGAATATAACCCGCCTCACGCTCGCGCTCGCGGACGAAAAATGCGAGGTAATTTTCATAGAGGAACGCGATGAGAGCCTTGAGAGCTTCTACATCAATTTGGTGGGAGGTGGAAAAAGTGAGTAATTTGTTAGCCGCGGGGATCTACCGCTATCGAAAAAGTATAATGTTCCGGATGATGATTGTGGTATCGCTCATACTTGGTCTGATCACGGGCATGGTCACAGATTCCAGCACTGATGTTGAAATTGTTTATTTTGTGGGACTGTTTCTGGTGATAGCTATTCAGATTTCACTGATGATTGGCGTGGAATTTAGCAACGGCGCTATACGAAACAAGATGGTCGCCGGACACGGCAAGGGGATGGTTTTTTTATCAGAGCTGTTGCTTTCGCTTATCTCCACAACCTTGTTGTTTGTGGTGTTTTACGGGGCGTTTGCTGTATTTAACATTCAGTGGTTTGATAATGTGGAAGCGCATACCATAGCATCGGTAGTTATCGGATTGTGGTTGGTGCATCTGTCACTGTCAACGATATGCACGGCGATCTGCTTTTTTATGCCGTATTATACAGCGGTTGCAGCGGTTTTGGATATTGTTTTGGTGCTGGCGATGGTGTTTTGCTGTCACGATCTGCGATCGAGGTTTGACCAGCCTGAATATACTTATTCATTTCATTCTGACGAAAATGGAAATAAAACTTATGATAACGATACCCCCAATCCCAAATATATTCCGCCCGACAGCGCAAAATATGCTCTGCTCCACGCGGCGTATTATATTATGCCACATGGGCAGCTTATAGATCATAGCGCGGCAATGGCAACGATATGGAGAAACGGTTTTCCTAATGAAAAATACCTGGATGATCTAAAAACTGCGCCGCTGTATTCGCTTATGACAATAGGAACATTCACGGCAGCGGGACTTATTTGTTTCCGCAAAAGGAATTTGAAATAAAGGGGTATAGGAATGGTTTACGGTCTGTTGTGTGTCACCATTATCGCAATTATTGTGATGGGCGTGAAAATTTTTCTTATGCGAAAATCCGCCGTGGAAATAGCCGAGGCGTTCGCAGACAGACTGAAAACCGACACCAATACGATTATAAACATTTCCTGCCGCGACAGCAGAATGCGTCTGCTCGCCGACAGAATAAACCGTGAGCTTAAAATTCTCCGCCGCGAGCATCACCGCTACACTCAAGGCGACAAGGAGCTTAAAGCTGCTGTCACCAATATCTCGCACGATCTGCGTACTCCGTTGACAGCTATCTGCGGCTATCTTGATGTGATGAAACGTATGGAAATTCCCGAAAAAATCGAACAGTATCTCGCTATCATTGCCGACCGCGCGGAACTGATGAAACAGCTTACCGAAGAGCTTTTTGGATATTCCGTGATACTTTCCGCAGGCGGCAATTCCGAAAAAGAAGAAATTTTGGTAAATCAAGTGCTTGAGGACAGCATTATGGGCTACTACGCCGCCCTGACTGATAAAGGTATTGTGCCCAAGGTGAAAATCACCGAGCAGAAAATCGTTAAAACTCTGAACCGCGCCAAATTATCGCGAGTGTTCTCAAATCTGCTGAATAACGCGATAAAATACAGCAATGGTGATCTGGAGATAACGCTTTCTGACGAGGGGATCGTTACTTTCGTCAATACTGCAAGGGGATTGAATTCCGTGCAGGTAGAACGGCTGTTTGACCGCTTCTACACAGTCGAGGCTGCGAGAAATTCTACGGGATTGGGACTGTCCATCGCGAAAACACTTGTTGAACAGTCGGGAGGCAGCATTACGGCGGGATATTCGGAAAACAGGCTTATAATAACAGTTGTACTATAATTTTCGAATAAATACCCGCGAATGTCCGGCAAGAAACTCTTATATTTCAGCGCAATCAAATATAATAATTTCGCGTATCTCCGCATTGGTTTGCGGAGATATTTTCTTTTTCAGTCCTGTCCTATCCCAACAACTAAAATCGCACCGCCCCTGATCGAAAAATCAAAGGCGGTTTTGCAATTTAGTCCTCCCACGGCTTATTGTACTCCATATACATCTCTGCGTCTGCTTTAACCGCGTCCGTTATCTGATTGAGGAGAAGTTGCTTGTAAGCTGCGTTAAGCACCTCCGTGCGCTTTTTATCGCCCATATCGAGG
>JAFLUF010000095.1 GCA_022508925.1 Oscillospiraceae bacterium | reverse complement strand
CATATTTATAAAATTTGCTAAAACACTTGTATATCTTGAATATTTATGGTATAATAGGTTAGAAGCGGATTTTTGCGCATTTTTTCGGGCAAGCCGCCTACGAATTATCTTTGAGGGGAGAAATGTACAATGGCAGCAGGTAATGGCTTCAGTACCAGCCCGATGGGCTTTAACAAGAATGAGGTCAACGAGTACATAGCCAGCATAAGCAAGCGTATGAGCGAGCTTGAGGCTGAAAAGAGAGAAATCGAGAAAAAATACGAGTCTGTCAAAAAAGTTGTAGACGGCGCCGATGATAAGGTAAGGATTGCCGAAACCGAGGCGAAAGAAAGAATTGAAAAGCTTGAGGAACAGCTCAGAACCGAACGCAAAAATTCCGAGGATCTTGTAGATCAGGTCGATGAGCTTAAAAGAAAACTTAAAAACGCGATATCCTCTGCCGGCGCAAAGTCTTCGGGAGGGGGAGCGCCGAATACGGCTGCCGCGGAAAAACAGGCGGCGTCGATAATTGCTGCCGCGGAAAAGACCGCAAAGGATACCGTAGCTAAGGCTAACAGAACAGCCGAGGAGGTTGTTCAGAAGGCCAAGAAAACGGCTTCTGACATTATGGCGAGTACCGGCGGGGCGAGCAAGGGCGTTGATCTGAGCGGATTTATGGCTCAGCTTCGCAGCTTTGCGGACAGCGTAAATTCAGGATGTAAGACGCTTTTGTCCAAGGCTGAGGAGCTTTCCGGCGGTGAGGGCGGAGCCGCTGTGGAAATGCCCGATCTCTCCTCGTTTGAGGCTCCGAAGGCGGAGGCTCCCGAGTTTGACGCGCCTGATATGAGCTTTGGCTCTGAGGAAACCGCCGAAAAGGATTCTTCCGGCGGAATGGATGATATAAACGCGCTTCTGGCGAGTATGTCGGGAGACAGCGCGGATAACGGCGAAGATATGGACGCGGGCTTTGGCTTTGCGGCTATGGATGATATCATGGGCGGCGCGAGTAACGATGATTCGGATATGTCGGGCGATCTTATGGGCTTTGACGACCTTGACGCGGGTCTTTCGGAAGACGAACCCGATGTTCCCGAGGATACTTCATCAAGTGACGAAACCGAAAGCGCGTTTGACTTCGGCGGGGATATGCTTTCGGGCTTCGGAGATGATGATATGTCTTTCGGACAGGCAGACGATGATATGACCGGCGATGTCACTTCCGATATGGCCGACGCGGTTGAGGCGAACGATGTAAAAGCGGGCGACTCGGACTTGGACTTTGGCGGAAGCAGCGAAATGGACGAGATGCAGAAGCTTCTTGAGCAGGCGGAGCTTACGTTCGGCGGCGGTTCCTCCGAGTTTGAGGAAAGAACGGCTGATGCTTCCGACGGTGCGGTCGATGATTGGTCGAGCCTGCAAAACGAGCTTGACGCACTCGGCAAGAATGACGATATGGGCATGGACACCGGTATGGATTCAGGCGCGGACAGCGCTCCCGCAAACGACATCTGGAGCCTTGGCGATATGGATATGAACGAATCCGACGACGACATGAGCAGCGACTTGTTCGGAAGTTTCTGATCAAGACTTGAAAACTGAAGATAAATCGGGAATTCTTGCCAATTCCCGATTTTAAATTCATGTAGTAGTACATAAAGGACTGAAAATATGATTGAAATGAACACCGCCGAGCTTAAGGAAAAGGCTAAGACTCTCCGTGCGGGTGACAGAGTGCTTTTGTCCGGTGTGGTCTATACCTCTCGTGACGCTGCGCACAAAAGGATAAACACGCTTATTGATGAGGGAAAAGAGCTTCCCTATGAGCTTTCGGGCTCGGCAATTTATTACGCGGGACCGACGGGCGCCCGTGAAGGCATGGTGATAGGCTCTTGCGGACCGACAACTTCGGGCAGAATGGACGTTTACTCTCCGAGATTCCTTGACCTCGGTCTTTCCGCAATGATAGGAAAGGGCGAAAGAAGCGAGGCTGTCTGCGATGCAATAAGGAGAAACGGCGCGGTATATTTCTGCGCGGTCGGAGGAGCAGGCGCGCTCGCGTGTAAGTGCATAACCGAGTGTGAAGTAATCGCTTTTGAGGATTTAGGATGCGAAAGCGTAAAGCGGCTGAGGTTTGAAAAGTTTCCGCTGATAGTGGCGGTTGACTGCGAAGGCGGAGATATCTTCAAGTCGGGCAGAGCGCAGTATGCGCAGCATAGTTAAATTGCCTAAATTTTTTTCTCGTTTTACGCTAATTTGTCGATTTTTTGTAAATTGTTCAAATAAATTGTTGACAAAGCAGACGAGTTGTGATAAAATGTATTGAACGGTGGGAGAGTATTTGGCGACTGATTTCTCGAGGCTCAGCGACAAGGAGCTGATTTCTCTTATTTCGGAAAATCGTTCCGACGGCGGTTGTACTGCCGAGCTGATATCGCGTTATATGAAGCTTGTTTTTTCGCTTGCGAAAAAGTATTCGGATCATGCTGACTATGAAGAGCTTGTGTCCGACGGTATGGCGGGACTGCTTGGCGCGGTCAGAAGCTATGACGCGGAAAAGGGAGAGTTTGCGTCTTTCGCGGCAGTGTGCGTTGAAAACAGGCTCAAAAACACGGTAAGACGTTCGGTCAGCAGAGCGAAGCGCATTGCGGACGAGGAGGAGCTCAGTTCCGTAGCTGACGGCAAGCCTACTCCCGAAGAGAGGATAATCGCAAAGGAAAACAACGAGGATCTGCTTCGTGTCATCGAAAATGAGCTGTCTCAGCTTGAGCTGAGGTGCATAAAAGGCGTGGCGATGGGTCTTTCATACGCGGAGCTCGCGAAAAAGCTCGGCGTGGACAAAAAGTCGGTCGATAACGCGCTTTCGCGCGCAAGAAGCAAGCTTCGCGAAATATACAAAAGTTAATATGTCCGAATAGCTTAAAAAAAGCGCTGTGCAGATGGTTGGCTGTTGGTTGGCTTTTGCGCTGAGATGTCGGTAAAATCCGACGAGGGCAACAAATATATTTTTTTAAGGGGTATATCTATGTACACTGACAAGACACTGAAATGCAAGGACTGCGGCGCGGATTTCGTGTTCACCGCGGGCGAACAGGAATTCTACGCAGAAAAGGGCTTTGAAAACGAGCCGCAGAGATGCAAGGCTTGCCGAGACGCAAGAAAGAACGCCGGCAGAGGCGCGAGAACCTTTTTTGAGGCTACTTGCGCTGAGTGCGGAGGCGTAGCTCGCGTTCCGTTTGAGCCCAAGGGCGACAGACCCGTTTTGTGCAGCGAGTGCTTCGCGAAGCAGAAGGGCGAGTAATCGCCGAATAATGCGAGTAGGAAGCATTCAAACGGTTGTACATATTTAACTATAAATCACCATTGGCGCATTTCCTAAGAGCATTAAACAACAACAGCCGCGTTCAAGCGGCTGTTGTTTTTAAATTATAGCGATATAATGTCATAATTCCGGAAATGATCATACTATGCAAAGGAGTATATCATTGTGAAAAAATTGATTTTAACCATGATTTGTGCCGCCATGGCAATTTCACTCTGCGGGTGCGGCGATTCGACAGACGCGCCTTCAAATTCCTCGCGGGACTCCTCCGAGTCCGAGAGCAGCGCCGTATCGCTAAGCGCGCGGGAATACGCCGAGAAAGCTCTTAGCGCCGACGAGTGGCCCGGAATGGATTTTCTGACGGATCAGGAGTTTGTAAGCGCGTTATTCAGTGATAAAATAATCCTTGATGACCTTGAGGACTATGCTTTTGCGTCAAATGTGATAAGTTCGCAGCTCAACAAGATCCTTATTGTAAAACCTAAGGCGGATAGGGCAGAAGCCGTTCAGGAGGCTATGGATGAATACTTCGGGTATGTTACTACCGAGGGCGCGTTCTATCCCCAGCAGGAGGCAAGCGCGGCGGGAAGCGTAAAGGGAAAGACTTCGGACGGATATATCTATATGATCGTTCATGAAAACGGCTCGAAAATTGCGGACGCAATGCTCGCCGGATAAGATGATTTTTGCTGCCCTGCGGGGTGAATTTATTCGGAATATGTCCGTTTTTGAGCTTTAACGGGTAAACAGAGACGTTTAAATGAAGAATATTTTGAAAAAAATTCAAAAAGTGCTTGACAAACCGCAAAATATATGGTAGAATAAGTATACCTCGAATGGGGTATATTTTTTTGTGCAATTTTTTGCGCGGGATCTATTCCCCGAAAACGCGTCTGAAGGTCAGGCGCTGCGTATTCCGGCAGGGATACGCATGAGGGAGGCTCATAAAAAAACAGGAGGTGCCGAAAGTGAGAGTAAAAATTACATTGGCGTGTACAGAGTGCAAACAGCGCAACTACAACACCATGAAGAACAAGAAAAACGACCCTGACAGGCTTGAAATGACAAAGTACTGCAGGTTCTGCAAGAAACACACCCCTCACAAAGAAACCAAGTAATGGCAGGGAGGATCTTTTATGGCTGAAGATTTAGAGCTTGATAAAAACTCTCCCGAGAGTGAGGACGAGGGGAAAACCGCGAAAAAGGCGAAAACCGACGACAAGAAGGGTTCCAAAAAGGCGGGCAAAAAGAACAAAAA
This sequence comes from Oscillospiraceae bacterium, assembly GCA_022508925.1. Lineage (GTDB taxonomy): Bacteria > Bacillota > Clostridia > Oscillospirales > Ruminococcaceae > CAG-115. Next base: position 997 of record JAFLUF010000095.1, on the reverse strand, counting down.
AGGCATAGTAAAGTTCTTTAAGGACGCAAAGGCGGAATTTAAGAAAGTTGTCTGGCCGGGGCCGAAGGAAACAACACGAAATACGATCGTTGTTCTGATCGTCTGCATTCTGGCAGGGGCTTTGGTATTCGGAGTGGATTCGCTTTTCGGTCTTTTGAACAATTTGCTGTTCCGGTGATTTACGGGGGTTAATATGGCTGATTCAGAAGCAAAATGGTATATTCTTCATACCTATTCGGGCTACGAAAAAAAGGTAGCGGATGATATAAGAACGCTTGTTGACAACCGCAATTTAGGTCATCTTATAGAAGATGTTACTATCCCGACAACCAAGAAGACGGTTGAAAAGGAAGTCAAGGAAAACGGAAGCATTGTTAAAAAGACGGTCGAGGTTGAAGAAAAGGTGTATCCCGGCTATGTTTTCGTCAAAATGGTTGAGACAAACGAGTCGTGGTATATCTGCAGAAACACGAGAGGCGTTACGGGCTTTGTAGGTCCCGAGTCCAAGCCTACCCCGCTGAGCGAGGCGGAGGCAATGGTGCTCGAGCAGGGCAGATTCGACAAATCCGAAAACGCCGCGCCCGTATTTAAAGTCGGCGATGAGGTCGTCATTACGGGCGGTATATTTGTGGACTTTACGGGTACTGTCGCGGAGGTTGACGAGGACAGCAAGACGCTTGTTGTAAATCTTGTCAACATGATGGGCGGAATTATCCCCGCAACGATCGAATTTTCCGCGGTAAAGAAAGCGTAAGCGGTAATTCAAGGACGTTTTTCAGAAAAAATTTATGGAGGACAATTGTCATGGCACAGAAGGTTGTAGGTTTTATTAAACTTCAGATTCCCGCCGGCAAAGCTACGCCGGCTCCGCCTGTAGGTCCGGCACTCGGACAGCACGGCGTTAATATTATGTCGTTTACTAAGGAATTCAACGAGCGTACAAAGGATAAGGCGGGTCTTATCATTCCCGTTGTTATCACGGTTTACGCTGACAGAA
>JAFLUF010000094.1 GCA_022508925.1 Oscillospiraceae bacterium | reverse complement strand
AGATACTCCGACTTTCATACAATTCACCTCACATAACCTTTACCATTATACCATAGTTTCAAAAAAATTTCAAGAGAATATTTCATTAAATGGGGCTAATAATAAAACAAAAATCAGTTTACCAAACAAGCGTATTTCAGACTGTTGAGAAGGAGTACATTTTTATGGCAATAGTGCTTATCAGAGCTGTTATTCTTTATATACTGATAACATTTTCCCTCAGGCTCATGGGAAAAAGACAGCTCGGAGAGCTTCAGCCCTCCGAGCTTGTGGTAACTATTCTGATATCAAACATCGCGGCTATTCCCGTTGAGGACAGCAGCATTCCCATGATCATGGGGATAGTGCCTATTCTTACTCTCGTGTGCCTTGACGTTGTTATGTCGGGCGTTATGCTCAAATCGGTAAAGATACGAAAGCTTATGATAGGAAGCCCGAGAGTAATAATCAGCGAGGGAAAAATACTTCAGAATGAGATGAAGCGTCTGCGCTACTCCGTTGACGACCTTACGGAAGCCATGCGCAATCAGCAGATATTCGATATAACGCAGATACAGTACGCGATAGTCGAGACAAACGGAAAGATAAATTTTCTGTTGAAAAAGGATTATCAGCCCGCCGAAAAGCAGGATGTAAACGCGGGCGGTTCTACCGAAAACCCTCCGTCTGTAATTATCCGCGACGGCATAAGAGACAGCGAGCAGCTCAGACTTATTGAACTCGGCGAAGGGTGGCTTACGAAAATCCTAAGGGAAAATAACATCTCCGAAAAACAGATTTTCCTTATGACCGCCGACAAAAACGGAAACTACGAAATTGTTGAAAGCGAGAAGAAAAAATGAAACGCATCGTCATAAGTATTGTAATTTTAGCGGTTATGTCCGTGGGGTGTTTTTATTCTGTAAGAGTTTCGTGTGATTTTACCGATAAGCTGATCGAACAGATACACGAGATCGAGGACAGCTTTGAGAAAAACGACATAGAAGCCGCCAACAACGCCGCAAAGCGTCTCAATAAGGAATGGGGAGAATTCGTTGACTTTGCGATCCTGATAAACGATCTCGGTCTTGCAGTTGATATAACCTCGTCGCTTGCCGAGATACAATCGTTTGCGGAAGACGCCAATGACGAGATATATGCATCATGTGACCGCGCTGAGGCACAGATAGACTTGTTCCGCGATATGCAGATGCCGACGCTGTGGAAAATACTGTGATAATCAGAACTTAGCTATATCAAAGGCGTTCTGCGCGATAAGCCTGTTCGGGACATAACAGCGGTTTACCGTCCACCAGCTCGCTCCCGCGAGATCGAACTCATCGACAAGTCTGAGCTTTGCGTTTATGCTTCTCGGATCGTCGAACCATACTACCTTTCTTACGCCGTTGTCAGTATAGTAAAAATACGGCGTCTGCGTGTTTTCATCATAAAGTATCTCAGCGTTATTAGCTATGGCGATCTCAGTTGCCTGCGCAAATCCGATGCTTCGCGCGGCGGTTCCGCGGGTATAGGGAAGCGTCCATTCATACCCGTAGTTCGGCATTCCCATAATAACCTTTCCCGAGGGAATTTCGCTTGTGGCATAGCTTAATACCTTCCGCACCTCTTCAATCGGCTGAACTGCCATTGGGGAGCTGTAGGTATAGCCCCATTCATATGTCATTATAACTACATAATCCGCGTATTTTCCCTGAACGGCATAATCATGAGACTCGTAGAGAATGCCCGGCTGGTCTGCGCGGTACTTAGGCGCAACGGCGGTTATCAGCACATAATTTCCTCGGTGAAGCCGTTCCGAAAGGTTTTTGAGAAACTCGTTGTAGATCTCCCTGTCGTTTGGAGAAATGTATTCCATATCGAGATTCACCCCGTAATATCCCTTGCGGTCAAGCTCATACATGATAGAGTCGATAAGCCGGGCTGTCGCGGAATCGTCCTCCAGGATCTGTGACAGGACCTCTGTGGAAAACGTTCCGTCGTAGATATTCGTTACGACCATAAGCGGCATAACGGCGCTTCTTACAGCGCTGTAGATAAGGTCCTGATCATCCGGCGAGATAAGCTCGCCGCTTGGAGTAATCGAATACGAAAACGGGCTTAAGAAAGTCAGAAACGGCACGGCGCAGTTCAGCGCGCTTTCGGTTATATGCGGATAGGCATAACCGTTTATAACGGCGGGTCTGCGCGAAACATTGGTTGATACGGGTATAATAACCGTCGCTCCTACCGGTATTGAAATCGGGTTTAAATTGGGATTTATATCGATAAGCTCTTCAAGCGGAACGTTAAACTCCTGTGAAATTGAATAAAGCGTCTGGTTTTCCTTTATTCTATAGCGCATTGTGTCGGACATGATGACTAAACTCTGTCCCACCGCAAGTCCGCTGTTTATACGCAGATTATTGTCAGCGGCAATTCTGCCCGCGGGAATGTTGAATATTCCCGCAATACCGCTGAGAGTATCTCCGCTTTTTACCGTGTAAATAAACATATCAATACCTCCACATACTTATCAGTCTTCGACAGTAATTTCTTTTCTCGCGCCTACTATATGAACAGGGAAAATATCCGCGTAGCCGTAGGTAGAAAGCCGGCGGTTACGCGAATCGTCCGAGTGCGCGCAGACAAAGATATTTTCGGGGATAAGCGGATAAGAAACCGACGAAACTATGACCGTGTGATAAAAGCTGCCTTGTTCGTCTATGAGCTGAATAATATCGCCGCGCTGAATTTCGGACAGCGGCGCTTCTTCGCCGTAAACTCCCGTGCCTCTGTTTGAAAGCAGAAATTCGCGCAGAAAATTCACTCCGGTCCAGGCGGGCGCACGGTCGTTTGAGTTTATATAATACCAGCCGTTTTCACGCGAGTAATTCATGACCCCACAGCCCGCGTACATACACTGAGAGATATAATTTGTACAATCTCCGCCAATGTCCGTAAAATCATAAAACCGCGGATTTCTCGCAAACGCCCAGTTAAGCGCGTAAATCACCGCGGCGCTTCGGTTATACGCCGTTTCTATCAGCATAAAAAATCACCTCTTATCCGCAATTTATGCCAAACGCGGATAAAAGGTGAAAATATAAATATGTATAGACGAAAGTACAAAAAGTCTTTGGAAAAGGGTCCGGGAAAAACCTTTCTACAGAAAGGTTTTTCCCAGTAAAGAAAATCAATTGCATTTATTACTTTGCAGTAAAGCCTTCCCAATCCTTTAAGAAACGCTCTATGCCGTTGTCCGTAAGCGGGTGTTTGAGCATCTGCAAAAGCACGTTCATCGGAACTGTAGCGATATCGCATCCCATTCTTGCCGCCTGTGTAACATGAACGGGATTTCTGATAGAAGCCGCGATTATCTCCGTTTCAATCGCGCACGCCTGGAAAATATCCACTATCTCCTCGATGAGGTTCATTCCCTCCATGCCGATATCGTCGAGTCTTCCCAAAAACGGACTTACAAACGTAGCTCCCGCTCTTGCCGCGAGAAGCGCCTGCGCCGCCGAGAAAACAAGCGTTACGTTTGTCTTTATCCCAAGCGCCGTAAGCTGTTTGCAGGCCTTAAGACCCTCCTCGCACATGGGCAGCTTTATAACGATATTCTTGTGTATAGCGGCAAGCGGCTTTGCTTCTTCTACCATCTTATCCGCCTCGAGCGAAATGACCTCGGCTGAAATAGGCCCGTCAACAATGGACGCTATCTCGGTTACGACCTGCTTGAAATCCCTGCCCTCTTTCGCGATAAGCGAGGGATTTGTAGTCACGCCGCAGATAATTCCCATATCGTTGGCGCGTCTGATATCATCAACATTCGCGGTATCAATAAACAGTTTCATAAAATGTTCTCCTTTATGTTAATCAAACTTCGGCAATTACTTCTACTTCAACAAGCGCGCCCTTGGGTATCTGAAGTCCGCCTACGCACGAGCGCGCGGGCTTTTCGGTAAAATATTCGGCGTAAACGGCGTTGAATGCCGCGAAATCACCGATGTCCTTAAGATAGCAGTTTGTCTTGACTACCTTTTCGAGCGAGGTTCCTGCCGCCTCAAGAACAGCCTTTAAGTTTTCGCAGACCTGCTTTGCCTGAGTCTCGATACCGCCGTCTACAAGGTTTCCCGTTTTAGGGTCGATAGGTATCTGCCCCGAAGTGTAGACAAGATCTCCCGTTATTTTCGCCTGTACATAAGGACCTATCGCGGCAGGCGCGTTTTCGGTGTGAACAGTTTTCATAAGTGATTCTCCTTTATGTTACTTAATATAGTCAACCAATTTATATCCCGCGTCGATAAGCGCTTTGCGTATCTCCTCATAATGCTCGGAGTTTCGCGTTTCAAGCTGTATACGCAGAAAACAGCCGTTTATATCGGGATTTTCGTCGGCGCGCTCGTGACGTACGGTAGTCACGTTTCCGCCGAGCTTCGCGATTATCTCCGAAACTCCGAGAAGCTGTCCGGGCTTGTCCACAAGCTCGATGTTGAGCATTCCCGAGCGTCCGCTCTTTACAAGACCTCTGCGTATAACGCGGTTTAATATCGTAACGTCGATGTTACCGCCCGAAACAACGCAGACTACTTTTTTATCCTTTACGGGAATTTTATTGAACATCACCGCCGCTACAGATACCGCGCCCGCGCCCTCGGCGATAAGCTTCTGCTGTTCGATAAGCGCGAGGATAGCCGTTGATATCTCGTCCTCGGTAACAGTCACTATTTCATCGACATACTTTTTGCAAAGCTCAAAGGTGTTTTTTCCCGGCTCTTTTACGGCAATTCCGTCCGCGAGAGTCGCCACGCTGTCAAGCCGCTCTATCTTGTCGTCGTGAATTGAATTGAACATTGACGGAGCGCCCGCCGCCTGAACGCCGTAGACCTTTATCTTAGGGTTGAGCTGTTTTATCGCAAACGCTACTCCCGAAACAAGTCCGCCGCCGCCTATCGGCACGATCACCGCGTCTACATCGGGCAGGTCGTCCAAAATCTCAAGACCTATCGTTCCCTGTCCCGCTATAACGTTTTCATCGTCAAACGGGTGAATAAACGTATATCCCTTTTCGTCGCGCAGGCTGAGCGCCTTATTGTACGCGTCGTCGTAAACTCCCTTGACAAGGCAGACCTCCGCGCCGTAGCCCTTTGTCGCCTCGACCTTTGAGATAGGAGCGCCGTCTGGCAGACAGATAAGCGATTTTATACCCGCTTTTGTCGCCGCGAGAGCCACTCCCTGCGCGTGGTTTCCCGCAGAGCAGGCGATAACGCCCTTCGCGCGCTCTTCTTCCGTAAGCTGTGATATCTTATAGTACGCTCCGCGGACCTTAAACGAGCCGGTTACCTGAAGGTTCTCCGGCTTTAAATAAACGTCCGCGTCGGGGTTTATCTTTGGCGCTTTGATAAGATCGGTGTGCCGAATGACCTCCTTAAGCACATGCGAAGCCTTATATATACTGTCAAGTGTGAGCAAAACTACCAATTCCTTTCCGTAAATAATTCCACTGACTTACATTATACAACCCCCGCGCAAATTTGTCAAGAGTTATTGACAAAAGCGGTGATTTATGATAAAATAAAAGCGTAAACGCTTTTATTTTATGATTTCAATGCCCTCGCGCATACGCAAATCAAAGATTTGCTCCGCGCGTATCGGGCGATTA
>JAFLUF010000093.1 GCA_022508925.1 Oscillospiraceae bacterium | reverse complement strand
GAGCCGAGACCCCAGAACTTGCAGCAGGTAGTGCCCTCGGGAGTGGTGTTCGGGTTTTCCGTAACCTTAAGCGAGAGGTTTGTAACGTCGTCCTCGATACCAACGGTAAACACGTTCTTGTCGGTGTTGTTGTAGACCGCGATGATGTGAGACGGGTTGCAGTCCTTCGAGCCGAGACCGTAACGTCCTGTAAATACGGGAACACCCTGGAACTTGCCCTCTCTGTTAAGAGCGGCAACAACGTCGAGGTAAAGCGGCTCGCCCATAGAGCCGGGCTCCTTGGTCCTGTCGAGAACAGTGATCTTCTTAACGGTAGAAGGAATAGCCTCAACAAATGCCTTGGAGGAGAACGGTCTGTAAAGTCTGACCTTAACAAGACCTACCTTCTTGCCCTGTGCGAGCATATAGTCGATAGTTTCCTCGATAGTATCGCAGACAGAGCCCATAGCTACAATTACCTGATCAGCGTCGGGAGCGCCGTAGTAGTTAAACAGCTTGTAGTTTGTACCGATCTTTGCGTTTACCTTGTTCATGTACTCGGTAACGATATCGGGAAGCGCGTTGAAGTACTTGTTGCACGCCTCTCTTCCCTGGAAGAAGATGTCGGGGTTCTGAGCGGTACCGTGAAGCACGGGCTTTTCGGGGTTGAGCGCTCTGTCGCGGAACGCCTGGATAGCGTCCATATCAACCATTTCCGCGAGATCGTTGTAATCCCATACCTCGATCTTCTGGATCTCGTGAGAGGTGCGGAAGCCGTCGAAGAAGTGCAGGAAAGGAACTCTGCCCTTTAATGTCGAAAGGTGAGCGACCGCGCCGAGGTCCATAACCTCCTGGGGGTTAGTGGAGCAGAGCATAGCGTAGCCGGTCTGACGGCACGCGTAAACGTCACTGTGATCGCCGAAGATCGAAAGAGCGTTTGAAGCAACGGCTCTTGCCGAAACGTGAATAACCGACGGAAGAAGTTCTCCCGCGATCTTATACATATTGGGGATCATAAGGAGAAGACCCTGCGAAGCGGTGTATGTTGTCGTAAGAGCACCTGCCGAAAGCGAACCGTGAACCGCGCCCGCAGCGCCTGCCTCGGACTGCATTTCAACAACCTTTACAGTTTCGCCGAAAATGTTCTTTCTTCCTGCTGTTGCCCAGGAATCAGTAACCTCCGCCATAACGGAAGAAGGGGTGATGGGGTAAATAGCCGCCAGATCGGTAAACGCGTATGACACGTGACCCGCGGCGTTGTTACCGTCCATCGTAAGCTTTTCTCTTGCCATTGGTTTATTCCTCCTAAGTTTATATTCGGCGTCCGAAAAGCTTTCACTGTTCAGACGCTAATCTACAAATATCATTTTAACATATTTTATTGTAAATTGCAATAGAATTTCTGAAAATTTTTATAATCTTTCTGTCAAAATTTACAAATCAGAATATAACGATCTGTCAATAAATCTTTACACAGTCATGCGGCTGTAAGCCGCAAAACTGTTTTTGATCTTTGTCCTTTTACTACTAACCCGGACTACTCCCGCATAAAATCTTTGTAAGAGGTGATTTTATGCGGAAAAAGAAGAAAAACTCCCGTCTTATGCCGTACGGCGCGGGACTTTGCCTGGGGTATGCGGCGCTGGCGGCGATCTCGGGGATAGCGGCGCTTATCGTGCTGATAACCGACGCCTCGGGCGCGGCAGGAGTAGCGGCGATCGTCGCGATCGCCGCGGGGAGTTTCATAAGCGGACGGGTAGTCGGAAAAATGAACAGAAAAAACGGTATGAAATCGGGAGCGATATGCGGAGCGGCGTTTATTGTCCCGATACTGCTGTTTTCTGTTATTTTCGGCAAGGCGGGCACTTTTTTGCTGTTCGTAAAAATAGCGCTGAGCGTTATTTTCGGCGCGGCGGGCGGAGTTTCGGGAGTAAACGCCGATGAAGGTTGAGAATTTGAAAACGATAATCATTTCGGTAACGGCGGTTTTTTTCGCGGCGTTTCTCCTTATATTTTCGGGCGAGGTCAGAGAGGCTGTTTCAGGGGCGGTTTATGACTGTCTTGAAATAATCGTGCCTTCTCTGTTCGCGTTTTCGGCTCTGGCGATTTACCTGCAAAAAAGCGGCTTGTACAAAATCGCCCTAAAGCCGCTTACATTCCCGCTGTCGAAAATTCTGAGAACCGACGAGGAGCTTTGCGGGATTTTTCTGCTTTCAAACATCGGCGGATATCCCGTCGGAGCTACCCTTCTGTCCGCGCTCGCGGACCAGAACAGACTCGACAGAAAAGACACGGCAAGGCTTATGTGCTGTTGTTTCGGAAGCGGCCCGTCGTTTATTGTCGGAATGGTCGGAAAAACAGTATTTAACAGCGCTCAGGCGGGAGCCGTACTTTTCGCGTCCTGCTTTTTGTCGTCGCTGGCAATTGCGGCAGTGGTTTTTCTCAGCGGAAATATCACGCTTAAAAAATCACAGACGCGATATGATCTCGGCTCTGAGTGTTTCATAAGCTCCGTTTCGGCTGCGGCAAGGGCGATGTTTTCGGTCTGCACGATGATAGTGATTTTCTCGGTATTTTCGGCGGCGCTCGGTCTGATGGGAGTCAACAGGCTTTTCGGCGAAAATCAAAGCGTGGTGTTTTCGTCGGTTTTAGAAGTAACAAGAATAAAGGAAATGACTGCGGGAGAGTATTCCATGCCGATTTGCGCGGCTCTGCTGAGCTTTGGGGGAGCGTGCGTAACGCTTCAGATAACGGCAATCGCGGGAGGCAGGTTTCCGCTCGGAAAGTTTCTTATATCGAGAATAATTGCGGCGGCATTAAGCGCGGCTTTCGCAGCGGTTTTTACCCGCCTGATGCCGGGCGTAAGCGAGGAAGTCCTCGCGGGACACACAGCCGTATCGGCTTTTTCGGGAAACGCCGCGCTTTCCGTATGCCTTATCGCTATGTGTGCGATATTGCTTTTGGGGGACACCCGAGGAAAATCGATCTGACAAAAACAGGGGAGCGTTTCGCTCCCCTTGTATTTTACGTTTGCTCGTCAATTTTCGCGTGTTTTTCAAGTACCGCGAAAAAATCGGGCTTTTGCTTTTTGAAGTTTATCGGCTTAAAGGTCTTGCTGTCAACAAAGCCGTGAGAGCTTGTGCCCTCGGCAAGGATCTCGCTTTCTCCCTTTCGGCTGACGGAATAGTAAAAATCTATCCTCGCGGCGTTAAGGCGGGTGATCTTAGCGGTTATGACAAGCTCGTCGTCATATTTTGCCGGAGATCTGTACTTGCAGGAGATACCCGCAACGGGAAGCATTATCCCTGCCTTTTCTATTTCAGCGTAGCTCATTCCCGCGGCTTTGATATAATCCGTCCTCGCTATCTCAAACCACACGGGATAGACCGCGTGATGCACAACGCCCATACAGTCGGTTTCCGCGTAGCGCACGGTAATTTCCGTAGTATTCGCCATAATCATCCTCATTTCTTCCACATAGCGGGAGTAAACAGCAGAAGCATCGGGAACAGCTCGAGCCTTCCCGCGAGCATATCAAAAATCAATACAATTTTGCTCGGTATAGAGAAAAAGCCGAAATTTGCCGTGGGTCCCACCAGCTCGAGCCCGGGACCTATGTTGTTCACCGCCGACACCACCGCCGTAAAGTTGGTGATAAGATCGTGATTGTCAAAGGAGATTATCCCGATCGACACCACCATCAGCGCAAGATACGCGACGATATAAACGCTTACGGAGTGTACTGTTTCACGTTCAACAGTATGCCCGTCCATTTTTATTTTCTTCACCTGCTTTGGATGGATCATGACCAGAAGCTCCCGACCCAGATTTTTAAACATGATCATAAGCCTTGAGACCTTCATTCCTCCGCCCGTGCTTCCCGCGCAGGCTCCGACAAACATCAGAAGCACAAGGACAGTTCTTGAAAGCTCGGGCCACAGGTTGAAATCAACAGTCGAAAAGCCTGTTGTGGATATGACGGACGACACCGCGAACGATGAATCCAACAGCGCCTGTCCGAAGTTGCCGAAGCTGTCAAGCGTATTAAACGTGATTATCAGTATCGAGACTATGACGATCCCGAAAAACAGTCTTACCTCCGAGGAAAATACCTCGCGGAGTTTTCCCCTGATAAGAAAGAAATAGCTGTTGAAATTTACCGAAAACAGCAGCATAAACGCTATCACGATTATCTGAACATACGTCGAAAAACCGCCTATGCTGCTGTTGTAAATTCCAAAGCCCCCCGTACCCGCCGTGGCAAACGCAGTGTTGAGCGCCTCAAATGGCGTAAGACCTCCGAAAAGCAGCAAAATAAGCTCGATAAGCGTAAGCGTGAAGTAAATTATGTACAGCAAAAGCGCCGTTGTTCTTACTCTCGGGACAAGCTTGCTTACCGAAGGTCCGGGAGATTCGGCTTTCATTATGTGCATATTCTGCGCTCCCGACAAGTGTACAAACGCCATAATAAACACAAGCACGCCCATTCCGCCGACCCAGTGCGTAAAGCTTCTCCACATTATCATGGATTTAGACAGCTTTTCCACGTCGCTCAGTATGCTCGCGCCTGTTGTAGTAAAGCCCGAAACCGTTTCAAAAAGAGCGTCGATAAACGACGGTATCTCGCCCGAAAGAAAAAACGGGAGAGAACCGAATACCGAAAGTACTATCCAGCTCAGCGAAACTATCACAAAGCCCTCGCGCGAGTAGAGCGTTTTGTTCTGGGGCTTTTTTATCTTTGTAAGCAAAAGCCCGAAAGCCGTACAGACCGCCGCCGTCAGCAAAAACCACCATACCGCGCTTTCTCCGTAGCAAATCGCGGTGATTACGGGGACAGCCATAAATATCGCTTCAAAGATCAATATCCAGCCAAGGATATATGTTATCATTCTGTAATTCATAAACAAATCCCGTTATCTCAGAATATCCGTAATGTCGTGCAGCCCCGAGTTGTTTGATACGATGTCGGAAACAATAACCACCGTATCCCCCGGCTCTATTGTGTCGGAACCCCTCGGTATAACGACGTTCTTTCCGCGCAGAATAGCCGCGACAAGTATCCCGCTTTTAAGCTTAAGATTCATAAGCGGCGTTTCCGTAACCGGGCTCGCGTCCCTTATTATAAATTCCGCCGCCTCTATTTTGCCCTTTATTACCTGATGAAGCTGCTCGACGTTGCTTCCCTGTGTATTTTTAAGCGAACGTACATAACGCACTATCGAGTCGGACGTGATACTTTTCGGATAGATGATAGTATCGAGGTCAAGGTGCTTTATAACGTCCTCGAAATCTATCCGGTTTATCTTCGTAACGAGCTTGGCGTTTCCCGCGCTGTGCGCGAAAAGCGACAGCAGAATGTTTTCCTCGTCAAGGTTAGTAAGCGCCACAAAGGCTCCCGCCTGCGCAAGTCCCTCCTCAAGCAGCACCTCCTGATCCGAGGCGTCGCCGTTTATTACCGTGACCGCGTTTCCCCACAGCGCGCACAATTCCTCGCTGCGCTTTGTGTCCTTTTCGATAAGCTTTACGGATATACCGTAATTTACCAGGATATCGCAAAGATAATGTCCCAACTCTCCGCCGCCCGCAATTATCGCGTCCTTTACGGATTTGGACTTGTAGTTGATCTTTCTGAAAAAATCGTTCGCCTTTTTCGGCGAGGCAACGATCGAAATAACGTCGCGCTCTTCAAAAACCGTGTTTCCGTTTACTATGTAAGCTTCGTTGCCGCGCTCAAGAGTGCAGACAAGGACATCGCAGCCGAGCTTTGACGAAAGCTCCTTTACCGCCACTCCCACAAGCGGCGAGCCTTCGGGCACCTTAAGCTTTA
>JAFLUF010000092.1 GCA_022508925.1 Oscillospiraceae bacterium | reverse complement strand
CAACTTATCTTTACGGTGATAAGGATTTTACTTTCAACGGAAAAACGTCGGAGCAGTATTTTGACGAGGACTATGCATGGACGGAAAAGATAGGACGCATGGGATCGCTTGCAAAAATGGGCGATGAACTGAAATACGGCGAGGCGCTTTATCTTACGGGAACGCCCGACGGAGTTAAATGGGCAAAAGAGTATTATGACAGGACCGTTTCGGAAATTGGAGAGGAGCTTCTTTCAAAATACATTGTTGACGGGGAGTTTTTGAAAGACGAGCTTATTTGTGATATTGAAACGGAGTGGGAAGAATTGAATAAGACCCGAAATGATTATGATCGGGCATATAACGATTACAGAACAGAAATCTATAAAACGCTCATGAAACAGCTTGTGGCAAAAGGCATATACTGTGAACTGAAAAGCGGGTCAAACGGGCTTATCATATACATTTCCGAGGCAGACTTCGCGGAGCTTACATTGGAAAATCCCGAAAACTGGGTTTTCGGTTTAGCGTCGAAAGATTCCGACGATACAGACCTTGTTGTTATTGATGAGGCATACAGGACAGTTTCCTATATCAGCACCTCTGATTGATCCCCGTCAAATCAAAGCTCGGCGTGTATTCCTCGCGCGCCGAGCTTTTCTCTTGGGCGTAACCTTCAAGTCCCGCGTCGATAACAGCGTCAAGCGCCTTTTGATACTCAAACGTCGTTATCCGCCGATTCATCTTTTTGTAGTTCTCGTCCGTCTTTACAAGCCCGAACGGCGTGTATTGGCTCATAAGACTGAACAGAATTTCCCCGCGAAAACGCTCCGCCACACGGTTTATCACGTTTATCGAGTCCTTATAACAATCGGGCAGAACAAGATGGCGGACAATTGTACCCTTGAGAAGAATTTTACCCTCTCCGTCTGTTTCCTCAAAAACGGGCTTTCCCGTTTGTCTTACCATCTCGCTTACGGCGTTTATTGCCGTGTTGAAATAATCCGGTGCGTCCGACAGCCTTAACGCAAGCTCATCATCGAAGTACTTTACATCGGGAAGGTAAATGTCGACCAGCCCGTTTAGCGCCTTTAACGTTTCCACGCGCTCATAACCGCCGCTGTTATAAACCACGGGAATTTTTAATCCATGCGCCTTTGCCGCTTTGAGCGATCTGATCATCTGCGGAACAAAATGCGTGGGGTTTACAAGATTTATGTTCAGAGCGCCTTGTTCCTGCAATTTAAGAAAGATCTCCGAAAGGCGATCAGTTGTTATTTCCTCTCCGAAACTTTCCGCGCTTATTTCAAAGTTCTGACAATAAACGCATTTCATAACACAGCCCGAAAAGAAAACCGTACCGCTTCCTCTTTTACCCGAAATGCCCGAAATGCAAGGTTCTTCCCAGAAGTGGAGCGACGCGCGGGCGGCGGTTATTTTTTCGCCCATCTGACAGAAGCCGAGCGTGGTTACACGGTCGGCTCCGCATTTTCTCGGACATAATCGGCAGGTCATCTTTATTCACTCGCTTTCGTATGTGAAAGGTTTCCGCCGCGAAAGCGGCGGTATTAAAAAGTTTTGGAAAGGGTTCAAGGGGAAACCTTTTTCAAAAGGTTTCCCCTTGTTTTTTAATAGTCCGCAACATCAAGCCATGTGAGCAGTAATTCTCTCTCCTCCGGCCGCTTGAATTTAAGCTGCGCCGCGGCGATAATCGGTATCCACTCCTGAATGCTCTTTCTGTCCGCGCCGACCTTTTCGCAGTAGATCTTAAGATACCTTTCCGCGGACTCGGTCTTGTGCTTAAGGCAAAATCCGACGTAGGTTCTCGCGGCGTCCGCCAAAGCGTCGCCCTGTTTTGCTTTCAGCCAGTCAACGACAAATGTTCCCTCGTCTCCGACTATGATGTTTTCGGGCATAAACTCCCCGTGGCAGAGGTTTGTCTGTTCCTGAAAAGCCGAGAGCTTTGACAAAAGCTCGTATTTCTTTACGTCGTCGATCATGTCAAGTCCTTCGATCGAGCGCTTGAGATAATCCTTCTGACGGCTCAGCTTGGGAGAGCGCAGCGCGTTTATCTCCGCCTGAAGGTCAGCCATAAGCGAAAGATACTCGTCGCGTTTGTCCGGGTTTTCGCGCATAAGAGCTTCCAACGTTTTTCCTTTTTTAAACGCGCATACTATCGCCCATTTCCCGTCAATTTTAGACGTTTCAATAAGCTCGGGGATCTTCGCGTAGCCTGTCTCTTCCACTCTCGAATATGTCAGCGCCTCGTAAAAAACCACACTCTTCGGCTCGTCGGGTTCTTTGAATATCTTTACGCACTTATCGCCAAGCTCGTAAACCTGAACCTTGGAGCTTTCGCTGATAAGTTTCTTTAAGTCCTTGCTTTCCATCATTCTTCCTCCTTATCAACCGGAGCCTGTTAACACAGACCGAAATGTTCGTATTATACGAACAGGCTCTACTAAACCTCGCCTGTGTACAGACCCTTTATTGTGATCGACAGATATTTGAAATCGTTCATAAGGTCAAGCTCTTCTACGCTGCTTGCCATGATCCTTACCACAGGTCTTAAAACATTGTCGTTGTGTTTTATTACAACGCCGTGTCTGCGGTCCGAAAGCTCTACTATCGAACCTACGGGATAGGGATTGAACGCCCTCAGAAACGCTTTTGTGACATTCAGGTCAAAATGGGTCCCGCTTCCGCCGAGTATGTACTCCTCCGTTTCAGGCACCGACCACGGTACTCTGTACGGTCTGTTTGAGGTAAGCGCGTCAAATACGTCGCATACTGTAAGTATTCTCGCGATAAGCGGGATCTTCTCTCCCGCTATACCCATAGGATAACCCGTGCCGTCGAATTTCTCCTGATGAAACAGGACCCCCGCTAATATATTCTCGCTGTAATCACCGCTTGCTTTTAAGATATTATACCCGATAAGCGGATGCTTTTTTATCTCCGCAAATTCAGCGTCAGTCAGCTTTCCCGGCTTGATGATAATATCGTGGTCGATATTTGATTTTCCGATATCATGCAAAAGTCCGGAAACTACCGTTTCCTTAATCTCATTCTGCGAAAGTCCAAGCTCGGTACACACGCTCGCCGACATCATCGCGACTCTCAGACAGTGCTTATAGGTATAATCGTCATAGGTCTGGAGAGCTATCATGTGATTGGCAAGAAAATCCGAATTTTCCGAAAAATCCGCGACTATGCTGTCGGCGATATTATCGACCTTTTCGACTGCAGTTTTTGAAAGCTCTTTTATTTCCTCGTTGCAGTCGAAAATTTCGTTTAAGTCGGACAGCGCGCGGCTGATGTTTTCATTTACCTTCGGTTTTTCATATTCGACCAAGACTGTTTTATAGTCGTCGGAAATTTTTCCTCCGCCCTCGATCCTGACCTGCTTTATGCCTTTTTCCTTGAGCATATCTATCATAGCCGAGGACAGAAAGACTCCTTTTTGGAAAAGAGTCTCCATTTTTGTAGCGTCGGTATAGCATACGTCTTCCGCAAGCTGCATACCCTCACGCAATTTTTCTATCTGCACAATCAGCATAAAACTACTCCTTAAAATCCGCGCTAATATCAAAAAAATCAGGAAAGCGGCGAGGGATATATCCCGTCTTTAACGTATTGAGAAAGAATTTCCTTGGCCTTATTCGCGTCGCTTTCGTATGTTATGCCGAACCAACGGCTTTCCGTAAGAATATCCAGGACTTTAAAGCTTTGGTTCTTTATCTCCTCGTTTACTACGTCTGCTATGGTAAGCTCCGCTTTTGCCTCGTCGGCGGAAAGACCACACAGAAACTCAGACAGACGCCTTTCGAGAATTTCCGTAAAATCCGGCATAAAGCCCCACATACTCATGGAAACCAGGTCGTTTTCGTTTAGAATCTTCTCCACGCCCCTGTAATGTCCGCGGATAATTCCGTCCGCTCCGCGTGATATCTGCTTTGTTTCCTCAACCGAGGTGAGAAAGTTGTTACTGTCGGTCTTGCATACGCCTCGGTTTACGCTTCCGTTTTCGGAAAGCGTGTTTATAAGCCGAAAATCAACCGAACAGGCGTTTGCTGTGGGGTTATTGAAAAATCCCGAAAGCGCGCCGAATGCTTTCGCTCCGTAAAAATCGTCTGCGTTTATCACCGCGAAGTTTCCGTCAAGCGCGTCTTTACAACACCACAGCGCGTGCGCCGTACCCCACGGTTTTTCTCTTTGCTTAAACTCGCCGCTTCTTACAGGAAGAAGCCCGGGGGATTGATAGACATAATCCGTTTTGATGATCTTCTCTACGCGGTTTCCGATAGTGCTTTTGAAAAGTTCTTCTATATCGTGCCTGATTATAAAAACGACTCTCGTAAATCCCGACCGCATAGCGTCATATACAGAATAGTCAATAAGCAGTTCTCCTCCGGGACCGAGCGGCTCAAGCTGTTTTATCCTGTCATCTCCGCCAAACCTGCTTCCCATGCCCGCCGCCAAAACAACAAGCGTAAGGTCTTTCATATTTTTATCTCCTTTTAGAAGTCAGAAATTAGAAGTTAGAAATTAGAATCTGTTGCGAATTATTTTAACCCTTCTATTGAAGCGTTTATTTTGGCAAGTCTTTCCTCGGCGTTTTTCAGCTTTGCGCGCTCGTTTTCTATCTGCTGTGCCGGAGCTTTGGACAAAAAGCCCTGATTATTAAGCTTACCCGAAAGGAAATCTATATCCTTCTGAGCCGCTTTCTTCTCTTTTTCAAGTCTCAAAAGCTCTTTTTCCTTGTCTACAAGCTCGCCCATTGGCATAAACATTCTCGCGCTCTCTGTAACGACAGTGATCATTCCGTCGCTGTTTTCCGCCTTTTCACATACGGAGAATTCCCCCGCGCCCGCCAGCTTTTCAAAAAACGGCTGAGCGCTCTTGAACAGCTCGGTATACTGTGTTTCAACAAGCATTGTTACTTTCTTTGAAGGGGGAACGTTCATCTCGTTTCTCTGAACGCGCACAGCCTTTATAGCACCCACAACGCGGGAGAAGTCCTCCTGCTCTTTCTTGAACGAGAGCTTTTCGTCATATCCGCACCACTCGGTCATCATAATGCTGTCATGCTCGCCGTGCGGTCCGAGCGTCGGGTGCGGGAGCGACTGCCATATTTCCTCTGTAACGAACGGAATAAACGGGTGAAGCGTTTTGAGTATCCCCGCCATAATATACACGAGAACGTTCTGCGCGGCGAGAGCCGTTTCTCCTCCGGCGGCTATCCTCGGCTTTGTAAGCTCGATATACCAGTCGCAGAAAATATCCCATGTGAAATCGTAAACATTCTGCACCGCAACGCCCAGCTCATACGCTTCGAGATTCGCGGTTACGTTCTTTATCATATCGTTGTAAAGCGACAGCACCCACTTGTCTTCAATAGGCAGCGTTTCGGGGAGTGTTGCCTTTTCAAAGCCCTCGGGGAGGTTCATCAGGATATAGCGCGACGCGTTCCACAGCTTGTTGATAAAGTTGCGGGAATTTGTTACCTTTGTTTCCGTCCAGCGCATATCGTTTCCGGGAGCGTTGCCCGTAACGAGCGTAAGCCTCAGCGCGTCCGCGCCGTACTTTTCGATTATCTCCAGCGGGTCTACGCCGTTGCCTAAAGACTTCGACATTTTTCTGCCCAGCTCGTCGCGCACCAGACCGTGGATAAGCACGTCCTTAAACGGTTTTTCGCCTGTGTGCTCTAATCCGCTGAATATCATTCTCGATACCCAGAACGTGATGATATCATATCCCGTAACGAGCGTCTGCGTGGGATAGAAATACTCATAATCCGGCGTTTTCTCCGGCCAGCCAAGCGTCGAGAAAGGCCAAAGCGCCGAGCTGAACCAGGTGTCGAGAGTGTCCTCGTCCTGTACGACAGCCGCGCCGCACTTCGGGCATTTGTCGATATTGTCGAGCGTTATCTCTGTGTGACCGCAGTCCTTGTTCTGACAGTAGAACGCGGGGATCCTGTGTCCCCACCAGATCTGACGGGA
>JAFLUF010000091.1 GCA_022508925.1 Oscillospiraceae bacterium | reverse complement strand
CAAGAAAAATTAACGAAGTTATGCGGAAAATCCGCCGCAAGACGAGCGTTGAGCGTTTGTGTGAACAGGCTCTAAATTGCAACGATAAAGCGAGGTTTAAATATGTCCGAATTTGTATCATTGCCGTTGGCTCTTGCGGCAGAGCAGTTTGCGAAGCTTCCGGGGATCGGAATGAAAACAGCGCAGAGGTTGGCGTACCATATGCTTAACCTTCCCGAAAACGAGGTGAAGACCTTTGCGGAAAGCATAGTAAAGGCGCGCGAAAGCGTGCATCTGTGCAACTGTTGTCAGAACTTTACCGAGCGCGAACAGTGCTCGATCTGCTCTGATGAAAACCGCGACAAAAACGTTATCTGCGTGGTTGAGTCGCCCAAGGACG
The DNA here is from genome assembly GCA_022508925.1 of Oscillospiraceae bacterium. Taxonomy (GTDB): domain Bacteria; phylum Bacillota; class Clostridia; order Oscillospirales; family Ruminococcaceae; genus CAG-115. The sequence goes on along the minus strand of JAFLUF010000091.1, from coordinate 5,683 downwards.
TTTCGGCGTTTGAGCGCGCGGGCGGCTTTGACGGACTTTATCATGTTCTGCATGGGCTTTTATCGCCAATGGACGGGATAACCGCCGAAGATCTTAAAATCAAGGAGCTTATTTCACGGCTGACCGATGTAAAAGAGGTTATTATGGCGACAAATCCGACAGTTGAGGGAGAAGCCACCGCAATGTACCTCGGACGCATAATCAAGCCTATGGGAATTAAAGTCACGCGGCTTGCTTATGGACTTCCCGCGGGCTCGGCGCTGGAGTTTGCCGACGATGTGACGTTAGCAAAGGCGCTTGAAAACAGGAATGAGCTTTAACAGTCATAACGATCTGTTTTAAAACAAAAGATCCCCCGAAGGTAAGCGCCTTCGGGGGATCTTATTTTCATATTGTCTATACCCGGCTAACAATATCACTCGTCTTTATTTTTTGCCAATATACGCATTTTGAGAAGATCAATTTCCGGGTCGTCGGGGCAAAGCTGAGCATACTCCGCTGTCAGCGACTGCGCGCCCGCAATGTCTCCGGCGTTTATCAAAGAGATAATGTTCTGCTTGACCTGCTTTGACAGCTTTTCAAATTCCGACTCCGTGTCCGGTACGGACAGCCTTTTAAGTTCGCCGAGCTCGGGATCGTTGGGGCAAAGCTTTTCATACTCAGCGATAAGAGCTTGCGCATCGTCAAATTTTCCCGCATCTGTCAGAGAGCGGATATTTTGTTTGAACTGCTGAGAGAGCGCGGCGAACTCATCTTTGGGTTTGGGGGGTTTTGGGGGTTTTGGGGGTTCTGACGGTTTTGCGGAGCTTTGCTCAAGCAAGTTTCCTATTTTGAAGCTGGAAGTTTTTTTCTGTCCTGTGTAGTTAAGCCCCGCCTCCTTGCTGTAATCCCGGAGTATCGGCGAGAGATCCGGGAAAGCCTGTGCCAGCCGTGTCAGCTCACTTTCACACAGCTCGTTGTTTCCCGAGTTTCGCGCGATTGTGACAGCTCTCGCCATCATCGCCGCCGTAATATTCTCAGGTGTGTTTTCCGTATCAGAAACGCTTTCAAGCCACCTCTCCCCTATCGCGCCGAACTTCTCAAACAGCGGTGTTACCTCAGCTTTATTCTGCTGCGCGCCGGACAAGGCCAATTTATACAGCGCGGCGGCTTTTTCCAGACCCTCGGGAGATATCGCGTTTATATCATATTCCGCGAAAAGCTTCGCGGCAGAGCTAAGACTTAAGAATACGCGGCCCCCGCTATTTCCCGCGTCTATACTATTATCGGCGATAAACAGAGTTATATCAAAGCCTGCTCTCATCATAAGGCAAAGAATATTCTCGTTTCCCGGCGCGCCGTATTTTTCAATATACTTTTCCACCGCCTCAAAGGTGAGGGCTTTTTTCAAAAAGAAATACTCGTATAGCCTGACGGTTTCCTCGAGACGCTTGTCTCCTTTGATAAGCTTCTTTACGGCGGCTATAGCCTGCTCCGGCTTAGTTGTCTCAAATATATGCCAGAACATCTCGTTTACAAGCTGATCTTTGTTTGTTTCGTCAAGCTTGTTATAGAAAGCCGAGAGCAAGGAAAAATCCGTATGCTCCATTATATTTATACGCTGACGGATATGGCTGCGCATAAAAGCAAGGTCGGACATACATTCCGAAAGAGTAAAATTTTTAAGCGCTTCCGCCGCGTCTTTATATCTTCCCGTTTCTTCACAGGCGCGGCCGAAAATGGACAGGCTTTGCTTTATTTTATCCGGAGTCACCTTGAAACTGGTGACAAGCATATCACCGGCGACAAGGCGGTTATTGATATATCGGTCGTAAATGCCGAAAGCCGGAATAAGGTCGGATATGACGTCGTCATAATTATTCAATTTGAAATTAAGCCTTGCTCTGCATACATAAACAAAACAGTCCGTTGCCAGCGGTTCTGTTCTTGCGATGTTTTCTTTGCTGAAATATCTGCTGCAGAACTCCATCGCCTCGTCATTAAGACCTAAATGTATCATCTCTGCCAGAATGCTGCTGTAATAATGTATGATCGGCATAGAGCTTTTGTCTACGGCTTCAAAACCTTTTTTATAAGCTTCAAGCGCTTTGTCTCTTTTATCGATCATATTATAACAATCGCCGATCTGGCTGTATGTCCGGGGATCCGGCGTTTCTCCGCGCGCTTCGCTCTCTTCAATTTCTCCAAGCAAAAGAGGGAGATTTCTTTCCGCCTTTTTTTGCGCGACTCCGTTTGGGACGCCGTTGTCACTGTTGGCATAGCCAAAATGGTCGAAAACCAGATCTAACTGTGCTATCGGACCCAAAACCTCGGTTATTATCTCATGGATAGGATTTTTAAACCTTACTCCGTTTTTGGTAGAGAAAAGTCTGGTGCTCTTCATAATGCCATATGCGTCGAGCTTGGCTGTATCATAATAGTTTTTCAGCGAACAAATGGCGGTGTTGAAATGTTTGTAATCTCCCTTATTGAAGAATCTGATTATACCGGTGCAGTCCTGCGCTATCTCGTCCGCGTCGATATACATATACCACTCGCCCTTGGCGCGGTCTAAGGTAGAGTTTCGCGCGGCGGCAAAGTCGTTTATCCATTCAAAATAGAAAACGTTGTCGGTAAATTTTTTCGCTATTTCGACAGTCCTGTCGGTAGAGCCTGTATCGGCAATGATAAGCTCGCTGTCTACGTTTTCCAATATCGGCTTTAACGCGGTAAGGCATCTTTCAAGATACTTTTCCTCGTTTTTTACTATCATTCCTATTGATAATTTCATGTTTTTTCTCCCTTCAGAGGTCATAGGTAAAAAGCCGGAGAGCGCAGCATAAAGCAGGATTGCTCAAAAATATACCCCCGAGACTCGCATTCCGGGGGACAATTTTGTTTTGTGAACATATGAACATTCTCGCCTTGTTATATCTCACATTTGCATTATAGCACAAACAAAAGCTTTTGTCAATACCCATGCGAAAAAATCCCCCGACACATCGCGGGAATTCGTGTTGACAAAAATTGACACGCGCTGTATTTTTTGGTATAATGAAAGTGCCGGGTGCGAAATCTCCTGAGCTTAGGCGAAAGGAGGTGAACAGCTTGGAAGTATTGTTGGCATTATTTATTTCCGTCGAAGCGGGTTTGCTCGTAGAGCTTATCTGCAGATGGCTTGACGGAAACAACCGCAAACGGTAAGCCGAGCATTACCTAAGGCATCACTGCCGCCATGGCAGAAATGCCGAAAAAATCCCCCGAGACTCGCACTCTCGGGGGATACCTTTTTGTGAACAGCTTGGATTGTTGGCACATATCTCTTTCACACTTACATTATAGCACAAACAAAAGCTTTTGTCAATACCCATGCGAAAAAATCCCCCGAGATGGCACTCTCGGGGGATATCTTTGTGATTACATGGAACTACTGGCATTTATTCTTTCTCACACCTACATTATAGCACAAACAAAAGCTTTTGTCAACACCCGCACGAAAAAATCCCCCGATTTCTCGGGGGATCGTGTTTCATTAGCTTACGCCACATCACGCAGCTTTTCGGTTATTAGCCGAGGAGCTGGAGGATGGACTGCGGCTGCTGATTTGCCTGAGCGAGCATGGACTGAGCTGCCTGCTGGAGGATGTTGAACTTGGTGTAGTTCATCATTTCCTGAGCCATATCAGTATCACGGATAGCGGACTCAGCTTCCTGGAGGTTCTCAGATGTCGTTGTCAGGTTGGTGATCTTGTGCTCGAGACGGTTCTGGATAGCACCGAATGTAGCACGTACCATCGAAGTCTTGTTGATAGCCTTGTCGATCTGGTCGATAGCGTAGTTAGCGTCATCCTGAGTAGCGAGCGAGAGGTTCTCGGTGTTGAGACCTTCAGCGCGAGCAGAGATGTTCAGGTTAGCAAGAAGATCGCCCATATCGGCAGTACCGTCTCTGTTGTAAGAGAAGGTGAAGTTTACAGCGTCCTTAGTACGAGCGCCGGTCTGAAGAACGATCTGCTCGGAATAAGTCATCTTAGCTGTAGAGTTGTCATAAGCGTCGGGCTTGGTAACACCCTCGGGAACCTTATCGGGATAAGCAGCCTTAGCCTTTTCGAGCTCTGCAAGAGCCTTGTCGAGAGCCTGCTGAGCCTCAACAGCCGCGTTAGAGTCGATATCCTTATCCTTGCCTGCCTTTACGGTGAGACCGCCGTCAGCAGCGAAGTCATAAGCTTCAACCGCTATACCGAAGCTGATCTTGCCGGTAGTTCTCTCGGCGTTTATATACTCGATGGATCCGCCGACCTGGCTGCCGGTAGAATCAGTTGTGGCTTTGATAACGATCTTATCGCCGTGTCTTGCTCCGTCAGCCTTCTTAATATCACTAAGATCGCCCGCAGAGATTCCCACTTCCGTACCGTCAGCATTCAGAGTTTCTCCATCGTCAGAAGTTCCGCCGGTTGTACCCAATGTGTACGCAAATTTTGACAGATCAACAGTTTCGCCGGTAGCTTCGTTTACCCATGCGTCCTGTTCAGCGTCGAACGTGAGGGTAACGTCGCCATTCAGCTTAGCGCCGCCCAGAGTACCGTTGCCTTCCTTTGCTATTTCTCCAGTAGCTTCAACGTCTGTGTTTGCCTTAGTGCCCTTGGCCTCGCCGTTAGCAACGGTTACAGTCGCGAGGGTATAGGTCTTACCATCTTTGCCTTCGAAAGTGATGGTGTAGTCCGTGTAATCGGTATCCGCATTCGCAGCACTGGTGATAGAGAAGCCGCTGAGCTCAATTCCGTTCTCATCAACGAGCTTCGCGGTCATTTCCTCGCCGTCATACTCTACCTCAAAGAAAGATTCATTGAGAGTCTGGAAAGCCTTCTTAAGCTCCTCGGTCATCGCGGTGTCCTTTATGCCCGATGCAAGCTTGATAGTGGGCTGAGCCTTGGACGGGTCGATGTTCTCAACTTCGCTCTCGAGGCTGTTGTCGTCTCTGCCGATGTTGGTAGGAGCATAGGTCTTGGAAGCCTCGTTTGTGAAGGTAAGAGTAATGGTGTCGCCCTTCTTAGCCTGTGTAGCGTCGAAGATAGCGTTTGCAATAAGGTTTCCGTTCTCATCGATCAGCGAGAATCCGCCGTCGCCGGTAGCGTCGGTCTGTTCTGCTACTGTAATCAAATCATCGATATCAGTAAGACCGTCGTCAACAGTGTACTCCGAGCCGTCCATACCTCTTGCGGTAGCCTTTTGAGCTTTCCAGCCGCCGTCGCCGTCATACACGAAGGTGATGTCAACGGAAGTAGCGCCGAGGTCAGCGAGGTTCTTGTCGCCTACCTTAAGACCGTCCGATCCGTCAAAATTTAAATCAGCATTGGTCTTGTTGCCGAAGATAACAGCAGCCTGCTCTTTGCCATAGCTGTTGTTGTCTACGGTGTTCCACTCACGAGCAGCGCCGTTGTTGGAAAGGTCAACGGGAGTCTTGCTGAGCTTTTTCTGAGCAGCAGCAACCTTTGCGGTAGCCGCGTTGATAGCACCCTGAGCCTCTTCCTGAAGCTTAGCGAGAAGCTCCTTGTTAGCAGCGGAAACCTGGTCAGCCTTGTTAGCATAGTCGAACTCACCGTTGATCTGCTTGAGGCCGTCAGCCATAACGCCGCCGTTAAGAACGATAGTTCCGTTGAAGTCGGTATCAGCGATCTGGTTAAGCTCGTCGTTGAGCTGCTCGAACT
>JAFLUF010000090.1 GCA_022508925.1 Oscillospiraceae bacterium | reverse complement strand
TTCATGTGTGAAATATTGTCAAAGGTTGTTGCTCGAATCGTGCGATACTTCTATACCGCACGCTCGTTAAGGGGGAGATATATTTGGAAACGGTAGATTTTACGGACGCAGGCTCATTCGAGGAGTTTGATAAATTTGTACGAGGCTATGGGGAATTTATGCAGTCACCGAGGTGGGCATCGGTAAAGGACGGCTGGATAGGAGAGGGGATAGTTTCGAGGAATTGCGAGGGGAATATCCGCGCGGCGTGTCTTGTGCTTGTGTACAGAACTCCGCTTATCAGCCTGCTTTACGCGCCGCGCGGATTTATCGGAGAATATTCCGAAAGCGCGTTTTCGGATATTATGGCGGGAATAGACCTGCTCGCGAAAAAATACCGCGCCGCCGAGTTTCTGTTCGACCCGAAGTTCACGCGGGAAAACGAACCGATGTTTTTGCGAGGATACCGCGGATTTGAAATAACGCCCGTTCAGCCGCGTGAAAACGTGATCTTACGGCTTAAGAAAACATATGCCGAAACAGAGCGCGGGTTTAAATCCGATTACCGAAACCGCATACATAAAGCGAAAAACCGCGGCGTCCTGTTTGAGATACACGGTGAAAACGCGCTCGGCGAATTCTACGCGCTTTATCGGGAAACAGGAAAACGCGACGGCTTTCAGACCCGCGAAAAAGAATATTTTTCGCGGATGCTGTCGGCATTCGGCGATGATTGCAGGGTGTTTATATGCAGAAGCGAAAACGGGAAGGCTCTCTCGGCGGCTGTGGGAATACGCTTCGGAACGCGCTTTACATATGTCTACGGAGCGAGCAGTTCTGAAAACCGCGAGCTTTACCCGTGTTATCTGATGCACAGCGAGATGATAAAATTCGCGTTGGAAAGCGGCTGTACGGAATACGATTTTGGCGGCGTCCCGAATTACCGCGACGAGAATTCGGCAGGCTATAGGCTTTGGCGCTTTAAACACGGGTTCGGCGGTGAAACTGTTGAATTTGTCGGCGAGTATTCAAAGATATACAGAAAATATCCCGCCAAACTTGTGGAATTTATTCAAAAGGCAAAAAGAAACCAAAGTTTTAACAAACACAAAGTAAATGTAAAAGGTCAAGCCACATATCAGTCGGCGTAAAACTACAGAAATTACTATTGACATTTCGGATAAATTGTTGTATAATGATGTCGACCGTTATACGTTGATATGTGATGTAAGATAAGGGGTAACAGTCAATGAAGAGAAAATATGGTATCGTTCTGATATGCGCGGCTCTGGCGCTGATCTCGGGATGCACCGAAACGGCAATTGTCCTGAACAATTCTGTGGCACAGTCAGACGAAAGTTCCGATAATTCGCAGTTCACAGACGATTCGCAAAGCAGCACGGAAGAAAGCTCTGACGCAAATTCCGCGCCAAACGCTGATAATGATAACATAACAGTTTCGGCGGACGAGGTTCTTGAAATAAACGAGAATATCGTCTGCGAAGAAGGCAAAGAGATCCACATCGAAAACGGGGGCGTTTTGGATCTCAACGCCGAGCTCGACCTCTCGGGCGATCTGTACATCGAAGGAAAGCTTATTATCGAGGAAGACGCGAAAATAAGCGGCTCGGGAGTTATCCACGTTATAAACTCGTTTGACGATATAGACTGCAAGGGTACGGTAACGGCGAAGATCGACGCGCCCGAGCCTGTTGAGATAGACGGCGTTACATATGTCGGCGGGATACTTCTGGTAAACAAACAGTATTCTCTTCCGAGAAATTACGGCGACGGGCTGCGTCCCGAGGTTTCCGAAGCGATAGCGGCGATGCGGAAGGATACGGGATATTCGATGAGTCTGAGGGCGTCGTCGGGCTATCGCAGCTATGAAACTCAGGAATGGTGGTATAATTATTACTGTCAGAGAGACGGCGTTGAAGCGGCGAATACATATTCGGCTGTTCCGGGTCACAGCGAGCATCAGGCGGGACTTGCGGCGGATATTACCTCGACCGAGTTAAGCTACGCGAATACCGCCGAGGGCAAATGGCTCGCGGCAAACTGCTACAAATACGGGCTGATAATACGCTATCCCGAGGATAAGGTCGACATAACGGGATATATTTACGAGCCGTGGCACGTAAGATACCTCGGAAAAAGCACCGCAAAGCTGGTGCATGACAGCGGGCTTTGCCTTGAAGAATTCCTCGAAGTTGACTGATAAACAACAAAAAAGCTCCCTGCTCAAACCGCAGGGAGTTTTTGATTTATCAATACTATTTTTGGATATGGTCAGAATCTTCCGCCGCCGTGGTTTCCTCCCATTCCTCCGGGATTTCCGCCCATTCCGCCGCCCGGCATATTTCCACCCCCGCCAAAGCCGCCGGGGTTTCCGCCCATTCCGCCTCCGCCAAAGCCGCCGGAGCCGTTTCCTCCGATAACTCCGTTTTGCGCGGTGAGGGTAGTAAGAAGCGTATTGTCAACATAAATGCTGTAAGCGCTGCCCTCTTTAAAGCTGCTGCTTGAGAAGATCAGTGACTGACACGCTTTGGGAGTGGTCGTGCTCATAATGACCGTTCCGTCCTCTGCTCTTACCTCTATCGTGCTTCCCGCGGAAACGCTCGATGTTACTGAAAAGCAAGGCTGTGAAAGCGTGCTGGGAGTCTGCGCCATTCCCGCAGAGCCAAGCGCTATAAGCTCTCCGCCGCTCATAGCGAACGACCTTTCATAATCCAATGCCGCGTTCGCGCTGTTCGTGGGTCCGTAAACTACCAGTCTTCCGCCGCTCATGGCAACTGTTCCGTTAGAGTCTATCCCGTCGCCGTCGGCGTTTACGGTAATATCTCCGCCCGTGATAGAGATATAATACTCGTCGGAGCCTCCTCCGAATCCGAAGAAATCTCCGTTGTCGCCGCCCGCAGCGTTAATTCCGTCGTCTGCCGCCTTAAGGTCTATCACGCCGCCGTTTATGGCGATGCACTTGCCCTCAAGACCCTCATAACTCTTGGTTATCGTGATAGTTCCGTTGTGTATCGTAAGCAATTCGTCAGCGTGGATCCCGTCGTCACAGCTCGAAAGCGTAAACTGTCCGTTTGATATAGTGACATTCGCGTTTGAGTGGATTGCGTCGTCCGCAGAGGTGATATCAAGAACGGTTTCCGCGTTGTAAACAGTGATATCTCCGCCCGCCTTAAGACCCTTTGTGCTTTCGGAGACGCTTTCGGTGGTTGACGATGAGCCTCCCCAGCCCCAGTCTCCGCCGAAACGACCGCCGCCGAAGCCCATTCCGCTGTCAGACTTGACCTCGTCATAAGCCGCGTCTCCGCCCGAAACTATCCCGATATTTCCGCCGTAGATATTAATATTAGTTTCAGCCTGGATACCGTCGCGTCCGGACTTTATGCTTATACTTCCGCCGTTTATCGTAATAAAACCGCGCTCGGGGTCGTCCTCCTTGGAGGATTTTATTCCGTCCTTGCCTGAGTCTATCGTTATATTTCCGTCAAAGATCTTTACGCTGTCTTTTCCGACTATTCCGTCGCCCACAGATTTTATGCTGTAAGTTCCGCTTATTATCCGCAGATCATCCTTGCCCTTTATCGCGTCGTTATAGCTCGCGTTTACCGTAAGCTTTCCCTCGCCCATAAGCGTAAGGTCGCTGCGGCAGAAAACGGCCGCGTCTGGCTCGGTATCGTCGCCGGAAAAGGTATAATCTGCGCTGTCCGAAAGAGAGTTTTCGGTATTGTCTTTTGTGCAGATGACAAGCTCTCCCGCTTCCTCGCAGTCGATAACCGCGCCGCTTTTGCAAGAAAGAGAAACTCCGCCCAGTACAAGCGTTACTGTATCCTTCTTGTTAGCTTCTATAAGGATCTTGGCGTTTGAGGAAGTTCCCGAAAGGAAGTATACGCCGCCTGTGCTTATGGTAACAGTCGTGTCCGAAGCAAGCGCGCCGTCTCCCGTAACCGCAATTCCGCCGTCCGAAAACTCTATCGTACAGTCCGCCGATTCACCCAGAACATCGCTTGCGCTTATGGGCGCCTGTTCGGCGTCCACATGAACATCCGAGACGTTAGGCGTATAAGAAGACGACTGCTGATTTTGTGACACCGAGCCGCCTGAATTGTCGTTAATATCGGTCTTTGTACAGCCAGAGGCAAGCACTGCCATGGCGCAGATCGCCGCAAGCGATTTTAAGCTTCTGCTCATAATATTTTCCTCCGAATATACAAGGTTACATTTCTTCGCGGTTTTCAGCCAGAACGGTGCACGAAACGGTCAGATTACCGTTTCTTTCTCGAATTCTGTCCAGAAATTCCTTTTCCTTATCCTCGTTCTTCAAAACGACCTCATACTTAAGCTCATAAAGCGTACCCATGCTTACCGTTTTCGCCGTAATGAGCTTATAACTCGAAAGATATTCGCGGAACAGATCCTTAAAGCAACCGGTGTAGTCCATATCCTCGGGGATAACTATGCGGATAGCCTTCGCGGTTTTTACTATCCCGAAGGCGGGGATAAACCCGAGCACGGCGAGGATAAGCCCCACAGAGATCCCTATCACGACCGCGTAGCCTATGTAGCCCATTCCCGTAGCGAGACCTATAGACATGGCATAGAAAACATAACAGATCTCCCTCGATGTTCCGGGAGCGGAACGGAATCTCACGAGGTTAAACGCGCCCATAACCGCTATCCCCGCGCCGAGCGAGCCGTTTACCAGCATTATCACGCTCTGGACCAGAATAGGCATTATAACGAGCGACACCATTAAATTGCGCGAGGGCCGGCGGTTATTGAGTCTGTACAACGCCGCCGCCAAAAGTCCTAAGATCGCCGAGGTCAATGTGCAGAATAAAATACTCTCTCCCGTAATGCCGTCTGTACTGTCAATTATGCTTGAAAACATAAATCTTCTTCTCTCCTGTCCTGTAATTTGTTTAAGCTCTTTTTGCAAGCGGTATTAGTTTTTACCTCATTCAGAAAAATATTTCCGTATTTTGAAAAAGAGCCGGAATATATTTTATTTTCCGAAAGGAATTTCACAAGCCACATGGGCGCCGCGCGAGTTGTTTTTATTTCTAAGATCCTGTACGGCTGGTTCGGCAAAAGCTCTCCGAAGTCGCCTTTTCTCAGGTCAACGTCGCTTCTGCGGCTTCGGATATTACCGTCAAACGTCATGCGGAACTCTTTGTCATCATTTCCGAAAAACGCCTGACGGTCATAGCATATAACTATTTTGGGCGTTAATCCGAGCCTTTTGCGAAAATATTCTATCTCCGAAAAAACCTGCCGGTTTTCCTTGGAGACTTCGGGATATATCCCGCCGCCTGCGTAATCGAAAAGCTCTTTATAACTCATTTCGAGACGTCTTTTGTGAACTACCCCGCGGTATTTCTTTTTTATCTCAAGAAACGCCTCGTCGCTGTCCTTGGCTTCCTTACCGTATGCCCTCAGCCTCAGCTTTTCCTTATACACGGGCTTTGAAAGCGAACTCATGATAACATCGTTGTTGTCGTTGTCGAAATAGATGTTCATTATCGTATGAACGCCGTATTTATCGGCTGTCATATACGGTCCCATCGCCTTTATGAGCTTTTCGTACTGTCCCTCATCAAGCAAAAGCTTCATTTCCATTCGCTTGAAGGTATTTGCATAAGCCACTGTCTTTCAACTCCTTACAGCAACAGTATAGAGCAGAAATGTGAAAAAAATATGACAGGAAAGAAAAGATTTTTTAAAAAGAACATAAAAGAAAAATGTTATTTTGTGGTAACCTTGAGGAAAACCTTCTTGCCTTTTCTGAGGATTATCTCGCCGTTTATCTCGACAACGGCGTTTGCGTCCTCAATAATATTGTCGTTTACGGCTATTCCTTTACCCGCGACAAGATTTCTTGCCTCGCGCTTTGAGGGAGCAAGCCCCGTGTTTACGAGCAGATCGAGAATGCCGATCTTTCCGCCGTCGGTCTCGACTTCTTTTGTAGGCATATTGTCGGTATTACCCGAGCCTCCGAACAGGGACTTTGCGCCGTCAAGAGCCTTTTTCGCTTCTTCCTCGCCGTGAACGAGCTTTGTAAGCTCAAACGCGAGTATCTCCTTTGCCTTGTTAAGCTCGGCGTCCTTCCACTGCTCCATCTCGCGTATCTGCTCTACAGGCAGGAAGGTGAGCATATACAGGCATTTGATAACGTCCGCGTCCGCTACGTTTCTCCAATACTGGAAGAAATCATACGGCGAGGTCTTCTCCGCGTCAAGCCACACCGCGCCCTTTTCGGTCTTGCCCATTTTCTTGCCCTCGGAATTAAGGAGCAGGGTTATGGTCATCGCGTGTGCGTCCTTGCCGAGCTTTTTGCGGATAAGCTCTGTGCCGCCGAGCATATTCGCCCACTGGTCGTCGCCGCCGAACTGCATATTACAGC
>JAFLUF010000009.1 GCA_022508925.1 Oscillospiraceae bacterium | reverse complement strand
GCAGCGCGCTTAGGCAGCTGCTAAAACGAGATCTTCGTCTGCGTTTAAATTTAAGTTTGCGCTTTTTAGGTGATTCGCCCTCACCGCTCGCTTATCGTGTATCAGAATCCCCGTCGAAGCCTTTACGACCCCATTTTTTGCAATTATATCATAACCGCAAGGTTATGATATAATTGCCCGATACGCACGGAGCAAATCTCTGATTTGCGAATGTGCGAGGGCATTTAAATCGGTATAATAAAAGCATTTATGCTTTTATTGTATCATAATACTTACCGTTTGTCAAGTATTTAGTTACAGTATTTTATTTGTTGTCGAAAGATTATTTGAATATTGACAAAACTCCTCAGATGTGGTATAATAACATACACGGCAGACTTTGCCGAATTTTTGAAAGGAATGGTTTTTTATGAGTAAATACGCAGGTACACAGACAGAAAAGAATCTTGAGGCAGCGTTTGCGGGAGAATCGCAGGCGAGAAACAAGTATACATACTTTGCTTCAAAGGCTAAGAAAGAGGGATTTGAACAGATAGCGGCTCTGTTCCTTAAAACCGCCGACAATGAAAAAGAACACGCTAAAATGTGGTTTAAAGAGCTTGAGGGTATAGGAGATACCGCTCAGAATCTTGCCGCGGCGGCAGACGGAGAAAACTACGAGTGGACTGATATGTACGAGGACTTTGCCAAAACCGCCGAGGCTGAAGGCTTCCCCGAGCTTGCGGCTAAGTTCAGGGCGGTAGGAGCTATCGAAAAGGCTCACGAGGAAAGATACCGCGCGCTTTTAAAGAACGTTGAGACTGCTGCTGTATTTGAAAAGAGCGAGGTCAAGGTCTGGGAATGCCGCAACTGCGGACACATTGTTGTCGGCACAAAGGCTCCCGAGGAATGCCCTGTATGCGCTCACCCGCAGAGCTATTTTGAGGTTCACGCCGAAAACTATTGATAATCCCATTTGTTTAATACGAACAAACGGCTCCGAAAAACCCGGAGCCGTTTATCGTATATTTTTTTCATTGTATTCCTCAAGTATCCTCAGATAGCTGTCATAACGCTCGCGCGCGATTTTCCCGCTCTCTACCGCTTCCTTTACCGCGCAGCCGCATTCCTTTACATGAAGACAATCCGCAAACCTGCATTCCGCCGCCGCCTCGCGAAACTCACGAAACGCGCCGTCCAGTTCGTCTTTTGGGATATCGCAGTAAAATCCGATATCGACCGTAGAAAAACCCGGCGTGTCTGCAATATATCCGTTCCCTATTTTAAACAGTTCGACATTACGCGTTGTATGTCTGCCTCTGCCGAGCTTTTTGCTTATCTCGCCCGTTTTCAGGTCAAGCTCGGGAAACAGTATATTCAGCAGACTCGATTTTCCCACGCCCGAATTACCGATAAACGCGGAGATACCCTCTCCGATAAGCTCTCTGACCTCGTTTGCTCCGTCGCCCGAAATGTTGTCAACAGCACACACGGATATGCCTATACCGCGGTAAATATCCGGCAGACCTTCCGCCATTTCAAGGTCGATCTTCGTAAAAACGATTATCGGCTCTATCCCGTTACTGTCCGCAACCGCAATAAGCTTGTCAAGAATAAGCCTGTTGACCTTCGGTTCTACGGTGCTGTTTACGAAAAAAATTCTGTCAAGGTTTGCCAGCGGCGGTCTTGAAAGAAAATTCCTGCGCTTTTCGATATCCGCGATAAGCGGCTCTGAATTTTCCGAAAGACTGATCTTCACATAATCTCCCGCAGACGGCCTTATGCCCCTTGCGCGAAAAATCCCTCTCGCGGCGCATTTTATATTTTCTCCCGAAAAATCCCCGTCGAGGGCATCCGCATAGTAGATGCCCCCGACGGCTTTTGTTATAATTCCTCTGAATTCAACTTCGCTCATTATCTGTACCCGTATTTACACGGTAATATCAATATTATTCTCTCGCCGACCGCGGCTTACCCTGCCGGCGCCGGATCAGGATCGGGCTGGGGATCAGGCTGTGGATCGGGCTGGGGGTCAGGCTGTGGGTCAGGCGGCTGGGGTTCGGGATCCGGTTCAGGCTCGGGTTCACTATAATAGTACGAGAGATCATCAAATATCCAACTGTTGTAACTGATGCTATACTCGTAAGCGTCGTTATCCACAAACTCGATCCTGGATTCAAGGTAGGTACCTGACTTACCCGTGTCTATGCTGCGGACAATTATCCCAAAGAGCTTTTCCTCGCCGTTCTGCCCGCTTATTTTATAAACAACAGACTTAGAGGAAGCCAGACCGACATTGATGACCCTTGTGGCGCTGCTGTCAAGCGTACCGTCAACATAGAACCTGAACTCGAAATCACCGCTGATACCCTGCGGCAGAGTAACGCGTATTTCGTGTGACCTTGCACTCATCTCACCCGTGCTTACCTTGAGCTTGATCTCAGTATTGGGCATGACCCTGTCATTGGGCTTTATGCTCTGCTCCATTACAATGTCCTTCTCAAACTCTTCGCTGTCCACGTGATCGACAATAGGGATAAGCTTATACTCGTCGCAGCGTTTGAGCGCCTCTGAGATCGGCATTCCCACAAGGTTAGGCACGATCTTCATTTTATCGGTGGCTCCCATGCTTACTATGAGCATGACCATGCTTCCCTGGTCGGCAAACTCACGGGCGGGCGGATCGCTTCGGATAACCAGACCCTCGTCTACCTCCTCGCTCTCCATGCTTGAGGATTTGACAATAAAGCCGTCTCTTTCAAGCTTTTTCTTAGCCATCTCATAGGTAAGTCCCGAAACATCCTGAATTTCGACTTGCTTTATGCCCTTACTTACCTTTACGGTAACTGTCGAGCCGATTTTGACCATTCTTCCCTCAACCGGGGTCTGCTCGAAAACATAGCCGACAGGATAGTCCGCGCTGAACTCCTGCGAGGCTACTATTGTCATAAGCGTACTGTTTTCAAACTCTTTCTGGATTTCGTCCCACGTCATGCCGATAAGCTGTGGCATTGAAAACTCGCCGTCCTGGATAATGATACCCTGGTGACCGAAGTCTGAAGAATTGCTTGTTTCGCCGCTCTCTCCAAAACGCTGAGAAAGCAGTATAAGCACAAGAAATACCGTCGCCACGACAAACGCCGCGCCCACGGCAAACAGAATCGGAATAAGCGGCGAGCGGCGCTCTTCTATCTCGTCGTCATCGTCGTAATCGTCATCGTAATCATCGTCGTCATAGCCGTCATTGACATTCGCGGCCGACATAACGCCAAAGCGAGGCTTTTCCGCGTCCGCCGCGGCATTTGAAGCAACGGCGAATTTTGCCGAGCCGTCGGTCGAGTTGTACTTATAATCAAACACAACTCCGGGATTTTTCTTGAATTCTTCGAGATCGGCTATCATCTCGCCCGCTGTCTGATAACGCGCCTGCGGGTCTTTCTGCATGGCTCTGAGAACTATCTGCTCTATACCCTCGGGTATAGTCTCGTTTATTTCCGACGGACGCTTCGGCGTACTCTGCATATGCTTAAGCGCTATAGCGACGGCTGTGTCTCCGTCAAACGGCTTTTTTCCCGTAAGCATTTCGTAAAGAGCCACGCCTACAGAGTAAATATCGCTTCTCTCATCCGTAAGGTCGCCTCTCGCCTGCTCGGGGCTGATGTAATGCACGGAGCCTATCGTCTTGTCCGATACGGTCTTGTTGTTTTCACGGTTAAAGCGCGCAATGCCGAAATCCATCACTTTTATGGTCCCGTCGCTTAAAAGCATGATATTCGAGCTTTTTACATCGCGGTGGACGATTCCCCTGTCGTGCGCGTGCTGAAGCGCCTTTAAGACCTGAACGGTAAAATGGACAGCGTCGCGCCATTTAAGCACGCCCTGCTGTTCGATATAATCCGTAAGCGTAATCCCGTCGACATACTCCATAACAATAAACTGTACCTTGTCGGTAAAGCCCACGTCGTATATCTTGACGATGTTCTGGTGTGAAAGCAGAGCGATGGCCTTGCTTTCGTTTCTGAAACGGCGGAGAAACTCGTCGCTTCCCGCAAACTCGGTCTTTAAGATCTTGACCGCGACAATTCTGTCCTCCTGGATATCCCGAGCGCGGTAAATATCCGCCATTCCGCCGACGCCTATAAGCTCCAAAAGCTCATACCGTCCGTCAAGCTTCTTTCCGATATTACTGTCCATAACTGAATTTTCCCCTCTTTTTAAAGCACAATTCCAAAAGCTGATGTTATGAAAAATATTACGAATAGGCAATACTGCACAATATATGTGCATTATAACATATTTTTCCTCAAAAGTCAACCTGTTTTTTAACAGCGAAGACAAAGGAGATCATACTGAAATAAGCACTACGGAAACGTTGTCATGTCCGCCGTTGTTATTGGCGTATTCAACCAGCGCCTCACAGCAGTCCTTCGGCTTGTTGTCAAAGCAGATATCGAGGATATCAAGGTCGTCGCCGTATGAAGAAAGACCGTCGCTGCACAACAGAAGCATATCGTCCTTATTGAGGTCAAGCTCGAAATAATCGGGAGTAACGTCGTCCTCCGCCCCGATCGCGCGCGTTATCTTACTGCGCTTCGGGTGTATCTTAGCCTCTTCCTCGGTTATAAGCCCCTTTTCCACAAGCTCGCGGACGTGCGAATGGTCTCTTGTTATCTGCCGGATGCATTCGTCGTCGCCGTCGGTAAAGAGCTGATAAGCGCGGCTGTCGCCTACGTTTACGATATAAGCGGTTGATTTGAATACGATCACAGCCACGCAGGTAGTGCCCATTACCTCGTTTTCCGATTCTTTGGGACAACCCCTGACCACTGAGTTCGCGGCAATAACGGCTGTTATAAGCATATTTCTGATAGCGTTCGGGCTCAGGCTCTCGCTGAAATTATCCGTTATCCTTTTTGCCACTGTTTCCACTGCCAGTCTGCTCGCAAGCCCGCCGCGGCTCTCGCCGCCCATGCCGTCGCACAAAACCGCCGCGCAGGCTCTCGGAGTAAGCATTTCGCCCCACACATTGTCCTGGTTTTCGGTTCTTTCAAGACCTATATCCGTTTTAAAATAAATCTCCAAAATATCACGCCCTTTTTTATAATTCGTAATGCGTAATTCGTAATGCGTAATTGTTGTGTACTCGTAATTGCTGTGTATTCGCATTTTACAGTTAAAGAATTACGCATTATGCATTACGAATTACGAATTGAACAGATCGTCACGTCTGAGCTGCCCGCACGCCGCGTTTATATCAGCTCCGAGCGTTCTGCGTACGGTTGCGTTCAGCCCCGCCGCGTTAAGTCTTTTCTGAAAGCGAAGCACAGACTTGCTCTTTCTGAACTCCCGCTCTTTTACCTCGTTTACCGGTATAAGATTTATGTGGCAGTTTTTCCCGCCAAGCAGTCTTATCAGCTCGTCCGCGGAATCGTCTCCGTCGTTTACGCCCTCGATGAGAGAGTATTCAAACGAGATCCTGCGCCCCGTCTTATCAAAATAGTCGTCGCACGCCCTCATCAGCGTGTTTAAGTCAAACCGCCTGTTTATCGGCATTATCGCGCTTCGCTTTTCGTCGGTTGCCGCGTGGAGCGACACAGAAAGCGTAACGCCGAGCTTTAATTCCGCAAGCTCGTATATCTTGTCCACTACACCGCAGGTAGAAAGAGAAACTCTTCTCAGACTGAAGCCGCTCTCCGAAAGTATCCGCAGAAACTTTACCACGTTGTCGAAATTGTCCAGCGGCTCTCCTATACCCATAAGCACAACGCTGTCAACGGGTTTTCCGCTGTCGCGCTCGCTTTCGTATATCTGCCCTAAAATTTCCGACGGCTCTAAGTTTCTCACCCAGCCCGCGATAGTTGACGCGCAGAACTCGCATCCCATTTTACAGCCTACCTGTGTAGATACGCAAAGGCTGTTTCCGTGGTTGTACTCCATGAGCACGCTCTCGACAGCGCCGCCGTCTTTAAGCCCATACAGATATTTTACAGTATTATCCACGCGGCTTACAAGCCTTTTTTTTATAATTAGGTGATTTAAACAAAATTTTTTTGAAAGCTCCCCGCGAAATTGTGCAGAAATATTGCTCATCTGTGAAAAATCATTGATTTTCTTGACATGAAGCCAATCAAAGATCTGCTTTGCCCTAAATCCCTTTTCACCCATAACGCATATTTCACTTGTCAATTCCTCAAGCGAAAGTGAAAGAATATCGATCTGTGCCATAAGTCCCTCATTCTATGCGCCGAAACGCCGCGGTAAAAAATCCGTCGCCGCCGTCATTTTCGGGGAAAAAAGTCCTTGTCGGACTGTTTTCCGCGTTTTCGTATGGTATAGGCTGGACTATCGGTGAAAATTCGGGGTGACTCTGCGCAAAGTCCTGAGCTACTTCATCGTTTTCTCGGCGCGAAAGCGTACAGGTAGAATAAACAAGAGTACCGCCCGTCTTTACATACCTTGACGAAACCTCTAAAATAGCGCGCTGAAGCGTTGGCAATTCGTCATATTCGCTTTCGGGCTTGTACTTTATTTCGGGCTTTCTGCGTATGACTCCAAGCCCCGAGCAGGGCACATCGCAAAGTACTCTGTCCGCCTGAGGAAGCGTTTCGTCAAACCTTACGGCGTTGTTCTGACGCGTCTCGATTATCTTCAGCCCCAAGCGCTTTGCTCCGTCCGCGACAAGATTTGCCCGCGCGTCGTAAAGGTCGAGACTTATTACTTTACCGTTGTTTCCCATAAGCTCCGCCATGGTAAATGATTTTCCGCCCGGTGCGGCGCACACGTCTATTACAGTTTCGTTGACTATCGGTCTCAGAGTCAGACAGCAAAGCTGACTCGAAACGTCCTGAATATGAAAAAGTCCGTCGCTGAATGACTTAAGCTGCTCGAGGTCGCCCGTTTTCTTAAGCTTTATACAACCGGCAAGCCTGGGATTTTTCTCTGCCGATATGCCCTCTTTTCTAAGTATTTCCAAAAGCTCCTCGTCGCTTACCTTTGTAGTATTTACCCTCGCGAAAAGCGGCGGAGCGCCGAGAGAAGCCTCAAGAGCCTTTACGGCGTTTTCCTCTCCGTATTCGGTCTTCCATTTTTTCGCCAGCCAAAGCGGGCAGGAATATTCTATCGACAGCCTCTCCTCGTCCGAAAGTCCCGTGTAATCCACAGTCTTGTTGTTTCTGAGGAAGTTTCTGAGCATTGCGTTTACATAGCCTTCGGAGTTAAAAAGCTTCAGCTTTTTGCAAAGCTTCACGCTTTCGTTTACAGCGGCGCTTTCTGGCACGGACGGCATATACAGGAGCTGATAAAAACCCATACGCAGAATAGTCGCGGTCTCATTTTCTATCTTATCAAAAGCTATTCTGCTGTTTTGCGCTATAATATAATCAAGCGTCATTTTACGCTCTGTAACTCCGTAAAACAGCGCCGCGGCAAATGCCTTGTCACGCTCTGAAAGCCCTTGCTCCGATAGCGCGCTGTCAAGCAGAATATTTGAGTAAGCGCTTTCGCTGTCCATTTTCAAAAGCAGCTTTACAGCCGTCAATCGTGCGTTCGCCATTTCCCTCTCCTCGTCAAAATGTCTTGATATAACAGTTTTCGGTAATGTGAAAATTACTCTGCCATTAATTGTTTAATTTCCGAGCTTTGCGCCCCTGCTTATTTTTTTTCCTCGGAGGAAATCCTCGGTTTTCATTCGCTTTGAGCCCTCAAGCTGTATCTCACGCAGTTCAATACAGCGTCCGTCTCCGCATATCACCGCAAAGCTTTTTTCGTCCGCTATCGTTCCCGGCTCAAACTCCGACGTTTTTTCAACAAGCGCCGAACGGTAAATTTTCAGCCGCTTTCCGTCCAGAAACGTGTACGCGCACGGAATGTCAGCCATTGCGCGGATAAAATCGTGGACCTGCTTTGCCGGCTTTGCAAAATCAACGCAAAGCTCCTCTTTCGTGATCTTCTCGGCATAAGACGGAGTCTCGCAGTACTCCTGTGAGCTGAAGTGCGCGGTATTTGTCTCAAGCTTGACGAGCGTCTGCGCAAGAAGCTCCGCTCCGCGCGCGGCAAAAATTTCCGCAAGCTCGGTGCCTGTCATATCAGGCGATATCGGCTGCTCAAAGCTCATAATAACATCGCCGGTGTCAAGCCCCTCGTCCATTTTCATCGTGCATACGCCCGAAACCGTTTCTCCGTTTTGTATACAGCGCTGAATGGGAGCCGCTCCGCGGTATTTCGGCAGCAGCGAAGCGTGGAGATTTATACAGCCGAGTCTCGGAAGCTCCAACACGCTTTTCGGCAATATCTGCCCATATGCTACCACCACTATTACATCGGGATCCAACTCCCTGAGTATCTCAAGCGAATTATCCGCGTCGTCTCCGCGTTTCAGCGAGCATGGCTGATAAACGAGAATACCGCACTCAACCGCAAGCTGTTTTACGGGAGAAAATTCTACTTTCTGCCCGCGGTTTTTTACCTTGTCGGGCTGTGTGAATACCGCCGCTATATCAAAGCCTGTTTTCCTGAGATATCCGAGGCTCTTTGCCGCGATTTCGGGAGTGCCCATAAATACAATTTTCATAAACTCAAAACCTCGTTTCACGGAAAAATAAGATGATATCTGTCACTCGTCCTCTACCCATTCTATTACCTTGTCCTTGTATAAAATGCCGTTTAAGTGGTCGGTCTCGTGACAAAACGCTCGTGCGAGAAGTTCCTTAACATGATAACGGCGGAGCTTTCCAAAGCGGTCATATGCCTTTGCGCGAACGTGCATCGGTCTTTTGACTATGCCCCTTTTATGTAAAAGCGACAGACATCCCTCGGCTTCCTCCTGCTTTCCCCACATCGCCGTAATAACTGGGTTTACAAGCTCTATCTTTCCGGTCTTGCCGCCCGCGTCAATAACGATAACACGTTTTAAAACGCCTATCTGCGGCGCCGCCAAACCTATCCCGTCCGCTTTTTTCATTGTTTCGTACATATCGTCAAGGAGCTCCCACAGCTCGCTGTCGAAATTTCCGACCTCCTGCGAATGCTCCCGCAGAAGCGGACTGTCAAAAGTAAGGATCTCTCTTATCATTTTTTCACGACCTTTTCGGTATATCCTGTTTTACTCTGTCTATAAATAAAACTCCGTCAAGATGATCCAGCTCGTGGCAGATAGCCCTCGCGAGCAGGCCGTTTCCCTCGACCTCGATTTCCTTGCCGTTTCTGTCAAACGCCTTTACCTTTACATTTTGCGGACGCTCTACCTCGCACCATTCTCCCGGAGCCGACAGACAGCCCTCGTTTCCAACCTGAACGCCCTCTGTTTCGGTAATTACGGGGTTTATCAGTTCTATCACGCCGTTTCCGTCACGGACATCGATTATTACCGCGCGTCTGAGTATCCCGACCTGCGGCGCGGCAAGCCCCACTCCGTCCTGTGACTGAAGAGTTTCAGCCATATCGTCAAGCAGCTGCCACAGCTTTTCGTCAAAAGCCGTGACCTCGCGGCATTTTTTTCTGAGTATATCATCACCGAATTTAAAAATTTCTCTCAACGCCATTTTTATTTCCTTCCCTTTCCGTATAAACAGAAATAAGCCCCGCTAAACGATATCGGCATAAAACCTTACGTCTTCAAACTCCTTGTCGCCGTAAGCAAATTTAAGCGTTTCCTCCACCGTTTTCCTCAAAAGCGGACTGTTTTTACATTTTACGATAAGTATAAAGTGATATCTGCCGTTTATTTTACCGACAACATTCGGCGCGGGTCCGAGTATTCTCACCGGAACACGCCCCTGATGCGACCGCGCTTTTTCTGCCAGGACCTTCGCGAATTTCCTCGCGGCAGCGTGACAGGCGCGCTCCGAGACCGCGGAAAACCCAAACTCCGCCATATCGCATATGGGCGGGCAGAATACCGCCTCTCTCAGCTTTATCTCCTCTTCGTAAAACGCGGGATAGTTCTGCCTTGCGGACAAATTTATTACAAAATGCTCGGGCGAAAACGTCTGAATTATCGCCCTTCCCTTTTTCGCGGCACGCCCCGCGCGTCCTACGACCTGAGTTATAAGCGAAAAGGTACGCTCATACGCCTTATAATCGGCCGTATAAAGCAGATTATCCGTTTTCAGTACTCCCACAAGCGTAACGTCGGGAAAATCAAGCCCCTTTGCTATCATCTGCGTTCCGACCATTATATCGTACTCGTGATTCGCAAACGCGCTGAAACGCTTTTCAAACGCGGCTTTTCCCGAGGTAGTGTCCGCGTCCATTCTCAGCAGTCTCGCAGTCGGAAAAAGCTGTGACAGCGTATCCTCCACAAGCTGCGTTCCCTCGCCCTTCATGCTGAAAAAATGACCGCCGCATTTCCCGCATACCTTATCGGGACGCTTGATAAAACCGCAGTAGTGACAGATAAGACTGTCGTTGGCTTTGTGGTAAGTAAGAGGCAAAGAACAGTTTGGGCACTCAACCGGCTTTCCGCACTGCGCGCACCTCACGCTTGTGCGGTAGCCGCGCCTGTTGAGCAGTATTATCGACTGATCGCCTTTGCTGAGATTTTCCTCGAGCGCGGCGACAAGCGGCTCGCTGAAATCCGACATATTTCCGCCCTGTCGCTCGTTTCGCATATCTATTATGCTTACGTCGGGCAAGACCGCGTTGTTATACCTCTCGTCTATCTCAAACAGACTGTAACGTCCGATCTTGGCGTTATAATAGCTTTCGAGCGACGGCGTAGCCGACGCTAAAAGCAAAAGCGCGTTTTGCGCGAAGCAGCGCTGTTTCGCGATATCCCGCGCATGATAGCGCGGAGTGTTTTCGGATTTATAGCTCTGCTCTCCCTCTTCGTCTATAACGATTATTCCCAAATTTTTTACCGGAGCGAAAACCGCGCTTCTTGTACCGATAACTATACGCGCTCTGCCCTCTTTTACACGTCGGTATTCGTCCGCGCGCTCACCGACGGACAAAGAGCTGTGCATTACGGCGATGTTTTCGCCGAAAAGGCGCTTGAATTTTCCTACCATCTGCGGCGTAAGCGAGATCTCGGGCACAAGCATCATCGCGGTTTTCCCCTGTTCTAACGCCTCGTTTATAAGCCTTATAAAGATCGACGTCTTCCCGCTTCCCGTAACCCCTCGAAGCAGCGCGCACCGCGGCTTTTCGTCATTCATAAGCGACAAGATGCCGTTGTATATCTCCTGCTGTTTTGGTGAAAAAACGATATCCTTGGGGCTTTCACTCGCGGTTTCGCCGCTTTCCGTGCGAAAAACCGAGTACTCAAACCTCTCAAATACGTTTTTTTCAATCAGTCTGTTTACCACCGCCGGAGTTGACGCGCACGCGTAGCATACCTCGCGTATCGACGCGCTCTCGTTTTCGCGGACGAACTCAACCGCCGTTTTCTGCTTGGGACTGAGCTTTACCGTTTCGTCATAGTCCACGGAAAGCCTGACCATTGCTATATTCTCATCGCCCACACGGCGCTTGGGGATTTCCTCACGGACGATAACGCCCTGCTTTATCAGCCTTTCAACATCGCTTTTGCGCTCGGCGTATAATTCAACGGGGCTGTCCGCTTTCAGCAGCGTTTCGATCAGCTTCTTATCCTCATCGGAAAGCGACCCGGCATCCGAGTCTTCGGCTAATGAAAACCTGCTTTTAAGCGAATATGAAAGTCCCGGAGGAATTATCGCCCTGAAAGCGTCGAAATAAGTGCAGAAGGTATTTTCGCGAAGCCAGAGGCACAGCTTCAGAAGTTCCTCGGAAACAATCGGCTCTTCGTCAATAACCGCGCTTATCGGCTTTATCTTTTCGTCTGTCTCGTCCGTTATCTCAGATATCTCAAATACAAGTCCCACACGTTTTGTATTCCCTCTGCCGAACGGCACGACCACACGCACTCCCGGCATGACTCTCTCCGAAAGCTCTTTAGGAAGCTCATACGAAAACAGCTTATCAAACGCGTAAAGCGTATTTTCCACGGCAATTTTCGCGGTCAACTTTCTTCTCCCTCAATGCTTTTCAAAATGCCCTCACGACGCGGTTTCCTCAGCTTTTCCGCGCGAAAGACAGCGAGCAGATCCTCCACAGCCTCGTTTAAATCGTCGTTTACAATGAGATAGTCGTAATTTTCCGCGAACTTCAGCTCGGTTTTTGCCTGGGCTGTTCTTTCCAGAATTTTCTCCTCGGTTTCGGTGCCTCTGCCGCGAAGTCTGTTTTCCAAAACCTCGAGAGACGGCGGCAAAATAAACACAAGACAGGCGTCCGCGAACTTTTTGCGTATGTTCATCGCGCCCTCTACCTCGATTTTCAAAACCGCGTCCTTTCCCTGTTCAAGCAGGTCGTCCACGCTTTTTTTCAGCGTTCCGTAAAAATTTCCGCAGTATTCGGTGTATTCCAAAACCTCGCCGTTTGCTATCTTCTTTTTGAAATCATCGACCGAAAGGAAATGATAATGCACACCGTCTGTTTCACCCTCGCGCATAGCTCTTGTCGTAGCGGACACGGCATAGCCCGCCGTGTCGGTGCGCTTGAAAAATTCGCCCAGAATAGTGTCCTTTCCGCAGCCCGCGGGCGCGGATACCACAAACAGCAATCCCTTGTTTTCCATACTTCCTCCGTCAGTCGGTATTTTTTGTTGACTTCCCCGCAATAGTATCCGGCAGCAGCGCCGACAGTACGACGTGTCCGCTGTCGCAGATAATTACCGAGCGCGTTTTTCTTCCGCAGGTAGCGTCTATAGCCGAACCATTGTCCTTTGCGAGCTGGACTATCCGCTTTACCGGCGCGGCGTCGGGACTTACGACAGCCACTATCCTGTCCTCGTTTACTATGTTTCCGAATCCTATATTTACAGGCTTCATTTATTCACCCTCATTTTTCAACATATATATTTGATTATACCATATTTCTCCGAAAAAATCAACACAATTTCTTGTATAATTCCCAAATCAAAGAAAAAACAGCCCGGAATGCCTTCCGAGCTGTTAAGTTTGGATTTAACGCAGAGCCTTGTTTATTTTGTTTCCTTTTTTTCATTCTCCCCGGCTCGGCTGTCGATATACTCCTTCGAGAAATCGTCAATTGATTGTATATACTTCTCCGTACTTTCCGGCAGGTCGCGTTTTTTGAGCCTTGCCTTTACAAAATCCGCGGACATTGTGTAAATAACCGCAAACACCGGCGCTCCCAAAAGCATTCCCGGAATGCCGAACAGTCCTCCGCCGACGATAATGGAAACCAGGACCCATATCGCAGGAAGTCCCATTGTCTCGCCGAACAGAAACGGTTTTATGATGTTTCCGTCGCACTGCTGCAAAACCAGCACGAAAAGCGCGAACCAGATGACCTTTGACGGGTCGTCAAGCAAGATGAGAACCGCGCATGGTACAGCTCCGATAAACGGACCGAAAAACGGGATCAGATTTGTTACGGCGCAAACCGCCGCTACAAGCGTCGCGTACGGCATCTTCATAATAAACATACCGACAAGCATAAACACAAAAATAACCATTGCGTCTACGAGATTTGATACGATGTATTTCTTGAAAATGTCGTTGCTTTTTGAGCAGAATGAATAAAAGCCCTTCCAGTGGCGTTCCTTTACAAAAGCAAACACTATCTGCTTACACTGAGCCAGGAGTCTCTCCTTGCTGAAAAGCAGATAAATAGCGAGAATAACGCCGAGCAGAACGTTTTTAAGTCCCACCAGCACGGACATCACAAAGCTCCAAAGCCCGCTCGAAACGTTTCCGATTATATCCCCCGCCATTGGCTGAAGCGTTTCCGCAAGCTTTTTCAGCTCGTCTGACAGATCGGTAAACTCCTCAAAAATAAACGCTGAGATATCGGGATTATCCTCGAAAAAGTCCTCGAGATAATTCTCGATCTCCTTTATATATCCGGGAAATCTGTCCGCTAAGTCAACTATGCTGCCCGCTATGCTCGGTCCGATAGCGATAACCAACGCGCCTATTATTATGAGCACGATCACAAACGTGATAAGAAGAGACAAGACCCTTGCTATCGTCTTTCTTCTTCGCGCTGTTTTTATAGGATTTGCCGCTCGTTTTTTCGGCTTGCCCGTTTTGTCGTTATCGACTGCGGAAACATCGGCTGTTATCGGCGGATTTTTCAGCTTTTTGAAAAACTTGTTTTCAAAATACATCATAAGCGGATTAAGTACATACGCTATGACCAGTCCGCACACAACCGGCGCCACGACCGACCCTACCCATGAAAAACCATCGGCAAAAGACTTAAACCTGAACACAAATACAACGAACAAAACCGACAGCGCGATTACGATAAGCGCGTATATAGCGACTGTCGTATACTTTTTGTTCCACTCTATCTTCAACTCAACCACTCCTTTCCCCTAAAAGAAGCCGAAAAAACCTTAATACAATTATTGACGGATAAACCGCAATTTACCACCAAATACAGTTTACCACTTATTCGATCATTTGTCAACAAAAAAAGAATAAAATCTGTTGTTCTGCGAAAAATAAATTATGAAAATAATATCAAGGAGAAAAAGCCGTGGAAAAAAAGCTCACCGTTTCTCTCGCGGACAATCTTAAAACAATAAAATCTCTTACGGGAAATTCATCGGACGTTATTGTAAAAACCGCTATGGTATGCCAGAACAATATAGCCGTTCTTACCTGCGAGGGAATGTCAAGCACCGACACTCTCGCGGAGCTTGTTTACAGCAAGCTCCATATGCTTTCAAACAGCGGATTTTTAGCGCCGGATGTGTTTATAAACGCTCTTTTTGACGTTTATCTCACAGCCGCCGAGCAGATAGAGATACTCGATTTTGACAACCTTATACTAAAGCTACAGTCGGGCTTTGCGATAATTTTGGCGGACGGCGCGAGCCGCGCGATAGCGATAGGCATTCAGGGATATAAGTCACGCGGGATAGACGAGCCGTCCTCCGAGCTTAACGTCCGCGGCTCGCGCGAGGGCTTTGTTGAAGTTATACGCACGAATATGGCTCTGATACGCCGCCGCGTCAAGTCTCCAACGCTCGTGTTCGAAATGTCGCAGATAGGCTCGCGCTCGCATACGGATATCTGCGTATGCTATATTTCCGACAAAGTTTCGGCCAAGTTATTGAACGACGTAAAAAAACGTCTTAAATCGGTACGTCTGAGCACCATTCTTGAAAGCGGCTATATACAGCCATATCTTGAAGGACACGGCGGCTGGTTTTTCAGCGAGTGCACTACCTGCGAGCGTCCCGATGTTTTCGCGGCGAAGCTGTATGAAGGCAGAGTGGGTATTTTGGTTGACGGAACGCCGTTTGCCCTGATCGTACCGCACTTGTTTATCGAAAGCTTTCAGACGCTCGACGACTATACGCAAAAGCCGTTTTACGCGTTTTTTATCCGCACGGTAAGACTCGCGGCGTTTTTGATTACTCTTTTTCTTCCGGGAGCTTATGTGGCGATAGCCTCTTATCACCCCGAAATGCTCCCCTCGCCGCTTATTCTTAACCTTGCCTCGGCCGAGCAGACCGCGCCGTTTTCGCTTATGGTCGAGTGTCTGTTCATCCACTTTATGTACGAGATCCTGCGAGAAGCCGGAATACGGCTTCCGAGGCCTATCGGCCACGCGATAGGCGTTGTGGGCGGACTTGTTATAGGAGATATCACCGTTTCGGCGGGACTTGTCGGTGCGCCGATGGTGCTTGTAGTCGCGCTGTCGGGACTGTGCAGCTTTGTGGTTCCGACAATGTACGAAAAAGTCGTCATTCTGCGGTTTATCTATATTTTCGCCGGCGGATTTTTCGGACTTTACGGACTTATGCTCGCGACAGGAGCTACAGTAATTAAAATGTGCTCGCTTTCGACCTACGGCATACCTTATATGGCGCCGATATCGCCGTTTTCGGCAAGAGCCGCCCGCGATATGCTGGTGCGCTCTGATTGGAAAAAGATGGCGCAAGGCGACGTTACGCTGCAAGATCTTAACGGCGCGAATATTTCGTAGAAAAGAGGAAGCATGATGAAAACAAATAAGAAAAACCATAACCCCGCCGAACCTTACGCCGAGACGATCGTTCCCGTTCATTCGGCTCTGCCGCAGGAAATATACACGTCTCAGCTTGCGCTGCCGTTTGCGGTATATACCGAGGTAAAGGTCCACATTGACGGAGAAGATCTATGACGAAGGAATTTCCGAAAATAAGCGCCGCGCAGCTTTTCTGCGCGCTGATAATGTCGCGCGTCGCGATAGAGGTGATCTCCCCGAACTCCTCCACAGCGCCCAAAGAAGCTATCCTGTCGATAATCATAACAGAGCTTATACGGTTTCTGCTCGCGCTTCCGCTGATAATATTTTCGTTTAAGCACGATAATTTCCACCGACATTTGTACAACAAAAACAAGTTTCTCGGCTGGGCTTCGGCGGCTTTCGGCGCTCTGCTTCTCATCGGGGCGGCGGTAAAAACACTTTTTCATACGATAGGCTTTGCCGAAAAAAATCTTCTGATAGGTACAAGCTCGTGGATCATCTTCGCCGCGGCGGCGATATTCGCGGTATACGCGGCGTTTATGGGTATAGAAGCCGCCGCGCGTTCGGGCGCTCTTTTTCTCGCGGCGGCGGGAATAATCACAGCGATAGTTTTTATCGCGGATATCCCGTATTTCAGGACCTCGGAGATATGGAACGTTTCCGATAACGGCACGCTGTTAAGCGACGTAATTACACGCTTTTCAAACGGAGGAGAATATCTGCTGTTTGCGGCGTTTCTGCCGTATATAAACAAAAAACAAACTGATTCTTCGGGAAAAACCGCGATGTATTTTATGCTGTTCAGCATTGTTATCCCGACAGTCCTGTGTATTTTGAACTTTCTTGTTCTGCGCGAGTTTTACGGACTTTCGGAATACCCGTCGGCGGCTTCGGCTTCGCTTTCGGACATTTCGCTGTTCAAACGGCTTGACGGTATCTTCTCGGCGATATGGGCAATGTGCGCGGCGCTGAGGTGCGGAATGTTTTTGCTGTCGGCGGTTCTTGTTTTTATCGCGGTAAAACGCGTTTCCTATCAGGAAGCTCAAGGCTCGGGTGAAAGCCCAAATACCGCGCAATGAAAAGGAGAATAAGATGTTAAGAAGAATTCTGCTTGCGGTTATCGCGATGTTCGCTTTATTGATGTGCGGCTGCTCCGATACGACCGAGCTTGGAAACCGCGCGATAATAGAAGCGGTAGCGATCGATTTTGATAACTTTGACGGAGAATACAAGGTGTCCGCCCTGCTTTTTTCCAGCAGCGGCGAAAAGCTCGACCCCTCTCAGGAAAACGCGATAAAGGTCTCGGGAAGCGGAAAAACACTGTCCGAGGCAATAGATAATATTTCCCTCGCCGACGGCAAAAGACTGTATATGAGCGAAACAAAGCTGCTTATTTTAGGCGGCGGATTTGAACGGGAAAACGTTTTGCCCGCGCTTAACGCTCTTTACTACGACCTTCGGTGCAGTCTCAATATGCCCGTCTGCTGCGCGCAGTCCGCGGAGCTTCTGACTGATATACAGTTTATCGAGGGAATGACCTCTGCCGAAAAACCGCTTTCGATGCTCGAAAACGCGGAAAACCTCGGCGTCTCGCCAAACACGACGCTCCTCGACCTTCTTGCCGATAACGCCGCGGGAAGACCGTCCCTTATACCGTTTTTTGTTCCGGATAAAAACGGAAGGGGTATGACCGAAAACGGCGATACCATTTCTCTGAGCGGAACACGCCGTCTCAAAAGCGGAAAGCTTTCGGGAACTTATGACCAAGATCAGACCATAAGTCTTATGATTTCGGAAAACAAAGCCAAAACACTTTCGCTTAATTTCAGTCTCGGAAGCAGCGAAAAGACCTGTCTCGCATACGACATAAGAAGCGAGCTTGACCCAAACGGCATGGTATGCAAAGTCTCGGCGAAATTCAAAAGCAAAAACGGCGGTCCCCTTTCAAAAGAAGAAGAAACCGCCGCGCTGAATGAGCTGGCCAAAATAGCAAGTAAAACCAAATGAGCTAAAGAAAATCAAATCACTTTTCGACACGGAAATACCCGAAAAGCCTTGCTTTTCGGGTATCGTTGTCATTTCTATTTTTTGTTTTCCGAGTTTTCTTCTTCGGGAACGACCTCTACATACTCATAAACCTTTACCGAAGCTATAATTATATCGGATTTGGGTCTTGTAAGCTGACCGGAGTTGTTCATTGTAAGCTCTACCGAGGAAATTTTATCCAGAACGTCAAATCCCTCGAACACCTGTCCGAAAACAGTATATCCGCCGTCCCAGAAGGGATATCCTCCAGTAGTCTGATACTTTTCCAAAACCTCGTCCGAAGCCTTTTCAAACATATCGGCAAGATTGTTGTAATATTCAGCCTGGATCGTATACTGGTCTTTAAGGGCTGAAACCTCCTCGGTTATCGCCGCCGCCAATTCGGTGTAGCTGTTGGCCTGCTCGCGCATTTTAGACGGATCGTACTGCGACAGATCCTGAATTTTCTTGTTTGTTACAATATAAAACTGTGTGGCGTTCTGTCCGTCTCCGTTGTGCGCGTAGCCGACCGCGCCGTAGAAATTGCGCGCGTCCTGGCTTATTTCGGTGGCAAAAGTTCCGTCGCCTATCTCCGCGGAGCCGCCCGTTCCGTCTCCGTTGAGCGAACCGCCCTGTATACAGGTATCGGGAACTACGCGGTGGATCTTCAGTCCGTCATAATACCCTTTTTCTGCAAGCTTTTGAAAATTTTCCACGGCATTGGGCGCTACATCGGGAAACAGTTTGAATCTTATGACCCCGTAGTCCTCAAACGTTACCTCAGCTATCAGATCGCCGTTTTTAAGCTCCACGTCGCCGACATTTCCTGGCGCCACACCCGTGCAGGCGCTTAATGACACAGCCGCCGCCGCGGCTAAAACAACACCGGTTATTTTTTTGAACAATTTCATATGCATGTCCTTTCCAGATGTGTGAGATCTTTATTCCTGAAAATAAACCAAACGCGAATTACAATCAGCCCTCGGAATTATCCAAGCCGTTATCCTCTCCGTAAACCACGACCTTTACGCTCTTGATGATAATATCCTGTACGGGCTTTGAGGGAATATCCTCGTTTGCGACCACAACTTCGACAGCCGAGATAGCCTCTATCACGTCAAAGCCATCATAAACCTGTCCGAAAACGGTATAGTTTCCGTCAAGCGACGGTGTTCCGCCGACCTCGCCGTACTTTTTGCTTATCTCGTCTGTAGCCCCTCTGAACCAGTCGACCGTATTCTGATAATACTGCGCCCAAAAACGGTAATATTCCTCGTAATCCGTATACCCAAGAGAATTTGCCTCTTTTACAAGGCTCTTGTACTGCTCAACGGTGCTATTGTACTCATCATAATTGAATACCGAAAGATCCTGTGGTTTGTTGTTGTTTACGATATAAAACTGCGTGGAGTTCTGCCCCATCGCGTTCGCGTAGCACAGCGCCCCGTAATAATGCCGCGCGTTCTGCGCCGTTTCTATGCCGAACGAGCCGCCGTTTACCGCCGCGTCTCCGCCCGTTCCGTCGCCGTTTGTAGAGCCGCCCTGAAACATAAAGTCCTTTACAACGCGGTGTATCGTAAGTCCTTCATAAAACCCCGCTTCTGCGAGCTTCTGGAAGTTCTCGACTCCGAGCGGCGCCGCCTCGGAAAACAGGACAGCCTTTATCGTTCCGAAGCCCTCTATCTCAAATACCGCGATAAGGTCGCCCTCTTCGGGGGTTACCTCCGGGAGATTTCCCGCA
Source organism: Oscillospiraceae bacterium (assembly GCA_022508925.1). Classification (GTDB taxonomy): domain Bacteria; phylum Bacillota; class Clostridia; order Oscillospirales; family Ruminococcaceae; genus CAG-115. The sequence continues at coordinate 25,256 of JAFLUF010000009.1, read as the reverse complement.
AAGCCCGATATTTCCTCCGGCTTTGAGCTTGTTATTCCATAGTCAAAATCGAGGATGTCGGGAAAGGGAAAGGAATCCCCCGAATCGCTCTCATCATTGTTACAGCCCGACAAAAGCAGACCCGCGCACAAAATGCCTGCGGCAAATATATTTCTTATTTTCAATCTTTTCTTCCTCTCTTTTTGTCTGTAATGTTTTAAGCCTTTTTGATAACTGTTCCCTGCTTTGTTTCCTCTACGATATATCCCATTTGGGTTATTTTGCTTCTCAGCTCGTCCGCCAGCGCGAAGTTCTTTTCCTTTCGCGCCGCCGCGCGCTGTTCAGCCAAAGCTTTTACTTCCTCGGGAATTTCATCATCATTCTTATTATACAACAAACCAAGCACATTTGTCAATGAGTTAAATTCATCAAGATAAATTTTCACATCTTCTTTTGTGATCTCCGCGCCCGAAACCGCGGTATTTATCTTTCTGACAAACTCGAAGATCGCCGCGATAGCGTCGGCGGTGTTGAAATCGTCCTCGAGCGCCGCGTCAAAATCGTCTTTGGCAGTCTTCGCGTCAGCCTTTGCCTGCTCGGAAGCCGCGCCGTCTTTCGCGGTCTTTAAAACGCGCTCCATAAGCTCGCGGCAGTTGTACAGCCTCGAAAGCGCAGCCTTGCAGCTTTCGATGACCTCGGTGGTGTAGTTGAGCTGGCTTCTGTAATGGACCGAAAGCAGCATAAAGCGGATAGGCTCATAGCCGAACTCATTCGCCATATCGCGCACAAGGAAGAAATTTCCCGCGGATTTGGACATCTTTTTGTTGTCAACATTGAGCATTCCGTTGTGCATCCAGATATTCGCAAGCGCGCAGCCCGTCGCGCACTCGCTCTGGGCTATCTCATTCTCATGGTGCGGGAAGATAAGGTCCGCTCCGCCGCCGTGGATATCAATGGTGTCGCCGATATAATGGCGGCTCATTGCCGAGCATTCGATATGCCAGCCGGGTCTGCCGCGTCCGAAAGGCGACTCCCAGTACGGCTCGCCGGGCTTTGCCGCCTTCCACACCGCGAAATCCATAGGGTCGCGCTTTTTCTCGCCGACTTCTATACGCGCTCCCGCCTTAAGGTCGTCAAGAGGCTGGTGCGAAAGCTTTCCGTATTCCGAAAACTTAGCTGTCTCGAAATATACGTCGCCGTCCGCTTCGTAGGCATAGCCCTTTTCTACAAGCGTCTTTACGATGTCGATTATAATTCCCATGTTGTCCGTGACCTTGGGGTGAACATCAGCTTTGCGGACATTAAGCCCCTGTGCGTCGATAAAATATTCCTTTATCGCGTTTTCCGAAACCTCAAGCGAGGTTTTTCCCGTTTCGTTGGCCTTTCTGATTATCTTATCGTCAACGTCCGTGAAATTCTGAACGTAAAACACCTTGTACCCTCTGTACTCGAGATATCTGCGAAGCGCGTCGAAAACGCACAGCGCGCGGGCGTTTCCGATATGAATGAGGTTGTATACCGTCGGACCGCAGCAGTAAATTTTTACGGTGCCCTCGGTCACGGGTTTAAGTTCCTCTTTTTTTCCGGTCATTGTGTTGTATATTTTCATCTTTTACCCACTTATCCTTTCTTAAGCTCGTCTATTTGCTTTTGCAGACCGTCTACCTGCTTTTGCAGATTTTCTATGAGGATACGCTGTCTGCACATGATCTCCGAAACGGGGTCGGGAATATGCACCTGGTCGAGGTCGCTGTTTGAGACACGAATGCCGTTTCTTTTCACGACCCTCGCCGGAACGCCGACCGCCGTGCAGTCGGGCGGGACCTCTTCAAGCACCACGGCATTCGCGGCGATCTTGGAATTGTCTCCTATTTTAAAAGGACCCAGCACTCTCGCTCCCGCTCCTACCATAACATTATTTCCGAGAGTAGGGTGTCGTTTTCCGACATCCTTTCCCGTACCGCCGAGCGTTACGTTCTGATACAGCGTGCAGTTGTCGCCTATCTCGGTCGTCTCGCCGATGACAACGCCCGCGCCGTGGTCTATAAACAGCCCCTTGCCTATTTTAGCGCCGGGGTGTATCTCAATTCCCGTAGCATGGCGTGAGCGCTGTGAGATCCAGCGCGCCATGAAGTAATGTCCCCGCACATAAAACCAGTGCGCCATACGGTAATCCCTCACCGCCCGAAAGGACGGGTAAAGAAGAAGCACCTCAAGATTAGATTTCACCGCGGGATCGCGCTCTTTTATCGACGCAATTTCCTCTTTAAGTCTGTCAAACATAATGTCTCCAAATCACAAAATATACTCAATAAAACAAAAAATCCGCGCCTGAATAGGCGCGAAGGCGTTGTTATGCGCTGTTCCACTTCGCTTCGGGCAAAGTCTGCCCCTTGTTGTCCTTAACGCGGAAAACGGATCGGCATTTCCTCCGACCGGCTCTGCAGCCGCACTTCTCCGGAAGTCCGCGCCGCTTCTCACCGCCCGCGGCTCTCTGTTTAAAACGGACAAATACCGGATACTCTTACTGCATAAAACGCCTTTAGAAACAATATCTTAATGGTATTATACAACATTTCGAAATTATTTTCAAGCACTTTCGCAGAGAATTTCAATGATTTTTTCACAAATTTTTGTGCAGTTCAGCTAATAAGCACAAAAATCAGAGCCAAAATTATTTTCTGATCCGCGCCGTTTTTGTACAAAATATAAATGAGCGCGCAGATAAGCAGAAAATCGCTGTCCGAAAAAATATCCGACGGAGATTTATTCGGGTTTTTTACGGGTATTTTATTATAATTTTTGCTGTAATTTCCGCAATTATTTTCATGTGGTTTTTCAGTATGATTTTTTTTGAATTTATCAGGTGAATTTCCGCAATTTTTTTCACAGTTTTTTTTGTGTGTTTTTTTACAAAAATCCGAGCAATTTTTATCCTTTTCCGAACAGCTTTCGTTATACTCCGCTATAACCCTGTAAAACGCCGATTGCGTGGTATTGCAAACCATAAAAAATCACCTCTTTAAATCGCAGAAAAATCTATAAAAAAATCTGAAAAAATAACAATAAAAAATTCCGAAAAAATTCCGCAAAAAATTATAAAAAAAACACTGCCGAAAATGCTTTAAATCAGATTGTCGAGAATTCCCGCTTCTTTGATTATCGGAAGCACTGTAAACAGCTTTATCAGTCTTAACGCCGAGTCTATTTTCGCTCTGTTTTCAGTGCGCAAAAGCGGCTTTAACGCGAGCAGAAAACGTTCGCTGTCATCCGGCTGATTAAGAGTTTCCAAAAGCCCCATAAGCTTTATAAGCATTTCGGGGTCAAGACCCGACAACAAGCCCTCTGACTGTTCTTTGTCATATTCGCGGCATTCGTTACAGTCACAGCGGTTTTGCTCTTCGCCTTCATCGCCGACAAGCGCCCGCAGCATTTCTTCAATATTATCCACACGCGCCCTCCGTTCAGCCGAGCTTTTGTTATAAAGCCGTTATTTCCCGATTATTCTCATAACGTCCTCGGGTGAAGACGCGCTTTTGAGCTTTTGCATAAGCTCTTTATTCGCCAATATCGCACGGAGCTTTTCCTTATCGGATTGAGAAAGGCTCTGTGAAAGCGCCTTCATATCTCCGTTCTCGAGTGTTTTGCGAAGCTGCTCCGGAGAGGTTCCGAGCTTTTTACTCGCTGCCTCTATAAGTTTATCATAACTCATACCATTCATGATGAATTCCTCCTCTAATCAATATTGTGCATTATTAACAAAATTCTCCTAAAATACTTTAAATAACTCTTTAATTGTGTTATAATCTTTAAGTTAAACTTAAAAGTATCATGGAGGTGTTTATGAAAATTCTTGTTGTTTCCGATACTCACGGCGACTTCGGAGCGTTAAAGCTGGCTTATGAACAGCACTCCGACGCGGAGCTGCTTATCCACCTCGGCGACGGAGAACGCGATTTCGAGGATCTTTCGGCACTCTATCCGATGATGCCGGCGGTTTATGTCGGCGGAAACTGCGACTATGGTTTTCATGATACAACCCGCGTTGTCACAACAAAAAGCAAGGTAAAGCTGTTCTGCTGCCACGGGCATACGTTTTTAGTCAATATGACGCTTAACTTGCTTGCGGCAGAGGCAATTGACGCAAAATGTGAGATCGCTCTTTACGGTCATACACACGTTCCGTTCTGCGAAACGGTAAACGGCGTTTACATCATGAACCCGGGAAGCGCCGCGCGTCCGAGAGGAGGCTCCAAAGCGTCCTGCGGGATAATTGAGATAAACGACAAAAACCGCGCCATATCTATGAATATTCACGAGCTTTGAGGTTAATGACAGATGAGTGAGATTATTTTCTTAAAGGAAACAAGCTCGACAAACGACTGGCTGAGAAACCGCTGTGAATCCCTTTCGGATATGACCTGCGTTACAGCCGAAAGACAGACCTCGGGCAGGGGCAGGCGCGGACACAGTTGGGAAACCTCGAACGGAATGCTGGCGATGTCTGTGCTTTTGAAAGATCCGCCCGATGTTTCCGCACTCACCGCGCGCGTTGGCTTAGCAGTCTGCGACGCTGTATCCGAGCTTTATTCCATGCTTTCGGAAAAGGCGGGGATAAAGTGGCCAAACGACATTATCATTGAAAATCACAAGGTCTGTGGTATTTTATGCGAGAGTGTTAAAATCGGTGACTGTATAAATGTTATCTGCGGAATAGGTGTAAATGTTTCTCAAAGCGAGGAATATTTCAGATCGGTCGGACTTTTGAACGCAGCCTCGCTTAAAACGCTTTCCGGAATTGAGCTGTCTGAAAAAAAGCTGTGTGAAACAATTCTTGAAAAGGTAAGCATTCGCGCGAAAGAAATGTTTTGCGCGTGTTACGGAGAATACAAAAATCGAGTTATAAACATCGGCCGCGAGGTCAGGATCTTACACGGAGACAACGAGCGCAGGGCAACGGCGGTCGATATCGCGCAAAACGGCTGTCTTATCTGCGAGGATGAAAGCGGGCGGTTTGAGGTAAGCTCGGGAGAGGTTTCAATAAGAGGGATCGAGGGTTATTTATGATAGAGAACGAATTTAAGATAATGCTGACAAAAGAGCAGTATGAGCGGCTTTTTAATGAGTTTTCATGGGACGAGACTGTTTTGCAGACCAACCACTATTTTGATACGGACGACTTGTCGCTTTCCGCACAGAGAATAACGGTGCGCGTGAGGGAAATAGACGGGGAATTTTACTTACAGATGAAGCTTCCGACCGATAAGGAATTTTCGCGCATTGAGATAGAACAAAAGGTTGACGGGCTGTTCGAAAATATCTGGGGACCGGCGCTGTCTGCGTTTTCGGGGGTAGACGGGCTGCCAAGTGTAAAGCGCATAGGTAAGCTGTTTACAAAGCGCCTTGTAAAACGCTTTGACGGAGCGGAGCTTGACCTCGACATGAGCGAGTATTTCACAAAGCGCGACTATGAGGCGGAGATAGAATTCACCGACGAAAGCAAAGCGAGAGAGCTGCTTGGAAAAATACGCGGCTTGATCGGTGAAAGCGGCACTAATGAAGTATGCAAGGGCAAGATACACAGATTTCTGGACGAATACAGAAATACAAACAGGCACTAATAGCGGTGCCTGTTTTCGTTTATTATGCTTTGTTTTTATCCACCGACTGTGATTATTCTGTAAAACTTCAATAAATTTCTGGTATTTCTATTGACACGTTCGGTTCATAATGATATAATGCCTAATAGTGTTAGGCAAATCAGGAGAGGCGGTGAAATTATGAGCGCGAGAGATGACGCGCAGGAGCTTATAGCCAAAATATGTTCCTGCCGCCCTCACGGTTTTTTGGGAAAAATCGACGAGAGCCGCCGCGGGATAGGATTTGTGCTTGTATATCTCGAGGAATCAGACCACGAGGTCATAGCGGGCGAGCTTTCGCGGGAGCTTAATGTCAGCACAGCACGAATTGCGGCGCTTTTGAAAAGCATGGAAAAAAACGGGCTTGTAATACGGGAACGCTCCTCATCGGACGCGCGGAATACCGTTGTCAGAATAACTCAGGCGGGAATTGATTATGTTAAACAGCTAAGAGAACACATTCTCGCCGAAATGGAAATTCTGGTTGAAAAGGTGGGAAAAAAGGAGCTTGAGGAGTTTATCCGTATCTCCGAAAAAATCAGAAAAGCTCTTGAAGAGTACTCGTGCTGTATTGAAGATAAACCAAACTTATAATTACAGAAAGGAGAACAAAAACGAATGAAAAATATTTTTCGCAACCTTGTGAAATACTGGTATTTTGTGGTGTTGATATTCGCGCTGCTTATCGTTCAGGCATTCTGCGACCTGTCGCTGCCGGATTATACCTCGGGACTTATAGACGTGGGTATCTCAAATTCGGGAATAGAACACGCCGTGCCGGAAAAAATTACGGCGGGCGGATTTAAAGGAGTAGAGGCTTTTCTGAACGAAGAGGAAAAAGCGGACTGGGGCAAAGCCTTTACTTATGACGAAAGCAGCGGTTTTTACGCATTGTCCTCAACAGACAGCGGAGATTGGGAAGAGCTTGACAATGAGTTCGCGAAGGTTATCGCGATAGTGTACATGATGACCTCTCAGCAAGGCTCTCAGACGGCGGGAATGGATTTTTCAAGCTTTGGCGAAATGGATATGTCAGCGTTTGACCCGAGTATGATGACTTCCGAACAGCTCGCGCAATTCCAAGCGGTTCAGGCGGTTTTATCGGAAATGGGCGTTGACATAACAAGTCCGACGCTTTTGCTCGATATCCGCGGAGTGTTTGAAGAACAGCTCGGCACGCTCGGCGACTCTATCATAACCTCCATGGCAAAGCAATTCGCGCGTGAGCAATACGAGCTTTGCGGAGTGGATATACAGGAAATGCAGACGGATTATCTGTGGCGCACGGGCGGTAAAATGCTTATTATGGCGCTGATAATGGCGTCGGTGGCTATCATTGTCGGCTTTCTCGCTTCTAAAACGGCGGCGGGCGTCGGACGCGATCTGAGGCATAAGGTGTTTACTAAGGTCATCGGATTTTCAAGCGCGGAGCTTGACAAATTCTCCACCGCGTCGCTTATTACAAGAAGCACGAACGACGTTCAGCAGATACAGCTTGTAACGGTAATGCTGCTGAGAATGGTATTGTACGCCCCCATCTTAGCGGCGGGCGGTATAATAAACATCAGCCGGTATGAATCGGGAATGAGCTGGATAATAGTTTTAGCTATCGGTCTGGTCTTGTGTCTTATCGCGGTGCTGTTTTTCGTGGCTATGCCGAAATTCAAGATAATGCAGACGCTTGTTGACAAGGTAAATCTTGTCGCGAGAGAAATTTTAACGGGTATTCCCGTGATACGCGCGTTCGGGCGCGAGAGACGCGAAGAACAGCGCTTTGACGGGGCGAACAATGACCTCACCAAGATAATGCTGTTTACCAACAGAATAATGTCCGTCATGATGCCGACGCTTATGCTTATCATGAACGGCGTGTCGGTGCTTATAATCTGGACGGCGGCGCAGAAGATCGACGAGGGCTTGCTTGAGGTCGGCGCTATGACCGCGTTTATCAATTACTCGATGATAATCATAATGTCGTTCCTGATGATAACGATGATCTCCATTATGCTTCCGAGAGCGGGCGTTGCGGCGGACAGAATACAGGAAGTTCTCGATACAGAAATGACGATAGTTGACAAGAAAGACGCTGTTACGGCGGCACCGGAAAACGCGGCGATAAGGTTCGACCACGTCAGCTTCAGATATCCCGACGGAGAGGAAAACGTGCTTTCGGATATTGATTTTACCGCTGAGCCTGGAAAAACCACCGCTATCATCGGAAGCACGGGCTGCGGTAAGTCTACGCTCGTAAAACTGATACCGCGTTTCTTTGACGCAACGGAGGGCGTGATCTCGATCGGCGGCAATGATGTAAGAGATATGTCGATAGATACGCTCAGAGCGCAGATAGGATATGTTCCGCAAAAGGCTATACTGTTCTCCGGCGACATCAATTCCAACATCGCCTACGGCGCGCCGAACGCCTCGGAAGACGATATAAAGAAAGCGGCGGAAATCGCGCAGGCTCTCGAATTCATAAACGAAAAAGAGAACGGTTTTGATAGCGCGATATCTCAGGGCGGCACCAATGTCTCGGGAGGTCAGAAACAGCGTCTGTCGATTGCGAGAGCTATCGCGAGAGACCCGAAGGTGTACATTTTTGACGACAGCTTTTCGGCGCTCGACTTCAAGACCGATACGGCGCTTAGAAAGGCGCTTTCCGAAAAGACAAAGGACGCGGCGGTGATAATTGTCGCGCAGCGCGTAAGCACGATCTTAAACGCCGACCAGATAATCGTTTTGGAAGACGGAAAAATGATAGGAAAAGGCACTCACAGACAGCTTGTAGAAGAGTGCGAGGAATATAAGCAGATAGCTCAGTCTCAGCTTTCGGAGGCTGAATTTGAGCGCAGTATCACCGCAAAGGAGGGAGAATAATGCCGCCCGGAATGAGAGGAAGAGGACAATTTGAAAAGGCTAAGGATTTCAAGGGAACGCTTAGAAAGACGCTGAACTATATAGGCGGTTATAAAATTGGCGTAGTCGCAGTCATGATATGCGCCGTCGCGAGCGCGGTATTTCATATAGTAAGCCCCAAGGTCTTAGGAAAAGCTACAACCGCGCTGTCCGAAGGACTTATGGGAAAAATCACCGGAAGCGGCGGACTTGATTTTGAATATATCGGGCAAATATTACTTACAGTACTTTTGCTGTACGGGATAAGCTATCTGTTCAGCCTTGTTCAGGGACTGACTATGAGTACTATCACGCAGAAGCTCTGCTATAAACTGCGCAAGGAGCTGTCCGAGAAAATCAACCGAATGCCGCTTAAATACTTTGAGAGCAGGACTCACGGCGAGGTGCTCTCGCGCATAACCAACGACGTGGACACCTTCGGAAACGGCTTTAACCAGAGTGTTACACAGCTTATTACGTCTGTTACGACGCTGATAGGCGTTGTTATTATGATGCTTACGATAAGCCCGCTTATGACGCTTATCACGCTTCTGATACTTCCGTTAAGCCTTGTTTTCATCGCGTTCGTTATGAAAAAATCGCAGAAATACTTCAAGCAGCAGCAGGAGTATCTCGGACACATAAACGGTCAGGTAGAGGAAAACTACGCGGGGCACTTGGTGGTAAAAGCGTTCGGCAAAGAAAATGATGTGATCGGGGAGTTTGACGATACAAACGCGACGCTGTACGAATCCTCCTGGAAATCGCAGTTTCTGTCGGGACTTATGATGCCTGTAATGCAGTTTGTGGGAAATCTCGGTTATGTCGGAGTGGCTATTTCGGGAGCGTTCCTCGCTATCAACGGCACTATACAGATAGGCGATATACAGGCGTTTATCATCTATGTAAGAAACTTTACCCAGCCCATTCAGCAGATGGCGCAGGTTACTACCATGATGCAGTCGATGATGGCGGCGGCAGAACGCGTGTTTGAATTCCTCGGGGAGGAGGAAGAGGATCAGACCACCGAAAACGCGGTATCCGTTGAAAATGTAAAAGGCGTTGTTGATTTTAAGCACGTCGCTTTCGGCTACGACCCCGAGCAGATAATCATAAAGGACTTCAACGCTCATGTAAACGAGGGTCAGCAGATAGCGATCGTCGGTCCTACAGGCGCCGGAAAAACCACCATGGTAAAGCTGCTTATGCGGTTTTATGACGTAAACAGCGGCGAGATAATGCTTGACGGAAACAATCTCAAAAGCTACAACCGAAACGAGCTCAGAAACGCGTTTGGTATGGTATTGCAGGATACATGGCTGTTTAAGGGCAGTATAATGGAAAACATCCGCTACGGCAGGCTTGACGCGACGGACGAGGAGGTCATCGCCGCGGCGAAGTCGGCTCACGCCGACCACTTTATCCGTACGCTTTCGGGCGGCTATGACTTCGAGCTTAACGAGGACGCGACCAATGTTTCGGCAGGTCAGCGGCAGCTTCTGACTATCGCGAGAGCGATCTTGGCAGACAATCCCGTGCTGATACTTGACGAGGCTACGTCCTCGGTAGATACCAGAACAGAGCAGCGCATACAAAAGGCAATGGATAACCTCATGAAAGGCAGAACAAGCTTTATAATCGCCCATAGACTGAGCACTATCCGAAACGCCGACATCATACTCGTTATGAAGGACGGCGATATCATCGAGCAGGGTAATCACGACGCGCTTATGGAAAAACAGGGCTTTTATGCCGACCTGTACAACGCGCAGTTTGCGTGAAACAGATCCTTTAAAGACAAATGCGGATATTCGCTTTATACGCGAATACCCGCATTCTTATTTTGTTTTTTCAGCTTTATGAGCTTTCGACCTCGTCTACTTTTCCTTCTTCGATAAGCTCCAGCAAGGCGTTTACATATTTCTCGTTGAGCTGTGTGCCCGACACTCGTTTAAGCTCGGCTATTACCTTTTCGATAGGCATCTTTGGACGGTAGGGTCTTGTGGAATACATAGCGTCGAAGGTATCCGCCACGGCTATCATCTGCGCCACAGGCGGAATCTCATCAGCTTTCTTTCCGAAAGGATAGCCCTTTCCATCCATTCTTTCGTGGTGGAAGCCCGCGCCCAGAGCAAGCTCGGGTAAAGCTTCAACCTCTTTAAGGATATCATATCCGTTGGTGGCGTGCTTTTTCATTTCCACAAATTCGTCATCCGAAAGCCTGCCCGGTTTATTGAGTATCTCATTAGGAACAAGGATCTTTCCGATATCATGCATAAGACCGATATTATAGAATTTCTCGACATCGGCTTCGCTGTACCCTACTTTTTCCGCTATCATTTTTGTGTATATCGCCACACGGAAGGAGTGACCGTTGGTATACTCGTCCTTTACGTCTATACTTTTCGCGAAAACCTGAATTATCTCTCTGATAAAGGCTCGGTTTTCTTTTTCTTTCTCCTCCAGCTTTCGCATTTTTCGGCGGATATATATCCAGATGGTCAGAAATACTATCAACGCGACCGCGCCGACTATTATCATCCAGAACCACCAGTTTTCGTAAAACGCCTTTTCCACCACGATATTTACAGCGATAGAGTTTAATTCCTCTTCGGTCATGACGTCGATTATCGACATATGGAAAACATACTCTCCGCTGTGCGGGCGGGTAAAGCTTATAGGCTTCAGCTCGTGCTTTGGCACAACTATAGGTTCTTTGTCAAAGCCCTCTATGTAGTAGCTCACCTGAGGGTTATGGGCGTATGTCATGGCATACGCGTAGATCGTAAAACGGTTGCAGTCAGACGGAACACGGATAGTATCGCCTTCTCTTATGAAAATTTCCTCGCCGTCTATTTCCACAAACGGGACCGTCAGCTTTACATTGTTCTTGCCTTCTCGCGCGGTGTTGATGTTTATGCTGCTGACGCCCGAGCCTCCGGCAATATACAGGGTTCCGTCGGGCGAAATGTAATTTCTTGAGTTCGCGGTCGCTATACTCGGCAGACCGCTGCGGATATCATAGAAGGAATACACCAGGCTTTCATTGGAAAGCAGATTGTCGCCGTTTACAAAATAGATGCCGTTGCTACTCAAAATCCAGATGCCGCCCTGGTTGTCAAACTGCATATCAAAGTTGTTGGAATACGGAAAATTCGTAAGCGTATATATCTGCTCGTTCTTCATGTACGCAATGGAATTTCCCGTAACGACCCAGTATACGCCCCTCTGCTCATCCTTATGAAGCTGCATGATGACCTGCGACTTCAGACCGTTGTCAAGACCAAAACACCTAAGCTTGCCGTCTTTTATTATGTAAAGACCGCCGCCGTCGCTGCCGAAATAGATACTTCCGTTATCGCCCTCGGCAATGCTTAATATCTCGGTGTTTGTTATGCCGTCATCTTCGTTATATGTATCTATGACCCTGCCGTCCTTTATCAGATTGACGCCGCCGCTGCTCGCGACGGCAATAGTGCCGTCCGACAGCTCCGTCAGTGTCCTTATCTTGCTGGAAACCATTCCCGAGGCTTCGTTGAAGGTCGTATAAGTGCCGTCTCCGTGATAGCATATCAGACCGTAATCGCTGTAGGTGCTGTAGGTACACAGCCAGAGATTTCCCGACGAATCCGCCTTGATACTACGTATTCTCACTCCCTCAAGCAGCTCTGTAAGGACATTTGACTTTATGTTATAGTTCTTATCCAGAAGCTGGAGTCCCACATCTGTACCGATATACAGGTCATCCTGATAAATACAGGTGGTATTTGCCACTACACGGTCCAAACCGGAAATACCGGTGATATCCACAAAGGGAGATCTTACGACCTTCATAACGCCCTGTCTGGAAGACGCACACCACAGATTGCCCTCGCGGTCTTCCATTATTGAAGTTATCGAGCTGGTCATCGCGGAATTTTTCAATTCCATGTATTTCATGTTTTTATCAAAATACCCAAGTCCGTTATTTGAAACTACCCATATTTTATTATCCGAAGCGAAACAGATGTCGTTGATAAATTCATGCGGAGCGGCGGAAATAGTCCTTGTGCTCCTCATTCCGTCAAACATATTTCCGATTATTATCTTGGAGCTGCCGGTGCCGAGATAGACCCTGCCCTTTTCATTCGGGTCGGGGGTGATGCTGACCACATCTTTGACGCCAACATTTTCAGAGTTATAAAATGAAGTAAGCTCCAGGTTTTCCAGTGTAAAGAAGCAGTTGTCCATTGTGACGCCGTAGATGATCCCGTCCTTGTCTGCCTTCAGGCGGCGAACATACTTTTCTTTGATCCTGGGATCTTCTATCCTGCGCACTGTACCGTCGCTGTCGATATATCCCATGCCCTCGGTCGACGCAAAGACGATATTCCCCGCCGCGTCCTCGCAGATCGCGCGGACAGACAAGGAGTGCAATCCCTCATTTCTTCCCCAGAATTGGAACTGCGCGTTCTGGCGCACCGCGATACCGCTGTCGTTTGTTCCTATCCACAAACGGTCCTTGGAGTCCACATACAGACAATTGACGCTGTTAATGCCCGTGGACGACTCAAAGTGGTGGAATTCGGTTCCCTCATACCTTGTAAGCCCACTGTATCCGCCTATCCAGATAAATCCGATGTTTGTCTGGGCAACGGCGTTTGCCTCTGACGTCGGAAGACCGTTGCTGTTATCGTAGAGAAACGTAAAATATCCCTTTGCAGCGTCATTCTCCTCAGCATAAGCGTCACTGACGGGAATAAGCAGGCAGGAAAGCGCAATTACCGCCGAAAGCAAGAATAAAAACAAACGTCTGACATGAAATGAACATTTTTTTCCGCTCATACAATTGTGTCCCCCATACTTGACAGTACTATTAAACCACAAAAACCATACCAACCGAGTAATAAATATAAATTCCTATTTCAAGAAAAACAGCTAACATTTAGTCAATTATACCATATATTTTCTAAAAAGTCAACCATAAAAACCCGTGTGATTTTAAGGGAATTTTATGGAAAAATTTTACTTTCGGGACTTGGGGAATACAAGCTTTTGCTAAAGACAACAAATAACCGCGGCTGTTCGCCGCGGTATTGTTGTTATAAAATAATCTCGCGAGTTGCCTGTATGCTCACGTCGTGCGCCTCTAAATTTTCCGCGAACCACGCGAACATATCCACGATAAATTTCGGCGTATCGGGCAGCCGCTCGGTCACTATCGCCCGGAATTCATCCGCGGAAACCGGCGCTGTGAGCACTATTTCTCCCGTCATTGCACCGCCGACGGCTATAACGCCGTTGCCTGTTCCGCCTACCACGATCGTTCCCGATGCCAAGCCGCCGAAGGCATATTGTCCCGTGGCGATCCCGCCGAATGCCAGCCAGCCCACGGACATTCCGCCCAGAGAGAAGACTCCGAGTGCAAAGCTTCCTACCGCTACGATTCCGAATGATATCAACGAGGTGGAAAATACCCCCAGCGCAGCAAACATTCCGATAGCAATAATCCCCAAGGACACAAGCCCTATTGATACAACTCCGATCGACGCAAGACCTATAGCGACAACGCCCTTTGCTGCAAGACCTATGGCAATGACTCCGCGCGCACAGCCCTTAACGCTGATGTGAACGACCGGCATCCCCCGCCACGTCTTTTCGCTTTTATATTCACCGCCCGAAAAACGAGTTTTTTTCTCCGTGATCACGTCGGTGTTTTCGGCGGCTTTTCCTTTGATAAGCTCGTCTGTTGTTATCCCGAAAAGGTCGCTTATAGCCGCCAATTTCTCCATTTCGGGCGTCGTCGAGCCAAGCTCCCATTTCGAGACTGTCTGCCGCGTTACGCCGAGCTTTTCGCCAAGCTCCTCCTGCGACCAGCCCTTTTGCCTTCTGAGTTCCATAAGTTTTTCCGCAAATGTCATCGTGCTTCTCCTTAGTTAATGATTTCAAAAGTACCTTTGTTGTCCTTATTATACATTTTTTTGTTGAATATGTCTACCAATTTTCGCTTGAAGTTTGTCAACCAAACTTAACATTGGCTTAACCGTGCGGTTTATTGAAGAAAAAACACGCGGAAATTTTACACTCCGCGCGCTTTATCAATTGTTTATAAGGTAGGTTCTCAACACGTCCTCCGCTATTTCCCGCTGTGATCTCCGCGTGTCCATCGCCTGCTTTTGTATGTGACGGTGCGCCTGCTCCTCCGTGAGGTTAAGATACTGTATAAGGCAGCACTTCGCGCGGTCGATTATTTTCACGTCATCGAGCTGCTTTGTGAGCTGATTCTTCTCGTCCTCAAGGCGGTTTATGTTTTCCTTTGCGAATGCCGCCATTTTAAGCGCGCTTTGCAGAACGCTTTTCTTAAACGGTTTTTCAACAACAAACGCTCCAGTAAACTTTATCCTTCGCTGAACGTCGTCAGCTATATCCGCGCGCGCAAGCACTACTATCGGCGCCGTGGTAAGCTTTGACGCCTCGTTTACGAAATTCAGCCCGAACTCGCTTCTCAGCGGCACGGAAACGACAATAGCGTCACAGCCGGCGAGATCATACTGCGTTTCGTCATCAAAGCACAGCACAAAGTCCTGCGCAAGCTCGCTGAGGATCTCGCGCAGATCTTTACAGACATCTTCAGTTTTAGCGTTGATGAATATCTTCATAAACTCTCCTCGGATGTTGGGATGTTGGCTCCAACTCGAAATACAGCCTTGCAGACCGAAACCGCGGCGTATATAAATACTCCGCGATTTGTGTCCGCTCTTAAATGTCAGTTGTTTACATAAAGCTGTTTGTAAGGATTTGCCGAGTTAGGGATAAGCTTATAGAATTTCGAGTTTAACAGCTCGTCGGTGCTGTTTCCGAAATGCTTTACAAAGCGGTCGATATAGCGGCGTATCTGCTCCTTTTCCTCGGGAGTTGCTTCTGTACAGCACACCTGAGCCGGAAGTCCCGCGGGAGCCTCGTCGCTTCTGATAAACATCTCGCCGCCGTGCATTCCCGTTCCGCAGAAGCTCCCGACAGGACAGCCCTCAGCGCCTATTCCGAGAACGATTATAATTCCGCCCGCCTGATATTCGCCGAGAAAATCTCCTACCTTTCCGCCTATAACGATGATAGGATATTGCTCCTTATAGCTCTTCATGTGTATTCCCACACGGTAGCCCGCGTTTTTCTCAACATATATCTCACCCGAACGCATGGCATAACCCGTGGTATCGCCGCAGCTTCCGTGAACGATGATAGCGCCGTCGTTCATGGTATCGCCGATAGCGTCCTGAGCGTTTCCGTGAACAATAATTTTCGAACCGTTAAGATACGCTCCGAGAGCGTTTCCGGGAGTTCCCGAAATGAGTATCTCCTTGTCACTGCTTCCCGCGCCGACATAGCGCTGTCCCAGAACGTTTTCAAGCTCGAAACGGCTCTCGTCGCTCTCGCGGATAGTCTTGTTAAGCTCGGAATATCCCATTTTTGCCGCGTCTATTTTCATCTTACAATACCTCCGAGCTTTTCTTCGCGTCTTTCCTTTGAGAACATCATCATCTGCGGCTTTTCCTTAAGCAGGTCTTCGTCTACCTCGCTTATGTCAAGTCCCTCTTTGATAATGCCCGTGTAAATTCCCGCTCTTTCAACATCTCCGAGCAGAATATATCCCTTCAGCTTGTTGTCGCGGAACACCAGCTTTTTATAGGTATTCTCGGTTTCAGCAACATATTCCTCGCCGTTGTAATCTCCCGCGGAAATTATGTGCAGACCGAAAAGCCCTATGGCGTTCATCGGAATGGCGTTTACATAATAGTTTTCTCTGCCCGCCATGTTGCGTCCCGCGGTCTCGCCCTGTAAATAGGCGTTGGGCAGTATCGCGAGGATCCTGTCCGTTTCCGCCGCCGCGTCGTAGCTTACGGTGCAGTCGCCCGCCGAATAAATATCGTCAAGCGAGGTCTTCTGCGTCATATCCGTGATAATTCCGCGCTCTACCTTTCCTCCCGCGTCGGAGATAAGCTCGGTGTTCGGGCGAACTCCGACCGCTACGATAAGCATATCGAAATCCACGGTCATTCCGTTCTGAAGCTTTACCGAATGCTCCGAAAATTCCTCCGCGGAGGTTTTCAGGATAAATCTCACGCCGTGCTTTTCAATATGCTTTTGCATCTTCATTCCCGATTTAACGTCGAGAATAGACGGCAGTATCCTGTCGGCAAGGTCTATCACGGTGATATCCGTCTCATACGCCGAAAGCGCCTCGGCAGCCTTGAGACCGATAAGTCCCGCGCCGATTATAAGCACCTTCATTCCTTTTTTTATCTCCGAGCGTATGGCCTTTACGCTGTCAAGGGTCATAAAGGTGTGATAGTTTACCTTTTCAAGTCCCTTCATAGGAGGCACAAACGGCTTTGAGCCCGTCGCCACCATAAGCTTGTCATAAGGCACGGAAAGCCCGTCCTCAAGCACCACGCGCTTTTCCTTTGTATCGATCTTAGTAGCCTTTTTGCCTAAAACGGTCTCAACGCCGTTTTTTTCGTAAAAATCAGCGGAGCGGTAGTATATATTCTTGTCCGTAACTCTTCCCTCAAGCCAGTATGAAATAAGCGGGCGGGAATAGGTGTGATATTTTTCGTCGGAGATGACGGTTATTTTGCCGGCGCTGTCTATCTCGCGGATACCCGCTATCGTTCCGACCGCCGCGGCGCTGTTTCCGATAATAACGTAATTCATCTGTCCTCACCTCTCCTCAAATACTATTGCCCTGTTCGGACAGCCCTGAACGCACGCCGGCTCGCCGCCGTGATTTTTCACGCACAGGTCGCATTTCTGTATCCTGTGTCCCTCGCCGTCAATAACGACACAGCCGTAAGGGCAGCTCAGCACGCAGGTATAACACCCCACGCATCTGTTTTCGTCCACGGAAACCACTCCGTCGTTTACCGAAAGCGCGCCTGTTATACAACCCTTTACGCAGGGCTTTGCCTCGCAGTGGCGGCACTGAACGGCGAAATTTACGCCCGCGTTATCGTTCTTGCCCTCTTCGACCTTTATTCTCGGAACAGGCTTTTTTCCGTCGGTATTGAAAGCCTTTACCATATCCGGAGCGCCCGAGTTTGCCGCCGCGCAGTAATATTCGCACAAGTGACAGGCCAGACACCAGTCCTCGTTTACATAAACTCTCTTCATAAAGTCCGCTCCTTTCGTTATTCACCCGCGTGCATGATGCCGAGTATGTCAAGCTCTTTTTGCGTGAGCCCGACGCCTCTCAGCATAAGCCTGTTTCCGCGGAGCGCTTCGATAGAGTTTATACCCATTCCGCCCATCATTTCCTTTATCTCGTGATCCCAGGCGGTTATGAGGTTTACAAGTCTTTCGCTGCCTATCGCGGGATTAAGACGCTTGACAAGATCCGCGCGCTGAGTTGCTATTCCCCAGTTGCATTTGCCCGTGTTGCAGCTTCTGCACAGGTGACAGCCCATGGACAAAAGCGCCGCGGTTGCGATATAGACCGCGTCCGCTCCGAGAGCCACCGCCTTTACTACGTCCGCCGCCGAACGGATAGAACCTCCGACAACTATAGAAACATCGTTTCTTATGCCCTCGTCGCGAAGCCTTGAATCAACGCTCGCGAGAGCAAGCTCAATGGGAATACCCACATTGTCGCGTATTCTTGTGGGTGCGGCGCCCGTACCGCCTCTGAAGCCGTCTATCGCGATGATATCCGCGCCCGAGCGCGCTATTCCCGAAGCGATAGCCGCAATATTATGCACCGCCGCTATCTTTACGATAACGGGCTTTTCATAGTTTGTAGCCTCTTTAAGCGACAGAACAAGCTGACGCAAGTCCTCGATAGAATAAATATCGTGGTGAGGAGCGGGAGAGATAGCGTCCGCGCCCATTGGTATCATACGCGTTTTGGAAATTTCCTCGTCTATCTTCATTCCGGGGAGATGTCCGCCGATACCGGGCTTTGCGCCCTGTCCCATTTTTATCTCGATAGCCGCGCCCGCGTCAAGATAGCCCTTGAATACGCCGAAGCGTCCCGAAGCCACCTGGCAGATGGTGTTCGCGCCGTACTGGTAGAAGTCGCGGTGGAGTCCGCCCTCGCCGGTATTGTAGAATGTACCGAGCTTTGTCGCGGCTTTCGCAAGGCTTTCGTGAGCGTTTTTGCTGATAGAGCCGAACGACATCGCCGAAAACATTATCGGAACGTCAAGCTCGAGATAAGGCGTTTTCTCAAACTGCGCCTTTCCGTTCTTGTCGTATGTGATCTTCTGCGACTTTTTGCCAAGGAAGGTCTTGGTCTCCATAGGTTCTCTGAGCGGGTCGATAGGCGGGTTTGTTACCTGTGAGGCGTTTAAAAGTATCTTGTCCCAATATACGGGATAGTCCTTCGGCGTACCCATTGCCGAAAGCAGAACTCCGCCCGAGCCTGCCTGCTTATAGACCTCGTCCATTATCTGCATATTCCAGTTTGCGTTTTGACGAAACTGGTTT
This sequence comes from Oscillospiraceae bacterium, assembly GCA_022508925.1. Lineage (GTDB taxonomy): Bacteria > Bacillota > Clostridia > Oscillospirales > Ruminococcaceae > CAG-115. The sequence goes on along the minus strand of JAFLUF010000009.1, from coordinate 6,285 downwards.
TCGTTGGGACGTATCTTAAGCGCCTGCGTAGGACACAGACAAACGCACCTCTGACAGTCAACGCAATTCATCTCGTTTGAGAACATTTTGTCCGAGTCCGCGTCGTATTTATGTACCTCGTTTGCGCATTGTCTTTCGCAGACTCTGCACCTGATACAGCGGTCGGGGTTTCTCAACACCTCGAAAAGAGGATTATTAAAATTTACAGCCATTATTTACCCACCCTTTCCGCGGCGTATTTGTCAAGCTCGGCGATAACAGGCTCGCCTCCGCGCGGCGACCATATCCTGTCCACATCGGGGCACATCGTCCTTATAGAGCACTCCTCCGAGGAAATGAACAGTGTATCGCCCTTTTCCGCGCAGACCATGCTCCTCAGCTTAAGTCTGTCATTTAAAGCCATGAGTCCGTTGTTATAGCCCAATATTATCGAGAAAGGTCCTGTGATAAGCAGGCTCGAATAAGCGTTTCTGAAATGCTTGTATTTTTCAGTGTCCTCGGGGCTGAACTTTCCGCTTTCAAGCTCGCTCCAGAACGGCGAGGCTATGACCTTCGCCACATCCTCAAGCGGCATTTCGAGACGTCTGTGAAGATAATCTATGATGTATGTGATTACTTCGGTATCCGTAAGAAGGTTGCACTTATATCCGAACATTTCGATAAATCGCCTGTTTGCGTCATAGGACGAGATCTCGCCGTTGTGGACGATAGTGTAGTCCAACAGCGAGAACGGATGCGCTCCGCCCCACCAGCCGGGTGTGTTCGTGGGGTATCTTCCGTGGACAGTCCAGGCATAGCCGCTGTATTCTTCCAGACGGTAGAAATCGCCTACGTCCTCGGGATAGCCGACCGCCTTGAAAACGCCCATATTCTTGCCGCTCGAAAATACATAAGCGCCGTCTATCTGGTCGTTTATTCTTATTACGCAGCGCGCGACGAACGTCCTCTCATCAAGCTGGCTGTCCGCAAGCTTTGTCGGCAGCGGATTTACGAAATAACGCCATATAAGCGGCTCGTCGGTTATGTTCGGATTTTTTCTGATAGGTATCCTCGAAAGGTTTACCACGTCGAAATGTCTGTCGAGAAACGCCTCGGTCTTAACTCTTGCCTCGCTCGAATCGTAAAACACATGAAACGCGTACTGATTTTTGTACTCGGGGTAAATACCATACCCCGCATAGCCTCCGCCCAAGCCGTTTGAGCGCTCGTGCATACAGGCTATGGAATCAACTATCACCTTTCCGCTTGTGCGTCTTCCGCTTCTGTTGATAAAACCCGAAATCGCACAGCCAGCGGGGATCCTTACTTCTCCCTCTTTCTGCAGCATATCCTCACTCCTTAAAAACAGCGGAGATAAGGCGTGCCGCCTTTGGCAATACGGAATGTGAACCGTTGTCAAAGGCATACGCTTAAACAGCGCGGTACTTCTGTACCACACGCTCCTTAGTTCTCCGAATAATTTACTATCATATTATATCACCTTTTTTTCTTCTTGTCAATAGCTTTTTGCAAGAATTAAAAATCCAACTTTCATTTTTGCGCAAATATCTTTTCTATTTAGGAAGCTTTTACCTCAAATCTGCAATTTTATCGTTAAATTTCCGTCTTATTTTGTTCTCAAATACGATTTTTTTGGATGACTTGCAAGAATGGATTTACCAAAACTTATAAAAAATAGTCATTTTCTCCAAAATAGTAAAAATATGAAATATGTCTTGAAAAATTTCCCGGATTAGGATATAATATATAAGTATGGTATTCTCTCAAAAATAATCACGAGAACAAACTGAAAGGAGTATCTTATGGCGGTTGATATGAAAACCATAGAGCACCTCTGCGGGCTTTCAAAGCTCACCTATGATGAAAAGGGAATGGAAAAGGTTATGGGGGAAATGAGCAGTATCATTGATCTTATGGACGAGATAAAAGGCTTTGACCTGACCTACGACGACACAAAAGACGGCAACGAGATACGTTTCTGCGATACACGGGAGGACGTTCCCGAAAAGTCATTTGAAACGGAAAAACTGCTTTCAAACGCGGAAAATACCGACGGCTGCTATGTAGTGCCCAAGGTCGTAGAATAATAAGGAGAGAGAAAATGGATCTGACAAGAGCTAAGATACGCGATCTGCGCAAAATGCTCGACAGCGGCGAGATAAGCGCGGCGGAGCTTTGCAAAGAGTATCTGGATAAAATAGAGGAAAAGGACAACAGCCTTCTTTCATATATCACAGTCACCAAAGACGAGGCGATGAAAACCGCCGAAAACGCGCAGAAAATAATCAATGAGGGAAAAGCCTCGGCGCTTACGGGAATACCGCTTGCGATAAAGGACAATATCTGCACGGACGGGATAAAAACCACCTGCGCGAGCAAAATGCTCGGAGATTTCATTCCGCCGTACAACGCGACGGTTATAGAAAAACTTAACGAGCAGGGGTATGTTCTGCTCGGAAAGACCTCTATGGACGAGTTTGCCATGGGCGGCTCTACACAGACATCGGCGTTTGCGAAAACAAAAAATCCCTATGACTTGGAGCGCGTTCCGGGAGGAAGCTCCGGCGGATCGGCGGCGGCGGTAGCCGCTTCGCTCACGCCCGCGGCGCTCGGCTCGGACACGGGCGGCTCGATAAGACAGCCCGCTTCGTTCTGCGGGGTTACGGGAATAAAGCCTACCTACGGCAGAGTTTCGAGATACGGACTTGTGGCTTTTGCAAGCTCTCTCGACCAGATAGGTCCTATCGCCAACGACGCGCGCGACTGCGCGATACTGCTAAACGCGATCTGCGGCGGCGACCGCCATGACGCTACATCGGCAAAAATTGACACCCCCGATTTCACCGAAAAGCTCGGTCAGCCGATAAAGGGAATGAAAATAGCGCTTCCGAAGGAGTTTTACGACGGCGTTGACGACACAGTGAGAGCCTGCGTAACGGACGCTGCAAAGGAGCTTGAAAAGCAGGGAGCGACGCTCGTGGAGTGCTCGATGCCGGGGCTTAAATACGCTATCCCGGCTTACTACCTCATCGCCTGCGCGGAGGCGGCTTCTAATCTCTCGCGCTTTGACGGAATAAAATACGGCTATCGCGGAGAGGGCAGGACCTACAACGAGCTTATCATAGACAGCCGCAACAAGGGCTTCGGCGAAGAGGTAAAACGCCGTATTCTTCTCGGAAACTACGCGCTTTCAAGCGGCTATTACGACGCGTATTACAAAAAGGCGCTTGCGCTCAAACAGGAAATAATAAAAGAATATAACGACATCTTTGAACAGGCGGACGTTATTCTGACGCCCACTGCCCCTACACCCGCGTACAAAATAGGCGCGCAGGACAACGACCCCGTAAAGATGTACTTGGCGGATATATGCACGGTGACGGTAAATATCGCGGGGCTTCCCGGAATATCCACCACCTGCGGCTATACCGCGGACGCGGGTCTTCCGATAGGAATGTCCTTAATAGGAAAACGCTTTGACGAGCAGACCATACTTCAGGTAGCGGACGCTTTTGAGCAGGGCTTTGTGCCTGTCGCTCCGAAATTTTAAGGGGGTGTCGGAATGAGTCAGTATTATCCTACAATGGGACTTGAGATACACGCCGAGCTTCTTACCAAATCAAAGGTATTCTGTACCTGCTCGGCGGAATTCGGCGGAACTCCCAACTCGCGCTGCTGTCCGGTATGCAGCGGACTTCCCGGAACGCTTCCGGTGCTGAATCAGAAGGCTGTCGAGTATATCATAAAAGCGGGCTATGTCATGAACTGCGAGATATCGCGCTTTACAAAATGGGACAGAAAAAACTATTTCTACCCCGATCTGCCCAAAGCCTATCAGATATCGCAGATGCCGCGCCCCGTATGCCTTTCGGGAAACGTAAAGATAAACGCAAACGGCGAGGACAAGATCATTCGCATCAACCGCATACATCTTGAAGAGGACGCGGGAAAGCTTGTGCACGATGATGTAAACCGAATTTCGCTCGCTGACTACAACCGCTGCGGAATACCGCTTATCGAGATAGTTACCGAGCCTGATTTCCACAGCGCCGACGAGGTTATCGCGTTTATGGAAAAGGTGAGACTGCTGCTTCAGTACGCGGGGATATGCGACTGTAAAATGGAGCAGGGCTCGATACGCTGCGACGTGAATATTTCGATAGCTCCAAAGGGCAGCGACGAGCTTGGCACAAGGACTGAGCTTAAAAACTTAAACTCGCTTAAAGCTATAGCAAAGGCAATTGAAATAGAGATAGACCGTCAGGAAGAACTTTTAGACAACGGTGAAAGCGTTGTTCAGGAAACGCGCCGCTTTAACGAGGCTCTCGGAGAAACGGTCGCCATGCGCTCCAAGGAGGACGCACACGACTACCGCTATTTCCCCGACCCCGATATCCCGCCCATTATCTTTACCGAGGAGGAGCTTGAAGAGATAAAGAACTCTATCCCCGAGCTTCCCGAGCAGAGAGTAGAGCGATATGTAAATTCTCTCGGACTGAAAAAGGCGGACGCGGATATCATCGTAAACGACAAGCGCGTGTGTGATTTCTTTGACGAGGCGCTCTCCGCCTATGACAATCCGAAGGCGATCGCGAACTATATCGTCGGAGAACTCACCAGACGCATAAACTTAGGCGAAGCCGATATGGACAGCCTTAAGGTTTCGGGCAAGGATTTCGCGCGGCTCGTTGAACTTTTGCAGACCGACAAGCTGTCGCAGTCCAACGCGAAGGTCGTTCTCGGAAAGATGATAGAAACCGGCGAAAAGCCCGACGATATCGCGGAAAAGGACGATCTGTGGATAAAAGAGGACAACGACCTGCTCGCGAAGACTATCGACGAGATAATCGCGAACAACCCCAAGCCCGTCGAGCAGTACAAAAACGGCGACCAGAAGGTCTTCGGGTTCTTTATGGGTCAGGCAAACAAGGCGCTTAAAGGTGCTGCTTCTCCCAAAGCGATACAGGAATACCTGAAAAAGAAACTGAGCGAATAAAGTTTGCAAGGGGAAACCTTTTGAAAAAGGTTTCCCCTTGAACCCCTTCCAAAACTTTTTAATACCGCTTGCATTATTTATTCAATAAGTGTATAATGGAAAAAAAGGTCGAGAGGTGTAAAATGCAGAAAATATTTATTATTGGCGGAATAGTATTTTTAATTTTTGCTGTGTTTATATTAGTACTTGTGTTTATGCATTGGCATACGTCTAAGCTTGACAAGGCGGCAAAAGAAAAGATGATGCATTACAGTCCGAATAAACGTGAGTATGCAAGAACCAAGAATAATTATGATGAGACTACACTTGAATACTGCAGGATACATAATAAAAAAATTGAAGAACTGTCGCACGAAGACAGAGATAAGATCGACGACTATACGGAAAATTGGATTTTATACTTTATCGCTTGGCTTGTAAAACATCACTTTTTTGTATTTACCGATGAAGAAATGTCACGGAAATATGAAACAGAGATTATTTCTGAAGCCTGCACACCGTCACGGCTTTTTGACGATGTAGACAATTGTCTGAGTTCTGATAATATTCCTCCCGAGCTGTACGATTTTATGAATCTGTATTTTGAGTATCACGCTGCGGTCGATTCTTATTTGAGCGATTACCTTTCTGTTATTCATAGGTTCGGAAGCTATGATTACTGCGTCGAATTTTCATGGGATATCTATCATGAGATCGAAAAGCTGATCGACGCCGCATATAAGGAACATACCATTGCGTTTGAATTCGATGATGATGGTGGTGAAGAATTAGGTGTTTTCCACTGTGATTGGCTGAACGAGGATATTACCGCTCGGAAATCCAGAGACGTTCCCGAGGAATATGCTAAACGGTGCATAGAACACTTCCTGTCTCTTTCGGCTGAAATGCAGCAAAAGATATGCGAAGAAATAAAAGAGACCCTGTTTTGGGACGAGGAAGATGACAGCAGCAACATCATTTCTTGCTCTCATTTTGATTCTATTTCAATTTTCAAGCCTTACGGAGACGAACCCGCTTATACGATAGGCGGCGAGCCCGACTATGAACCGGAGCATGGCATTGGGGTCATAATTCGCGGAGACAAGGTGCTTGCTGTGGGATATCGGGGTGAAGCCGAATATTCTTCTCCGTGGCTCAAAGAGTATGTTGAGGAATATAATAAACAAACAGAACAATTCGGAGATCAATAACCTTTTGTTCTCAAACGCGACCCGCCGCGAAGCGGCGATATTAAAAGTCTTTGAAGGGGAGTTTGAGGGGAAACTTTCTACAGAAAGTTTCCCCTCAAA
>JAFLUF010000089.1 GCA_022508925.1 Oscillospiraceae bacterium | reverse complement strand
AACAGGCAAAGAACGCACTGAAAAGCCAAGTCACGGGTTTTTGCGAAAGCGATACAACGGATCCGCGAAAGATCATTCAGTACATCGACAAAAACAATAACCTCACAATCTATCCTGCGGCGGGAGCGGACAGCAGTATTAACGCACTTATAGAGCAATTCGGCGCGGAGGATTACGCGGATTATATGTCCCTGCTTTTTGTGCTGATGACAAGAGAAAAGCAACAGGCAGACGGTGTGACGGATGCGGAAATTTACGATTTCGATTTCAAAAAATCGGATTTTGAAGAATTTATGCAAACCGTCAACACAAACTCTTGTCGCTGGGGCGATACGTTTGTATATAAAACGGCAGTCGAAACGTCACCCCACGCTTGTCCGGGTGAGAATTGCAAAACCAAAACTATTCCGGGGTGCAGGTGCGCTTCATACACCGATGAGAACGGAAGAATACATTATTATTGCGGCGGACACCCATACTGCCCCGTCAACCACACCAAATTCACGGTAAGATTGTATACTATCAAGGACTATTACCAGATGGACTACCCCGAAATTTATAATTTTACCGAAAACGAGAGAATACGCTATGAAGCGTCCAGAGCGATAATTCAAGGTCTGTTGGAATATTGGGAGGGATAATCATCAGAAAATTATACAATTACATCATAGGAAAAAGCGTGAAACAGCGTATCTGCATTTGTATTGTGCTGACCGTTATGATCACGCTTTTATTTTTCACCGTAAAGGAAAATTTCTTCGGGCAAAGCGTTCCGAAAACGTCTGTTTCGGTGTCTGCTGAAAACACAGCGGAGGACGGAACGACAGAAATTTCTCCGACAGAGTATGAGCCGCCGAGTTTTCATATCAGTTTAATTGATATGGGGGTCTTGATCTCGGTTATAACGGCGTATTCCGTACACAAGATACGCGAAAAGCGAAAGCAAGGGAGGTTATGATAATATGCCTACTTTTAACGATCGCCTGAGAACTCAGAGAAAAAAGCTCTCCGAAAAGGAAAACCAGCTTGAAAAACTTGTCAAGGGCATAGAAACCGCCCGTGAGAACATCAAGGCTGTGAATAAGGAGATCGCTGACATAAAGGACGAAATTCAAATGCTTGAAACGCGAATACTTACAGACACTATCGCGAATAAGGGCATAACCATTGAGGAAATTGCGGCGGCTATTGAAGCAGGGTGGTTCGACAAAGCTGAAACCGAAAAGCCGCCCGACACAACCGATACCTCGGTTGAAAATAATTGTGCTACATATAGCACAGAAAATAATAATACATCAGACAAGGAGGGGTCAGATGAAATTAGTAGTAGCGGAGAAACCGTCGGTAGCGCGTGATATTGCCGCCGTTATAGGTGCTGACGAAAGTGTGAACGGTGTTATGCGCGGCAACGGCTACATTGTCACATCGGCACGAGGTCACTTGGTGCGCCTGAAGGAGCCGGAGGAATACGATACAAAATACGAAAGTTGGAGTATCGCGGATCTTCCGATCATACCCGATTTTGAGTTTGTGCCTATCAAAAGCGCGGAGGACGTGTTAAATCGGCTTACGCCTTTAATGAACAGCGAGGACGTTGACGAGATAATATGCGCGACTGACGCGGGGCGCGAGGGTGAGTGCATTTTCCGATACATCTACGATTATATAGGCTGTAAAAAGCCTTTTTCGCGGTTGTGGATCTCCTCGCTTACGCCCGAAAGCATAAAAAACGGTTTTGATAATTTGCTCCCTGCCGCCGATAAAAAGAATATGTTCCTTGCGGGAATTACCCGCAATAAGATAGATTGGCTATGGGGAATAAATTTAACAAGGCTCTACACCAAACATTTTAAAGCGACTTGCCCTATCGGTCGGGTACAGACCGCCGTTGTCAATATGATAGTTCAGCGCGATAACGATATTGACAGCTTTACCAAAAAACCGTATTTCAAGCTGCGGTTGGATAATGGCGCTGAATGGTTTTCCGAAAACGGCGATTATTTCACCACACACGCCGAAGCGGAGCAAGTCAAGGTAAAATGCGAAAATAAGCCTTGCAAAGTTGTTTCCGCCGATACAAAGGACAAAAAAGATAACCGTCCTCTGCTTTATTCGCTCACATCTTTGCAAGTAGACGCGAATGAAAAGCTCGGTTTTTCGGCGGCAACAACGCTCACGGTTATGCAATCCCTTTATGAGAAGAAATTGCTTACCTATCCGCGCACTGACAGCAATTATCTTACGGAGGATATGGCGGCTATTTTAAGTGATCGTGTGGCAATGCTCCGCGATTTTAATGATAATGCGGACGAGCTGCTCACCATAGGCTTGAATATAGATAGCCGCGTTATCAACAACGATAAGGTGTCCGATCATCACGCGATAATACCCACCGAAAACATAGGCACCTGCGATACGTCCGATCTGTCAGCAGATGAAAAGGCAATTCTGGATATGGTCATTACCCGCTTTTTGGCGGCTCTTGCACCACAGTACGAATACACCGAAACGGAGTATGTTTTTGAGGTCAGCGGCGAGAAATTCCATTGTAAGACCAAAAAGACGGTAAACCTCGGTTGGAAGAAATTCTACGCCGATAATACCGCCGCCCAGACCTCAATTTCTTTATCGGAAGGTGACGAGTTTACGGCAAGCAGCCTTGAAATTGTCGAGTGCGAAACAGAGCCGCCGAAGCGTTTTACAGAAAGTGCGTTGTTAAAAGCTATGGAGAACATAGACCGCCGCATTGAGGATAAAGAGTTGTCTGAATATGTAGCGGAGCGCGGTCTTGGTACTCCTGCTACCCGCGCATCGACAATAGAGAATATGATAATTCGCGGCTATGTTGATCGCAAGGGCAAACAGCTTGTTTCCACAGATAAGGGGAAAAATCTCATAGCACAGCTCCCCGATGAGGTTAAAAGTATCGAGATGACCGCCGCTATGGAGCAGCAGTTGGCGGCAATTGAAAACGGCACAGTATCTGCGAACGAGGTTATTTCGGGAATTATTGGAAAGATCAACGCTATCATTGAAGCCGAGAACGGCAAAAAGCATATTTCCCTTGCTCCCGCCAAACCTTCGCTTGGAAAATGCCCTAAGTGCGGCGGTAACGTCTACAAATTCGTCAAGGACGGAAACGCGGTCTATTATTGCGAAAACGCGCCGAAAACCTGTTATTTCCGACTGTACGAGGACGATTTTTTCTTTACCTCAAAGAAAAAGAAATTGACTGAAAGCGTTATCACAACATTGCTTGCGAGGGGAAAGGTAAAGATCAGCGGATTGTACAGTGAGAAAAAAGGCACAACGTATGACGCGGTGATCAAGTTCGGCAAGGATTGGACGGATAAGAACAATAATAAGCATATCGGCTTTGATATGGAATTTGACAACAAAAAGCCGAAAAAATAAAGTGCTGTTACGGCACATCTGAAAGGAGAGGTTTAATTGTATTTCTTTCACATCAGTATTTCATCTTTTGATGACGCGGCAAAAATATTTTATATCATACCGGAGCAGAACGCGGACGAACAGGGCGTTCCGTTCAATGATAAAATACTTACCCAGACTGCGGAATATAAGGCTCTTGTAAAAGAAACAGCAACAAGTATTGTTGACTGTAAGTACACACAGTACAAGACCGATACCGTGTATGATAACATCACCGACGATCTGTTTGAGCAGTTGCAGGCAGAGGGCAAATTAGAGGAAATGGACAGCAATTCCTTTTCTATCTCAACAGGCTATAAGCCCAAAAAATCGGGCGGCGGCAAGCTGGATATGAAAACATATCTGATGATAGGCGGTTTTGCCCTTGTCGCGGTTATTCTGCTGATCGTTTCTATCGCAATAGGCGGCAAGGACGATAACAGCAAGAGCGACGATCTTTCGTCCTCAATCGAAAGTTCCGAAAGCGTGGATAGTTCGGATAATTCCGAGCCTGACGGATCCTCCGACAGCGACAGTTCCGATACCACCGATAGTAATACAAGCACGTCTAACAGCACATCGGACAGCGATTATGTGGACAAGTCGCCTGATGATACAGACGATACACCGTCAGATACAAACGATGATGGTTACACGGACAGCGGCTATAATGGAACGGTATCAAGCTCAGGCGCGTCAAGCAGCGGCGTAAAAGGAACGTATAAAATATCCTTTAATACTAATGGCGGCGAGGGTGCGCTTGAGAGTATATCATCAGAAGCGGGACAGTATGTTGTTCTGCCGAGTGCGGAAAGCGCGGCAAAGTCTATCAGTAAAAAAGGCTACAAGCTGATAGGCTTTTCCGATAATACGGAGATCAGCTATCCCCTGTATCATTATAAAATGCCGTATGAGGATATAACGCTTTTTGCGGTCTGGGAGCCTGATACTTTCACCGTCACATACAACTCAAACGGCGGTACGGGTGCTTTATCTCGCGCGGAGGTCAGATACGAAGATGAAATTCCTCTGCCGACTGACGTTTCCATATACAAGGACGGATATTATCTTTTCGGGTGGGCTAAAACTGATAGTGCCAAAACAGCACTTAAATCCTTGAAAATGCCCTCCGAAAACATTACCCTTTACGCGGTCTGGAGCGACAAAGCGCCCACAGCAAAAATCACCTTGCATTATGATGATAAAATTCAAGTCATAGAAAAGGAGATCGGGTCAACCGTTAATATGCTTGACAGTTTTGGTGTGAGCAAGGACGGGTATTCGGTCGAGGGGTGGTATTTTGAAAATTCGCCAAGTCGTATAGAAAACCTTTATATTGACGGAAATTGCGACGTTTACGCAAAATGGCAGACAGCGGAATATATAACGATCACGATTGACCGAAGCTATCTCAACAAAAGCGCGGAAACATACAAGCTGCCGCTTGATATGACGGGTGCGGCGGTGCTGAAATTGCCTAAAGTGGACGATAAAAATGACATTTATAACCACGTTGAGGGCTGCACTTACGGCTATTCTGATATTAAGCCGACGGGCGAATTTGGCACAATCAAGTATTTCGGAGATACCGAGTACAAATTCACCAGAAATACCACACTTTATAGAGTTCTGAACGAGTACGGCGGCGGCGCGGGAACGCGCGAAAATCCCTACATCATCAGCTATTACGATCAGCTTTTACGGCTTTCCGAACAGAAAGCAAATGGATATTTTATTCAGACAGCGGATATAAAGTTTCCGGCAAGCATTGACCGTAAGCCGATAGATACAAAGAAGATCGCGCTCGGCTATGAGAATAAGTCCTACGACTTTTTTGTGTATGACGGAGGTTGTCACACCATAAGCAACCTCAGAGGAAATGGCGGCTTATTCGGAAATATCGCGGGAGCAACAATCAAAAATGTAGTTATCGAGGGTGCGAATATAGCGGCTGGCAATTACACGAATGTCGGGATACTTTGTAATGAAATATCCTCTTACTCTTTCAAGAGCAGTGACGGGGCGCGTTACTTTGCAACGGGAAACTCAAAAATCCAAAACTGCACCGTAAAAAACAGCAAGATAGATGCTGAAAACGCTGAAAACGTCGGCGGTATCTGCGGATATGGCGGTATGATCTCCGACTGCTTTGCAAGTGATGTATCTATAAGCGGCGGTGAGGTTGTCGGCGGCATTGTCGGGAACGCTTGCTCCGTCACAGGCTCTCTCGCGAACGGCATTACTACTGACGGGACGATCAGAACGGCAGGCGGTATAGCGGGAACGGCTTACGGAACGCTGATTTATGATAACGGCGCGGCTTATTACTATTCCGGAGGTAATATAATCGGCTGCGGAGTGCGGCTGTTTACCTCAAAAGCCGAAAACAGCGGCGGCATTGTCGGTGAAGCAACGGCTCACACAGGCTCGGCATATATAAAGAGCTGCTACGTCGCCAACATCTACCTCAACGGTAAGAATAACGGCGGCATTGTCGGGGCTGACGGACAGCATAATCCGCACAGAATAGCCTATTGTCTGGTTGACAACACCAACGGCTATGCGGTCATAGGCGGCTCGGACGTGCGCTCGATCAGCAAAACAATGGTGCTTTCGGTTCCTGCCGATAGCGGACTTACGGTTGACGGAGTGCTTTCAGTGCTTAACGCTACAGGCAGCGGTTATAGCGATTGGACGCGCTCTGCTGATAAAAACGGCGGATACCCTTATCCGTCAAAAATCTTATTTTAACAGGAGGACAACACTATGGAAAACTTGAACAAAAAACAGGACGAGGCGCGTACTGCGTGGCTTGTGGACAAGCTGAAGGCGGCGGAGGAAGAACGCGACAAGGCGGCACAGCAGTTGACAATTACCCAGCTTGAAAATCTCAGGCTTAATAAAATGCTGCTTGCTATCTGTAACATTTTGGACGGCAGCACCGATCTTTCGGAGTAAAATGGGCATTTCCGCTCACAACTACTTATGATTTTAATGGAGGACAATTATGTACAACAAGATCACTTTAATGGGACAGATCGTTTCTGCGCCCGAACTCAGAAGCACACAGGCGGGTGTTCCCGTGACCTCTTTCACCATTGCCGTTGAAAG
>JAFLUF010000088.1 GCA_022508925.1 Oscillospiraceae bacterium | reverse complement strand
CTTTTATTATAGCATAACCGCAAGGTTATGCTATAATTGCCCGATACGCACGCAGTAAACCGAAGGTTTGCGTATGTGCGAGGGCATTGAAATAAGTATAATAAAAGCACTTGTGCTTTTATTATAGCATATTATTCTGACTTTTTCAAGGCTTATAACTCTAAATTTCTCAATTTACGCTTTTAAGTCTTACGGTTCGTCCTTGACAGACTTTCAATATACCTGTATTTTTTTCAAAACAAGAAACCGCGGTTCTATCTGCGAACCGCGGCCGTGATTTTAAAGTTCAATTTTTCCGTAAAGCTTGGCGTTCTTTTCCGCGTCAACCGTTTCCTTTGAAAACTCAACCGCGTTTTCGGCTGTATCGGAGTCGTAAGACTGACGCTTGTAGTCACGCTCTGCACCCGAAGGATTTCCGTTTGACCGGCGGTATCCTCCTCTGCCGCCTTTGCCTCTGCCCTCGCCGCGTCTGCGGTTGTCGTACTTCGGCTTATCGGCGTAGATAACTACCTTTCTGTAAGGCTCGCTGCCCGTAGAACGGCTCGAAACGCCCTCTATCTCCGCGACGCAACTGTGGATTATCCTGCGCTCGTAAGGGTTCATCGGTTCGAGCGCGATTTTTCTGCCCTGCTTTATGACCTTTGACGAGGTCTTCTTCGCGAGGGATATCAGAGCCTCGTGGCGCTTTTCACGGTAGCCGTTGCAGTCAAGCGAGATCCTGCAAAAGCTTTCTTCAGAACGGTTGCTCGCCAAAATTGTCAGATACTGAAGACTGTCGAGAGTCTCTCCGCGCTTTCCGATGACAATTCCGAGCTTTTCTCCGCTTATGTCAAGCACTACCATTCCGCCGCGCTTGTACGGAGTTATCGTAAACCCGTCCATTCCGAGAGCCTTAAGAACGTCCGTAAGATATCCTATCGCCGTCTGTACCTTAACGCTCTTGTTTACGTCAAAGTCCTCGGGCAGCGGCTCTATATCGCTGTCCTGAGCGTAGGGCGCGTCGTCCTCTTCGGCCGCGGAAAGTCTCATAGCCTCCGCTCTCGCGTCCTCTTCAAGGTCCTCCTCGCTCGCCTGATATATGCGCTCTTTTTTCTCCACGACGGGCTCGTATATCGCGTTTACGCGCGCCTCTCCCTTATAGCCTCCGAAAAGCGTTTTCCTCGGCTGCTCGAGAATATCAAAATCAATATCGTCCACACTTACGCCAAATTCGATCGCGGCAAGCCTTTTTGCATCTTCAACGGTTTTAGCCGTAAACTCTTTCTCCATAATTAACCCCTTTCGGACGACCGTCAGTCGTCGTCCTCATCGTCCTCGTTATATTCTTCACCGTACTTCAAGGCGTCTGCCTTTCTCGCCTCCGCGAGTCTGCGGCGGTTTGCCTCTTTCTGAGACAAAGCCTCCTCCTGCGTAATATTCTTTTCTTTTTCAGCCTTTATCTTTATTACCTTGTCCTTTGCGGCAAGCTCCGCGGCAGCGGCTTCTCTGAGCTTTTTGGGATTGTACAGCTTGTCAAGGATAAGCGTCTGCAAAATTCCGAAGGCATAGCTTACCGCCCAATAGAAGCCTGCTCCGGCAGGTACGGTAAACGCCAGCCACAGCGAAAACAGCGGCATGATATACATCATTATCTTCATAGAGCCGCCCATGGCCGCCGCCTCGGGATTGTTCCTCTTCATGTTGCGGTTTGAGAGGAAGGTCTGCGTAAGCGCGAGAAGGAACGAAACTATCGGCACCAATATCATCGGGAAGCCCATGTGGCTCATAGGAACCTGACCCAGAGGAATACCGATAAAGTTGAGGTTTTCGTAAAGCTCCTCGTAGTTTTCTCTTGCCTCGGGACGGACAGCCGCCTCGCTGTACGCGTTTTTATAAACGAACTTGTCGCTTTGCGTTCCGAAACACTCAAGCGAATAAAGCTCTCTCTGAAGAGACGAGGTCGCCGTAAACGAGACCGCGTTCTCTCCCGTCGCTCTGTAATAGCCCAACTGACTCTGCAGGGTGTTGAGCGCGCTTACGGTCTCGTCGCTGAAGGAATGCTCGAGCCTGTACCTTTCCTTTTCCGTATCGTTGGTGATGGCGTTAAGCTCCTTGCGCTCATCGTCGGTAATTCTGTAAATATCCGTGTTTGTAAGCACGCTGTTGTTTGTGTCCTTTGCGTATTCCTTTGCTATGATATCTGCCAGCGCGGTCTTAAACAGCTTTACCGTATCGAGGCCGAGCGTCCTGACATCCTCGACGGTCTTTGGCTCTTCGCCCTCTCCGAGACAGTTTTCGTTGTAATAAGCAAGTATCTTGTCAGCGTCGTTTACGATATTGTTGTGCTTTTTAAGCGCCGCCTCGTCAAGCTGAGCTACCTCGGCGTCAGTCTTGGCGCACTCCTCGATAAAGGTGGCGGCAAACTCAACATTGTACGATTCTTCGATAAACGCGGTTATCTCCTCGCCCGTCGAATGTACGATATGCGTAAGCGGCTTGTAAACAACGTCGATAACTCCGAAAAGTATCACAAACGACAAAAGCATAGGCAAACAGCCCGCGGTGGGTTTATAGCCCTGCTGCTGGAGCTTCATCAGCTCCTGCTGCTGTCTTTCGCGGTTGTTGGCGTATTTTGTCTGGATCTCTTTTATTTTGGGCGCGAACGCCGCCGAAACGGCGGTGCTTTTCTGCTGCTTTATATAAAGGGGAACCATCGCTCCCTTTATGATAAACGTAAACAGGATTATGCCTATTCCTACGTTTTTGATGATAAAGGTGTAGATAAAATAAAGTACATAGCCAAGCGGCGTACCGAAAATACTGTATAAGAACTGAATAAGGTCCACGTCCTTTCAAGGAGTTCTACATCATCAAATACTCTTTTTGCCAGCTGCGAAACTATTTTTCCATGTCCGCGTACAGCTCGTCCCAATCGTTCCAATTCTTCGAGGCTACCGTATATCTTTCGGGTCTGAAAACAAACTCTTTCGGGACAGGGTCATAGCCGTGTTTCCCAAACGGATTGCACCTCAAAATTCTCCATAATGTCAAATAACCGCCCTTAACCGCCCCAAACCGCCGAACAGCAATAAGACCATATTCGGAACAAGTCGGATAAAAGCGGCAGCACGGCGGCAGGATCTTTGAAAACGTCAGCCTGTACAGCTTAATTATTCCCAAGAGTAAATACTTCATCAGTTACTGTTATTGCAGCGTTTTAGGCAAAACATTCTTTTTCATAAGCCCCACAAGCTGACCCGTTTTCAAAAACGGAGTCTTCGACCTTGCGACAAACACAAAGTCAAAGCGCCTCTGGGTCTGTTCTCTTATTACCGGGTCGATAAGGCGGAAAGCCTCTCTTATTATCCGCCTCGCCCGATTTCTTTTTACCGCGTTTCCTACCTTTTTGCCCGTGACTATCCCGAGGCGGTTTTTTCCGGCTCTTCGGGGTCTGATATAACACACAAACCCGTATGTCACGGCGCTTTCGCCTTTTTTAAACAAAAAGCTGAAATCGCGGGCGCTTTTGATGACAACGTATCTTTTCTTTAATTCATGCATCAATAGCTGAGCTTTTTTCTGCCCTTCGCACGGCGGCGCGCAAGCACTTTTCTGCCGTTTCTTGTAGCCATTCTCTTCATAAAGCCGTGCTCATGCTTTCTCTGAAGCTTTTTGGGCTGATAAGTTCTTTTCATTTCAGTATTCCTCCTTGTTCAAATTTCACATCATCTTGTTGAATACCATTATAAGCTTTCGCGCGAGTCGCGTAAAGCTGTCGGCATTTATTCATTATATACCAATTAAAACCTTTTGTCAAGGGGGTTTTATAAATTTCGGTCATTTTTTGAAAAAATCCCTTGACAATACACGCCTGAAAGTGATATAATCATTTCGGAATAATATAAGGAAATACAGCGGAGGGATCGGCTATGAGTATGGACCTGGCGTTCTGGAGGTATAAAAACGGCGAATCAGCCGACCACGCAAAGGTTTACGAGAGCGTCTGCGAGGGAGAAACGCTCGGGTGTCTTGAGGAACTACCGATAGCGGATATCCGAAAGAAGATCGCCGAGGCGTTCGGCGGCTGGACGGCTCTCGACCCCGACACATACGACAAGGACGGGAGCACAGGCTTTCAGATATTTACAACACCGCAAGCCGTTATCTTTAACTGCGGCGGAATGAGCGGCGACGAAATGAACCTGCTTATCGACGTAATGCTCGGGTTTGGCTGTCCGCTGTATGACCCGCAGATATCAACGCGGTTTGATACTTAAAATTTTAAGGAGTACTTTATATGATACTTACGATCGACGTCGGCAACACAAACACCGTTATAGGCGGGTTTGATGATAATGACGAGCTTGTGTTTCAGTCGAGGATATCGACCGACCGCTTTCGCATGGAGGACCAGTACGCTATCACCTTTGCGGATATTCTCCGCCTTTACGGAATTGAAGCAAAGGATATTTCCGGGGCTATCCTGTCGTCTGTTGTGCCTCCGGTAACAGTGCAGATAAAGCCCGCTATGGAAAAGATATGCGGCTGTAAGGCGCTGGTGGTAGGTCCGGGACTTAAAACGGGACTTAACATCAAAATTGACGAGCCCGCCTCTCTCGGCGCGGACATGGCGGCTGTCGCGGTAGGCGCGAAGGAGTACTATCCGCTGCCCGCGGTCGTGATAGACCTCGGAACGGCGACCAAGATATTCGCGGTAGATAAGGACGGCGCGTTTATCGGCGGCATAATCGCTCCAGGAATTAAGATATCGGCAGAGGCGCTGGCGGTAAAGACCGCGACGCTCCCGCTTATCGGAGTTACCTCCGAGCCTATCCCGCACGTTATCGGAAAGAACACGATAGACAGTATGCGCTCGGGACTGCTCTACGGAAACGCGTTTATGATAGACGGCATGATAGAGAGCTTTGAGCGAGAGATAGGCGAAAAATGCACGGTAATAGCGACGGGCGGCTTTTCAAGCGCAATAAAGCCGCTGTGCAAAACGGATTTTGTTCTTGACGAAAGTCTTATACTCAAAGGACTTCTGGCAATTTACAAGAAGAACAAGTAATTTGGGGGCTGCGCGTTTAGAGGTTAGATATCAGAGGTTAGAAGTTAGATATCGGACTTCTTCGCGTAAATATATACCCGCGGTACATCGAAGTAAGGCTTCGAGTGCCAGCAAAGGAGTAGTTTTCTATGGAAAACACAAAAAGAATGCTCGACCAAAACAACAGATCGGGCAAAAAAATCAGCACGCAGACGATCGTGGGTGTTGGAATTCTGACAGCTCTGGTGGTTGTTCTGCAATTTGTTTCAATGTATTTGCTGAGATTCAGTATGTTCAGCATTACATTGACGCTTATTCCTATTGTGGTAGGAGCGGCGCTTTTCGGCTGGAAATGGGGAGCGTGGCTCGGATTTGTGTTCGGAGTTGCGGTATTGCTTACAGGCGACGCGGCACTGTTTATGGCGATCAACATTCCCGCTACGATCGCTACCGTGCTTGTAAAGGGCGCAATGGCGGGGCTCTGCGCGGGGCTTGTTTACAAGCTGCTCGAAAAAAAAGGCGAGGTCATAGCGGTTCTTATCGCCTCAATTACCGCGCCTGTCGTAAACACGGGAATTTTCCTAATCGGCTGCCGTCTGTTCTTCTTTGAAACTGTCAAGGAATGGGGCGCGGCTGGGGGCTTTGACAATGTTTACGCCTATATGTTCTTCGGGCTTGCGGGAATAAACTTCATTATCGAGCTTGGCACAAATCTGATTTTAAACCCCGTTGCCGTAAGGATCATTGGAATAGGCAAAAACAAGTTCTTCAAAAAATAACAGAAAGCTCCTGCCTGTAAAACGGCGGGAGCTTTTTCATCAAACGAAAAATCGGTTGTATCACGATGATGCGCGCAAACGCTCGTGATACAACCGATTTTGATAACCAAACGCTCTCAATCAGCATTTTTACCCAATCAAGACCGTGAGCCTGAACGAAGCCGCGGTGCCGCTCGGCTTACAGCTTGTATCGCGCTGATAACCAATCTCGCGTACAGTCTCCGCTTTCCTGCGGAATAACATTTCGCACTTTCGGCAATAGCCGTCCTCGGAAACTCCGAGCGCTTCACCCCGCGCCTTTGACCGCGCCCAAGGGATTTTATGAGCGGGCTTGTGACAGCTGAAAGCAATTTTGCTTTCGGCGCCCTTAAAGCTCGTCGGCTTGTTCCGAGGCTTTTTACAGCCGTCCGTGCCGAAATACCGAATAACTCGGTATTTACGCTTTTATTTTAATCCTTTTTTATCGTTTTGTCAAGGGCTTTTCAAATTTTTCATTAAATTTCTAAAATTCGCTCTAATTGCTTGACATTTCTGCCAAAAAGCGGTATAATAATGTATATTGTTTGAGTTCGGCTCAAAGATAAAAAATAAAAACGGGTAGGCGTTTGTAGAGCTTACCGAGGAGGTTTTTACGATGATCAAGGTAACACTAAACGGCGAGGAAAAAGAATTTGAAGCGGGGATAAGCGTGTTTGACGCAGCGCGTGAGCTGGGGCTCGCGAAGACCGCTTGCGCGGCGGAGATAGACGGAAAGGTCTGCGATATGCGCACAAAGCTCGAAAAGGACTGCAAGCTGAATATACTCACCTTTGCGGACGAGCAGGGACAGAGGGCGTTCAACCACACCGCGTCGCACG
>JAFLUF010000087.1 GCA_022508925.1 Oscillospiraceae bacterium | reverse complement strand
AAACCTTTCTGTAGAAAGGGCGCATTATGCGCTATGCGCAAAACGCTTCCCCAAAACCCTTTTCCAAAGACTTTTTGTATGCTTTCCTACAACGCTATTTATACACCCAATCACGTTGGATCGCAAAGCTGAAAAAGAACAAAATCGTGTCGATAACCGCCTTTATCAGCGTCTGCCAGCCGCTGCTCTGCGCGTTAAAGAGGATAGTTGCTCCGTTCACCAGCAAAAATGACAGTAAAAGCTGTGCCGCCGCAAGAATATAATACCGCACGATGCTCTTTTTGACCGACTGCTTTGACTGAAAAACGCCGCGCTGGTTTACGAAATAGTTTGTAAGCGACGAAACAATTCTCGCCGCCGCTGTCGCCGTAAAGATCCTCAGTGTCTCGTTTTCACCAAAGAGGGGAATGGTCAGCAGGTTTATCAGCGTAAACAGCCCTACGTCAATAAGCGAGCAAATAAGCGAGCTTAACGCGTATTTAAGGATAATGGCGTATATTTTTACAGAGTCCGTAAGGGGATTGAAGTGCGTTTCCGAGTTATTATCCGAGTAGATCGTGGAAATGGTTTCTTCTTCAAACGGAAGCGACTGCCTTTTCATTTCAAGAAGCATATTGGTTTCGTATTCAAACCTCTCGCCGCTTATTTGGCACAGCGGAGAGAGGTAGCTGAGCGGAATCGCGCGAAGCCCCGTCTGGGTATCGGTGATCTTAATTCCGCAGACAAGCCTGAATACAATTCTCGTCATATTGTTTCCGAAGCGGCTTTTCGGCGGAACATTGTCCTGACTGAAGTCTCTCGCTCCGAGAACCATATTTTTGTCCCTTGTCATTTTCTCCGCGCACCGCGCGATATCGTCGGGGGTGTGCTGCCCGTCGTCGTCTGTAGTAACAACTCCGTCACAGTCGGGAAACGTTTTTAATACATACTCAAAGCCTGTTTTAAGCCCGCGTCCTTTTCCGCGGTTTATTTCGTGACGAAGCAGAACGCATTCGGGGATCTCTTCGATTTTACTGAAAATATCCGTGCATTCGGCTTTGCTTCCGTCGTCAATTATGACAATATTTTCAAAACCCTTTTTGCAAAGCCCGTCTATAACGTCGAAAATTTTTTCTTTAGGATTATAAGTGGGAATAATTACAGGAACATTCATTTTGTAAAATAAACCTTTTCTTTCAAGCTGTTATGATATTATCCGGATATAAGTGTTTAATTGTTTTCAAGATATCTTATCATTCCCTCGGCAGCGCGCTTCGCTTCTTCTACCGCGTGAACCACCGTTTTCGCTCCCTGAACGACGTCTCCCGCCGCGAATACTCCCGGCACCGTTGTCATACAGTTCTCGTCGGTTATAAGCAAGCCCTTTTCATTTGCCTGAAGTCCGGGTGTAGTGAGTATAAGCTTGTTTTTGGGGCCGTTACTGATGGAAATTACCGTAGAGTCCACCTCGACCTGGTCAAGCTCGTCCTCATAACCCACGACCTTGTTGTTTTCATCGAGAATAGCTGTTTTGAAAACAGGACCCTTTTCGGTTATCTCGGTTATCTCCTTTCCGAAGATCATCTCCGCGCCTTCCATTGTAGCGTATTCTACCTCGCGCGGGCTTGCAGTTATGCGCTTGCTTCTCGCGTAAAGCGCAACGCTCGTCGAGCCGTGACGAAGCGCAACTCTCGCGACGTCCATAGCCGCGTTTCCGACGCCGATGATAGCAACTCTTTCGCCGAGGTCATAGCCGTTCGGATTTACGAGGTAATCCATGCTGTAATGAACATTCGGAAGACTCTCACCCTTTATGCCGAGTGTTTTAGAGCGCCACACGCCCGTTCCCGCGAAAACAGCCGAATATCCGTCGCGGAACAGATCGCTTATTTCAAGCGCGCCGCCTATCGTCGTGTTCGGGCGGATCTTAACGCCCGTTTCAAGAAGCTTTTTCGCGTATCTGTCGCAGATAGAGCGCGGCAGACGAAAATCGGGTATTCCATAGCGAAGCACTCCGCCAATGCTGTCGCGGGCTTCAAAAATAGTAACATCATAGCCCTCGGATATCATCTTAAACGCTACGGTGATACCCGCGGGACCTCCGCCTATAACGGCTACCTTCTTTCCGTTGGGAGCTTTTTTGTCTATGGTCATGCTGTCGAAATAAGCGTCCGAAACAAATTTTTCTATGGCGTTGAAGTTTACCGGAACGCCCTTTTTTCCCAGAACGCAGTTTCCTCTGCATTGCTGGTCATAGTCGCATACTATCGAGCAGACCAGAGACATCGGATTGTTTTCAAACAGTATTTTTCCCGCCTCGCGGAGCTTGTTTTCCTTAAACAGCTCAATAACCTGAGGTATCGACGTATGTACGGGGCAACCTCTCTGACACAGGGGCACCTTACAGCCTAAACAGCGGTCGGCGGTCTCTTTTACATAAACGGGCATTAAAAACACTCCTTATTCATAGATGATTTAATTGCGCTTTCGCACTTTATATTTTATCACAAATATTGAAAATAGTCAAGTGTTTTTGCTTTCAGAAATCTTGCTGTTGACAAATTTTGATTTTTGTGTTATAATAGTTGAAAGAGTAGGTATATGTGACTGTGACAAAGGATGGTTCTATGAAAAAGAAATTTATCGGAGAAATGACCGTTACGGAGAGTATGTATATAAAATCCGCCGATTATGATTTTTTTCAGTTTACGGGCCTGGAGGATATAAACGCGTCGATAGAAGGCGCGATATATCCCGACGATTTTGAGCTTATCAAAAACGCTCCCGAGAGACTGAAAAAAGGCGCATATTCCGCGGTATTGAGAGTGCGCGATAAAGACGGAGAGTACAGTCCTTTTCTCGCCGAGGTAAAGAGTATATCGCATGCCGACTGGAATCATATACTTGTACATATTTCGTTTAATGACTTAAACACTCTGCTCGAAAACGATAATATCCGTAAAGAGGATATGAAGATCACTGAAGCGTATTTTGATGTTCTCGGAGATATACTTATCCATTACGACCGCAGGACGGACAACTTTGAGCTTTTCTACATAAACGATTCGAAACGTCACAGCATCGCTTCGGGAAAGCTAAACGAATGCAAGGAGCAGTTAAAGACGGGCGTATTCCCCGAATATATGGGAGAATACAACGGCTTTTTCGATAACCTTAGGTCCTCAACTGAAAACTTCCGCGCGCGGCTCAAGCTTAATGAGCTTGAAGACACAAGCAACGCCATCTGCGAGATCAACTGCAAATGTGTGGGAGATACGGTAGTGGGCTGCCTGAAGCTGGAGAACAACGAAAAAATAAAGAATGTCAATGTCGATATCGTAAACGACAAGGACGTATTTCTCGATATGCTCAACAAGCGCGCTGTCGTAGAGCAGGCGGAAATTATGATGTCGCGCGGCTTAAAGCCCATTTATTTTATTCTGCTTGACCTTGATAATTTCAAAAATGTAAACGATGTTCACGGGCATATGGTCGGCGACGAGGTACTGACGACGGTCACGCAGATAATAAACGACAAGTTGGCGGGGCGCGGTATCGTCGGAAGAATGGGCGGAGACGAGATCCTTATTGTAACCAAAACAGTATCAAGCCAGACCGAGCTGCGTAATCTGCTTCGCAATATCAGAACAGCGATCGAGTGGACTTTTAAGACCGACCCGCGCGCGTTGAACGTTACCTGTTCTATTGGCGTCTGCGAGTATCCTAAGTACGGAAAGGATTTTCAGAGCGTCTATTCATATTGCGACAAAATGCTCTATCTCGCCAAGGAAAAGGGCAAAAACCGTTATATCATCTATACTCCCGAGCTGCATTACCGTTATGTCAACGCTAACTCGGAACAGCCTGAAAATACATCCGCGAAAGATCTCGTAAACGACAAGGTAGGGATCATGCAGCGCCTTGTGGGAAATTATCTTGTGGATCATTCTTACAACAACGAGAAAATTTTCTCGGAGATAGGCGAGGCGTTTGGGTTAAGCGAGATACTTATGATATACGATGATTTTACCGTCGCTTTCCAATGGAACTCAAGCGGGGTATTTTCGGATATCGGAAAGATAGTGCATTTTAAGCCCAAGGACGATTTCTGGGAACTTTTCAACAAGGACAGCCTGCTGGTGCTCGACGGTCTGTATAAGTTTGAGGGCAAGTGTCAGGACGTTGAAAAATGCCTTAAGAAAAAGGATGTCCAGTCGGCGATATTCTACCGTATAATCAGCAAAGGCAAATGTTCCGGTTATGTTATGTTTGCGAGAAGCGCCGCGCGTCAGAGCTGGTCGGAGTATGAGATAATGGCTTTATCTACTGCCGCGAAGGTTTTTGACGTTTCCATGCATGATTGATTTTCAAAACGCGTCTTACGAAAGGCGAGCCGCCTTTGGCAATACGTTCCACACGTGGAACGTTGTCAAAAGTTGTTGCTCGAATCGTGCGATACTTCTATATCGTACGCTCCCTAAAGACGCGTTTTTTAAAAAGCTGTGTTAATTTGCTTGACAATATGGTTAAGTAGTTGTATAATTAAGGTAGCGTGATTATTTTTAATGAAAAGGAGAGTTTTACAATGGGATTACTTCAGGCAGGGATCGGTGCTCTTTCGGGAGTATTGGCTGACAGTTGGAGAGATTACTTCTACTGTGACGCGCTCGACACTTCAACGCTCGCGGTTCGCGGACACAAGAAGGTCGGCGGCAAAAGCTCCAACAAAAACGGTTCGGACAACGTTATTTCCAACGGCTCGATAATCAACGTAAACGAGGGGCAGTGCGCTCTCATCGTTGAAAGCGGAAAGGTAGCGGAGGTCTGCGCGGAGCCGGGAGAGTTTGTTTACGATTCTTCCACACAGCCGAGCATTTTCTACGGAAATCTCAGTGATTCTATCATGGATACCTTCAAGGAGATAGGCAAGCGTTTTACCTTCGGCGGTCAGCCTTCTACAGACCAGAGAGTGTATTTTATAAACACAAAGGAAATTGTCGGAAACCTTTACGGAACAGCAACTCCTATCCCATTCAGAGTATACGACAAGAACATCAACTTTGACGTTGACGTTTCGCTTCGCTGCAACGGTGAGTATTCGTACAGAATTACAAACCCGATATTGTTTTACACAAATGTTTGCGGAAACTTCAGCGAAAGATACGACAAGAAAACTATCGACAGCACTCTCAAGAGCGAGATAGTAACCGCTCTCCAGCCGGCTCTCGGCAAAATTTCCGACAGCGGCGTTCGTCCGAGCGCGCTGCCTTCGCATACAGTTGAGATATGCGACGCGCTTAATGAAGTCCTCAGCAAGAAGTGGGGAGAGCTTCGCGGAATGACCATCAGCTCGTTCAATATGAACGCGCCTTCTATCCCTCCCGAGGATCAGGAGATGTTAAAGCAGCTCCAGAAGACTGCCGTTATGCGCGATCCCGGAATGATGGCGGCAAATTACGCTATGGCTCAGGGCGACGCCATGAAGATCGCCGCGGGCAATTCGGGCGGCGCTATGGTTGGCTTTATGGGAATGAATATGGCTCAGCAGGCAGGCGGGATAAATCCCAATGACATGGTCGCGATGGCGGCACAGGCTCAGCAGCAACAGCAGTCCAATGTACAGCCGCAGAATACCGCGAATCAGAATGCCGGCTGGACCTGCGCCTGCGGAGCGTCCGGAAATACCGGAAAGTTCTGCGCTTCGTGCGGAAAGCCCAAGCCTGTTGATAACAACTCGTGGACGTGCTCGTGCGGCGCACAGAATAAGGGCAAGTTCTGTGTTGACTGCGGAAAGCCCAAGCCCGCGGGAGTTCCTCTTTACAAGTGCGACAAGTGCGGCTGGGAGCCGAGCGATCCCGCGAATCCTCCCAAGTTCTGCCCCGAATGCGGCGACCCGTTTGACGTAAACGATATCGTTTAAGGAGAATATATGTTTATTGTTCTTCACGTAAACGAAAAGCTCCAGCCCAAACACCGCTTTAGTTTAGAGGATTACATCAGCGAGGTGCTTGAAAAGAACGGTTTGGGCGAAGTCACGGGCGGCGGCACTCTTATGGAGAAAAACGGAGAGGTAAATTCCTGCGATATTGATATCGAGCTGTCGGACGAAGCCCCAAACGCTCTGGAGCGGTTCAAGAAATTTATCGGCGATCTCAACATTGCCAAAGGCTCGGCGCTTAAGATTGCAGATAGCGACGATATTCCCGTCGGAAAATTCGAGGGAATGGGACTGTATCTCAGCAACGACCTGCCCGACGAGGTTTACGAAAACAATGATATAAACGACCTTTTGTCCCGTCTGAGGGAGGCTATCGGCGAAGCGGGAGATCTGCGGAGCTGGTGTGAAAAGGAGTTTACGGCGCTGTATTACTACGGCGATTCATTTGACGAAATGAGCGGTCTTGCAAAGCCTGT
Source organism: Oscillospiraceae bacterium (assembly GCA_022508925.1). Taxonomy (GTDB): domain Bacteria; phylum Bacillota; class Clostridia; order Oscillospirales; family Ruminococcaceae; genus CAG-115. Next base: position 432 of record JAFLUF010000087.1, on the reverse strand, counting down.
GCTTGATTCACACCCTCTCGGCAAGGACTGTAAAGTCGTTCGTCTCGCGTAAAGTTTTCACAATATTCCGGCTGAATATATAATAAAATTACATATTCCGCGCTGCTGTTCGGCAACGCGGAATTTTTTGCAATAATTGGGCGAAGAATATTGAAAATGTGATTATTTTTTTGATACGTTCACAAATCGGAGGTGTTTTCGGTCAATATAACAGGAGGTGGTGAAAATGATAGCCGGAACGCTTGCAACACTCGACACCGAGGAACGCAGAAACGAGCTTGCCGAGTTCTACATGGAAAATAAAAACGCCTTGTACGCGTTCGCGCTGTCGAGTACGCACAACCGCGAAAAAGCCGAGGACGCCGTTCAGGAAGCGTTTTTGCGTATATCGAAATACCCCGAAGGTTTTTTCGCGCTGCCCGTTCACAAAAG
>JAFLUF010000086.1 GCA_022508925.1 Oscillospiraceae bacterium | reverse complement strand
GTATCGAAGTGGTCATAACGAGGCGGTCTTGAAAACCGTTTGGGGGCAACCCCACAAGGGTTCGAATCCCTTCCTCTCCGCCAGCGGCGAGGCGCCGCCTCCAATACGTCCCGCACGTCGTTGCGGGACGATTTCTTTATGCTTGAATACGACGAAATTTTTTGCAGTGTTTAGACAGCAGGGCAAGTCCTGCACCCGGTATGTCCCGCACATTGCAGAGGGGATTTCAATTGATGGGATTTGAATTCCAAATCTAAATAATTTGAAATATCAGATTTTTTAATAAAAACACCACCTGTAAAAACAATATCTCTTGACAGAATATAGTTTTGGGTGTATAATTATATCCGTGATAGTATATGCTTGGATTTTAACTCTTTAAATCGCATATACGTATTTGAGCCTTACGTTAAAAGACAATAGTTCCTGTTTCTCATGGGCAATATAATATAAGGATGCACTCACTTTGAGACGCAGATCGTTAAGTATCATTGGCGCTTTTACCATGATGTTTCTGATGCTGCCAAACACTGCCATAATGGCGGCGTGATCAAATATGTCAATGTGGTATACGGCTATGTTTCCGGAGCGTCTGACGATGACGTGGATGAACCGACCTCGTTCCCAAAAATGGACTCCTCGGAAAAAAACAACACGGGAGCGGGTGCCGAGACAGCTTTTTGTTTCTGGCTGATATGTGTTTCTGCTTCGGCGATTGAGGTAATTTTCCGTAAAGCAAAGTAAATTTAACACCTGCCGCGATCCGGGACACAACGGTTCAGACAGCGGCAGGTGTTTTGTTGTAAACCTTATACAATATGTTACCGAATATTAAAATGCAAAACGAAACAATAAAAAAATCGTCAAAGAGGTGACACAATGATTGGCAAATCTATGACGGAAGGAACGCCGTGGAAGCACATCCTAAAATTCGCGCTTCCTGTGCTTGCAGGTCAGCTTTTACAGCAGCTTTACAACACCGTAGATTCTATCGTGGTAGGGCGTTATGCAAGTGAAGACGCTCTCTCGGCGGTTGGTACCACGGGAAGCTTTACGTTTCTTTTTCTTGCTATCGCAACGGGCTTTTCCGCGGGAAACGGCGTGATAGTCGCGCAGCGTTACGGCGCCGGCGACGAAAAGCAGGTGCGGGCAAACGCTTCTACGGGAATACTTCTGATGCTTGGCATGGGGATACTGTCGACCGTTATAGGGATTCTCGTATCGCGGCCTGCCTATACTCATCTGGTGGACGTTCCCGAAGAGCTGCTGGATATGACCCTGCAATATTTCAACATCTACGCGCTTGGGCTGGTGTTTCAATATGGCTATAATATTTTTTCGTCGATACTCCGTGCTGTAGGCGACAGCGCGGCAACGCTGTATTTTCTTCTGATAGCGTCGGTTCTCAATATAGGGTTGGATTTTGCTTTTGTGGCGGGTCTGCATTGGGGCGTTGTCGGCGCGGCTGTGGCGACAGATATTGCACAGGGAGCGTCGTTTGTAGCGGCGTATGTTTATATGACAAGAAAATACCCCATATTCAAATTTAAAATAAAGGAATTCACATGGAGCTTTGAATTAGCTAAAAGAACGCTCATAACAGGCTTTCCGATAGCTCTGCAATTGATCGTTGTATCGTTCGGACTGACATTTATCCAGCGCGCGGTAAACGGCTTTGGAAAAGCTATGACAGCATCATTCACGGTAGGCCAGCGAATAGAGATGTATATGAATTTGCCGTGCAACGCGTTTCAGACTACGCTTGCCACTTACACAGGTCAGAACATCGGCGCCGGAAAGCCCGAGAGGGTAAAAAAGGGCGCTTATCAGACTGTTTTTATGTCGTTTTTAATGACGGTATGCATTTCAGTGGCTGTGTGGTTCCTTACGGATAACATCATCGCGCTGTTCAATTTAGGTGAGCTTTCGGCTGTCTACTGTCACTATCATATCAGGACTATAGCGCTTATAAATGTAGTTCTCGCGCTTTATATCCCGCTGTTTGGCGTGTTTCAGGGCACCAATCACGGCGCTGCGGCAACGGTTGTAGCGACGGGAGCTCTGGGAGTGAGGGTGCTGGTGACTTATCTGCTCAGATATGACAGCTTTTTCGGCAGAAACATTATCTGGTGGAACGGTTTATTCGGATTCGGAGCGGGATTTATCATTACATGGAGCTATTACATCAGCGGCCTGTGGATGAAAAAATCGGAAATCAAGAGTCGATCAAAAGAATCATAGAAAGTTTTTCCGTTTTATCTTTACATAATTACCGTTTTTAACTGTCAGCCGTATGAAAGCACCGCTGTCTGCGCGGGAGTTTCTTTGGTCAGCTCAAAGACGTTTGTATCATATTTGATCACATTGTCGCACAGCTTAAGAAATTTATCCGCCTTTTCAATAACGGCAAAGCCATGACCCGGAGTGCGGTAGTGCATGGGGATAACTACCCGCGGCTTCAGCTTGTCAATAAGGGTTTTTGCTTCTTTCGCGTTTATTGTGAAAAATCCGCCTACGGGAATAAGGATCGCGTCCAGATCTTTAAGCTGTTCCATTTGCTCGGGCTCCGGCTCACAGCCTAAATCTCCCAGATGCGCGACTCTCATTCCCTCAGCCGAAAAGACGCGGATAATGTTTTCTCCGCGCAAGCGTCCCTTTTTATCATCGTGAAAGGTATTCAGCTCCTGCACTGAGATATTGCTTTCATTTCCCGAAAGCGTCACGGTTTCTCTGCCGTTGTGGTCGTCATGCTCGTGACTGCAATACACAGCGTCGGCGGTCAGCGACAGCGGTGCATACCCCGGCACAGTGCCTTTCTTGTAAGGATCGCAAACGACAGTACTTCCGTCGGCTTCAACAGCAAAGCAAGAGTGTCCGTACCATATTATCTTCATAGCGCTGCTCCTTGTTATTTATATTTCTTTTCGGTGACAAAAACTTATTGACATATTGCCGTTTTTGTACTATAATAACATTGTACCACAGCCTGTATCATATGTCAAGTACTAAGATAGAGGTATGATTGTGCTCAGCAAAGCATTCAGGGGGAGTTCATCATGGAAAAATATTTTGGTGAAAATGTTCCGAAGCTAGGCTTTGGGTTAATGCGTCTGCCAAAGCTCGCCGATGATTCCATCGACATCGAGCAGACAAAGAAAATGGTAGATTTATTTATGGAAGCGGGACTTACATATTTCGATACCGCATATGTATATGGAAACGGCGATTCGGAAAAGGCGGCGAGACTGGCGCTTGTAGACCGCTATCCGCGCGAAAGCTATACCCTTTGCACCAAGCTCTGCGCGTGGATGAACTGCCCTACCGAAGCTGACGCGAAGCAGCAGTTTTATACAAGTCTCGAGCGCACCGGCGCGGGATATTTCGACTACTATCTTCTTCACGCTTTACAGCGCAACAACTACAAGGTTTACGACGAATATCATATCTGGGATTTTGTAAAGGAGCAGAAGGAGAAGGGCCTGATAAAGTATTACGGCTTCTCGTTCCATGCCGATCCCGAGCTTTTGGAGGAGCTTCTCACAGACCACCCCGACGTTGATTTTGTACAGCTTCAGATAAACTACGCCGATTGGGAACACCCCGGTGTTGCCTCGCGCAGGTGTTACGAGATAGCGAGAAAGCACGGAAAGTCAATTACTATCATGGAGCCTGTAAAGGGCGGCGCGCTCGCCGACCCTATCCCTAAGGTAAAGGAGATTTTAAAGGCGGCAAATCCGGACGCCTCCGTATCCTCTTGGGCAATTCGCTTTGCGGCTTCGTTGGACGGAATTATCACTGTGCTTTCGGGAATGTCCAACCTCGAGCAGATGAAAGACAATCTTTCCTATATGAAGGATTTCAAACCGCTTTCCGATGAGGAACGGGCAGTTATTCTCAAAGCACAGTCCGCGCTCGACGGCGACCGTTCGATACCGTGTACGGCATGCCGTTACTGTACGGACGGCTGCCCGCAGAATATCCCGATACCCGAGATATTCCGCGTCGCCAACACACAAAGAGGCAACGAGGCGTTCCGCGGCAGACGCGAATACACCATCGCAACCACAGGAAAGGGTAAGGCGTCGGATTGTATCGAGTGCGGTCAGTGCGTAAACGCCTGCCCTCAGCAAATAGAGATAATCACCCGTCTTAAGGATTGTGCTAAGCAGTTTGAGCAGGAATAAAACGGTAATGTTCTTGTAAGTTTCAATGAAATATCGGGAGTGATAATTATGAATTGGGGTATTATTGCAACGGGAAATATCGCTGAAAAGTTTGCTAAAACCATAAACGCCATGTGCACAGAGGAGCAGAAGCTGGTTGCCGTAGGTTCCCGCGAGCTGGAAAAGGCAAAAAAGTTCGCTATAAAATTTGAGATAAAAAATGTATACGGGAGCTATGAAGAGCTCGCGGCAGATCCCGACATCGACGCCGTTTATATTGCTACTCCGAATAACCTTCATTATGAAAACACGCTTATGTGTCTGAATTCGGGAAAGCATGTTCTTTGCGAAAAGCCGTTTACCATCAGGGCAGAAGAAGCGGAAAAGCTCTACAATACCGCAAATGAAAAGCATTTGTTTTTAATGGAGGGCTTCTGGATAAGATTTCTTCCGCTTTACGAGGAACTGCTTGAGATCATTGTCTCAAAAAAGTACGGAGAATTGCGTCACGCGCGCTGTGAGTACGGATTTATCGCGACCGAAAAGCGCCGCGAGCGTAAATTTTTGTCCGAGCTTGGCGGCGGAGCATTGCTTGATATAGGAATTTACAATCTCGGCTTTTTACAGATGGTCATGGGAGCAAGTCCCGAAAGGTTTGATACCGAGGTAAGGTTCAACGAGTTCGGAACAGACGAGTTCAGTGTTCTTCAGCTTGTTTACCCCAACGGCAAAACGGCTCAGTGTCTTCAGACGATCGGCATGAACATCGAGCGTCACGCGGCGCTGTACTTTGACGAAGCGAGCGTTTATCTTCCCGATTTTCAGGGCGCGTATTCCATGACGGTAAAGCCTGTAAACGGTAGAGAATATACTCTCGAGTTTCCGCCCGAGATAAACGGCTTTGAGTATCAGATACGCGAGGCGGAGCAATGTATCTCCGCGGGGAAAACACACAGCGATATTTACCGGCCCGAGGAAAGTATCGCGGTTTTGCGGCTTATGGACGAGATAAGAAGCAGGTGGAATATGAAATTTGAGTGTGAGCAAAAGTAATGGCAGGGCATACAAAAAGTCTTTGAAAGGGGGTCTGAGGGCGCATTATTCGCCTGCGGCGAAAAAAGCTATCCTTTCTACAGAAAGTTTTCCCTCAGAAAAAAATAATTACGGACAGCTTTTCTGTCCGTTTTTTATTTCATATGGATAATTTTTTCGGAAAATAATCGCAGCCTTAAAAACAGAATACTGAAATTAAGTTCGGAAAAAATAATTGCGGGAAAAGAATTTTTTAGGTATTTAAAGCAGTCATACAACTATCAAAATTTTGGTTTACGCATAAAATATCAGTACCGGAAATTCTTATTATTCTCAAAATTTTTTTATAATAAAGGCAGGTCATAATATGTCAGTAAGTGTTGATACAGACAATTTTGATAAAGAAGTGCTCAAGTCCGAGGGTATTGTTCTTGCGGATTTTTATTCCGACAGCTGCGGTCCTTGCAGAAAGGTTTCGCCGGTGCTAAACGAGCTTGAGGAAAAATACAAAAGCAAGATAAAACTCGCGAAAATAGACGTAAACTGCGACGCAAAGCTTGCGAGAAAATATGTGGTGCGGGCGGTTCCCACCATTGTTTTCTTTAAAAACGGCACGGAATCCACACGAATCATAGGTGCGGCGGATAAGTCAGATTATTCCTCGGTGATAGAGAAGCTTATATAAAATTCAGCTTACGAAAAAACCAAAGGCACTTGCCTTTGGTTTTTAACTGTAGCTTCATAATGGGACAGCGGTAAAGCCGAAAATTTACGTCATTCCACCCAACAAACACGCGAGAGCGGTAAACGCGGCAAATATATTCAGCAGCATATTCAGAATAAAATTTATGCTTATCTTCAGGACGTCTTTATTGTCCATGTTATTCTGCTTCACGAAAGCGATTACCATAAATACAATGTCCGCGGCAAGATGGAACAGCGGCATTAAAGTAAGACAATAAATAAACAGTGGAATTACAAAATATGCCGATATCATACCCATCGTTCCGGTCATACGGAATGTTAAATCAACGATCCAGATAAAAATCTCGGCAATCAGCAGCAGCGAGGAATTTACTGCAATGTATATCCAGAACGGTTTGACCTTTTTCATGACGCTCCTTTCACTTACGCATTACGTCATTCCCGATACCATCAATACCATAATAGTAGGCACAGAAAATATATTCAGCATCATATTCAAAATAACCGTTGTGTAGATCTTCGAGAGCTCTTTTTTCTCCATATTCTGCTTGTTTGAAATTGCGATCAATACAATATCCGCGATAAAGTGAAACAGCGGCATAAAAGTAACACCGTACATAAACAACGGCATTGCGAAAAATACAAAGATTTGCGATGCCCCGCGCGTCTGTAAGTTCAGCATCATGATCCAGACAATGATCTGGAAAAGCAGTAACAGCGCGGAATTTACTGCAATGTATATCCAGAACGGTTTGATCTTTTTCATGGAACTCCTTTTTAAATTAAGATAAGGGAAAACTTTCTGAAGAATGTCGCCATTAGTACGGATTTTACACGGTTTGTTGAATTTGTTTTTGCCATTCAATAGCACACTATGATTATAATATTTTTGGGGAAAACCTTTCTGTAGAAAGGGCGCATTATGCGCTATGCGCAAAACGCTTCCCCAA
>JAFLUF010000085.1 GCA_022508925.1 Oscillospiraceae bacterium | reverse complement strand
GTATGCGCGAGGGCATTTGAAATCGTATAATAAAAGCATTTATGCTTTTATTATAACATAAAATATGCGGTTTCGTCAATCCCTAATGAAGCATACTGAAAAATACGGCGTTGCAAAGGCGATCCGCAAGTATAACAAGGGACGCTCTCTGCTTAAAAACCGCTGTCAGACCCGACAGCGGTTTTTTCTGTTTGGTTAGCGCTGATTAAGAACTTTCACCTTACCTTGCTCAGAATGCCTTTGTCCATCTCACAAACCGTATCACACAACACGTCGATATCCTCGGCGGAATGAGAGGCGATGAGAATTGTTTTGCCATGCGCTTTCAGATCGAGCAGATATTGCCGCATATCCTTTACTCCGTCCTTGTCAAGTCCGTTCATCGGCTCGTCAAGAATAAGCAGTTCCGGGTCTTCCATTATCGCCTGAGCAAGTCCCAGACGCTGACGCATACCAAGCGAGTACTTTTGTACATGACGCTTTAAGTCAGGGTCAAGTCCTACCCGTTCCATTGTACCGCGAATATCTTTTTTTGATATTTTCCCGCGAAGATCGGCGAGGAGCTTTAGATTTTTCAACCCCGAATAATACGGGATAAAGCCGGGCGTTTCAATAATTATTCCGACATTTTCGGGAAAATCGCGGTCGTGTCCTATGCGCTTTCCGTCCACCGTGATCTCTCCCGATGTAGGCTTGACAAATCCGCATATGCACTTCATAAGCATGGTCTTTCCGCTGCCGTTTCTGCCGATAAGACCGTGAATTTTTCCGCGCCCAAAACGCGCGGAAACGTTTTTCAGAATTTCCGTTTTTTGTAACGTGAGACTAACACTCTCTACTTCTATCATAGTTCGACACTCTCCGTAAATTTCAGTTTTTTAAGCGCTGTAAAGTTGAGCGCCACAAGCGCCGCGAGCACCGCGCCGAAATACGCGAACGATGCCCATACGGGATAAACAGGCTCGCTCAATATTTCCGTATAGTGCATCCAGACAATGGTATTTGAAGCAGGAAGCGCCCAGCGAAGCCCTGTACCGAACATGGTCGATGCCGTGCCCGCCGCTATCACGCCAACCGCCGCCGCAAGCCCCGAAGAGTTGTTAAAGCATATCTTCAGCGCGTAGATAGTAAGCGCGAGTACCAGCAGATACGCGCTCATAAGCACAAAGGTCTGTACCACCGCCGTGATCATCGGTATCTGATTATACAGGTTTGACGGCAAGAGCTGCGAGTCGAAATTGTACGCCTCCGCGGGGAAGCGCGCGCCGTATTTCGTCACCGCGTCGCTCCAATTATCTCCGAAGCGCCCTCCCGAAAACAGTATACTTGCGCCGAGTATTGCCGCCATAAACGTGCCTATCGCCATTATCAGAAACAATATCTGACCGCACAGCCAATTGCGCTTTCCTATGCGGGATATGTAAAAAAGCGCGTTGCCGCCGAGCTTCGGGTAATCGCTCAGAAGCATCAGAAACACCAGCGGTATAAACAGCATGAGCATTTGCGAATTACCGACCGCGATAAACGGCTCCCAAAATATCATCTTCTCACCGAACTTTTCGGCACGATTTGAAAGCGGGTCTATAGCGAGTGTTTTTATGAATATCAGCAGAACGCCGAGTATCACGACCCGAGGGTTGGTTATCCAACTGACATATTCCGTCCTTGCCGAGCTTGCTATCTGTTTTAAACTGTTACGCACCGCAGTCCCTCCTGTTCTGTTCGATTATCAGATACGCCGCCGCAAACACCGCCGCCGTTATCCCGAAAAACAGCGCGGGCACTCTGAAGTCGGGGAGGTCCGCTATAAACAGCAGTCCATCGGGATTTACAAGGCTTACAAATTCCAACAGTCTGAGGTCGGTGCTTTCGTAACTTACCGCGTTCAGGAATATCATCTGTACTGTTTGCGTCAGCGCGTACTTTACGAAAAACGGCAGGCACATGATAAGGTACTTGTTTCGCATAACGGCGGTACAAAACATCGCGGGAATGCTGTGAAACATACCGTAAAGCGCCGTTTCAAGCATCAGCTCAGAAAGAGAAGACCCGTAGCCGGCGATGATCTCCGCGCCCCAGCCGCTGTATTCGGAGGGGGCGGGAAACAGAAAATACACCGCCGCGCAGAACAGTGCGTACCCGATAAGTACAGCCATTCCTGCCGCGGCTGTTCCCGAAAAGAATTGCGCGGCGTTATACTTCAGCCTTGACGAACGAAACACCTGAAGGCGCACGGCGTTGCTGTCGCGCTCGGCACAGATATGCGGCACAAAGCAGAACGCCGTGATTATCGGCACAAACATCGTAAACCAGCCGCTGCGCGCTTCCCGCATCACCATAGTACGGCACAGTTCATAGTGCTGAGCGCGTTCCTCGGCGGTGAGGTCGGTAAGCGCGCGTATCACGGAATACCTGTTCTGCGTGCTGAAATCCGTATACACCGACATCGCAAACAGCAGTATCACCGTCGCTCCGACGCACAGCCAGAAGCCTGTTGAGGTAAATATTTTTCTGAAAGATACTGTAAGATTTCTCATGATCTCTCACCTCAGGGCTGATATTGGGTAGTATAATTGTAAACGCTGAAATCGCCCGTTACCGCGTCGACATATGTGATATAGTAATTGGCGTCGTTGGGGTTGAACAGTCTTATCAGCCATGTGGGTCTTAATACAGTGGCGGTGTCGCTTGGAGTATTTCTTCCGTGATATACCAGATCTACCTCAACTGCGTTGAATCTTACATTTTGCGTGAGCTTTTCACTGACGGTATCGACCGCCTTTTTCAGCGGAATTATCTTCGTTATCTCTCCGCCCGTCTCATGTGCGCCGTACAGCGGGTCAAAGGAACGCGCCATGTCTATATCGTTCTTTTTTATCATAAGCGCCTGACTTTCCAGAGAAAACTCGTCGGCGTCGTACAATGTCGCGTCCGTTCCGTCGGGAATTATAACGGACTTGCTTATGCTTCTCTCAAACGGTATGGAAGCGCCGACAACCGGGGAAAAGCGGATAAAATACGCGTAGGTGTCATCGGTCATCCGGTACACGTCGATATAGCGTACAAGATACGGCTGCTTGTCCTCCTCATCAAAGGGCAGAGCTTCCCAAAAATCGTTTGTAAAGTATTCTATCGCCTCGCCTATCGAGCAGTCGCCGTCGGCAAGCCTGTAAGTCACATCGTTGTTTGTGCCGTCGTTAAAATATCTGGCTACGCGCTCTTTCCACGCAAATTCGGACATACCGTGACTGAAGGAGAGCACTCCCTTTCCCGACTCGCTTAATATCGTCGCGGCCCCGCCCTTGTTAAGATCAAAGGGGTATTTCATAGTTGCGGGCGTATACCATAAGTAATTCCTTTTATACGGCTCGACATATAAAAACCAATCTATATGAAAAGCCTCGTTTTCGATCTCCTTCATATGGTCGGAGATCCTTGCGGATACCGTATATCCGGCGCCGTCAACATTAAGGGACTCTCTTGAGTCGATATTGCCGTCCCACGAGTTAAAGCCCGAATATTCCTCGTTATATTCCCCAAAGAAAAACTCGCAGTATTCCTTCAGCTTTTCAACCTTTTCCTTTTCGGTCATCAGCCCTTCTATCTCCTGATTCTGGGCATTGTGAGACATAATTTCGAGGTCTCGGCATTTATTGATCGCCGCAACGGGAAAGACCATGGTGTTCTCAAAATTAAGATTCGGATAATCGGCGGCTTTGCACTGTTCAAAGTCGGATCTGTAGTTTTCGGTGGCGGTCTTCATATCTATCGCGTCTGAGCTGTATTTGACAACTTCGTTTATCGGCTCGCTGTCGTTTGTGGAATTGCCGTCACAGGCGGTAAAGAGTAAAATAGTCGCAATCAGTGGTATGATTTTTTTCATGGCGTTGTCCTTTCTGTTGTGTCAGTGGTTGGAGGTCTCAACGTCAAACTCGCCCGTAAGCGCGTTGACATACGCGTGATAATATTTTTCGTCGTTAGGGTTGGACATTATAAACCTCCACACGGGAGCAACCGGATATCTTCCTTCTCCTACCCCGTCATTTCCCGAAACGTTTTTCCCGGTGCGGTATACAAGCGCCGTTTCCTCGACCTTGAATTCGACATATCCGGTCATTTTTTCGGAGGTTATTTTCACCGCCTCCTCAAACGGTATTATTTCCGTATGCGGCGTTTCCTCCAATACTCTCCACGCAAGGTAGGTCCCGTAAATACAGTCCGCATCGTCGCTCTTTATCATACCGCCGTTCGCGCCTATGCTGAACGGTATGCCGTCGTAGATAGGCGCGGTCCTGAACCAATAGTAATAATGCTCATTATCAATTTTATAGACATATACCTTATCAACATGAATGCCGAACACCTTAACACTGGCAGTGGGAATAGAGGCAATGTAATCCTCAAAGTTTTTTACAGCGTCCTTTACGGATATTTCTTTGTCGAGCAGCATGAAGCTTTCCTCGCTGTCGGGAGTAAAGCAGTCTACATATTCCAAATTCACATCAGATGTGTTGGGAAAAAATATATCCCATGCGTAGAATTTTGTTTCTCCGTTGTAAAGATTTTCAAATATCTTCTGAGCAACGCCTTTATTAAAGTAACAGATATCGTTTCCGAACGGGCTTCTCATTGTCAGGGACACGCTGTTTTCGTTTTCGTAAAATTGTTCGTCATAATAAAAAAACGCGGATGTTTTCGGATTTCCAAGCTCTCCTCTCAAAAACATATTGTAATATTTTCTGTCGTATATCGGGTGCAGCCCCAGGCTGGCAAAATAGTTTTCGCCTCTTATTCTGTTTCCGTTCTCATCAAAATAGACGTCGACCTCCTTGGGGTCGGTGGGGAGCGGCGACATATAATACAAACAGTTTTTGTTTAATTCATGCTCCGGGAAAAGATATCCGTAAACGGCTAAAAACTCGTCCAGTGCCTCTTTTTCGGGCAGCGGCCTGCCATACGCCTGATAAAATTCGCTTACATGGTCAAAGCTTTTAGGCACAAGCGCGTAGAAATATTCGTCGGAGACTTTCATGTTTTCCGACTTGTTTATCATCTCCGTTACTTCTTCAGCGGTATAGTATTCCCGCGGGTTGTCGTGGTTGATGTTCGGGTCGATGTACATGCCGTCGTTCTCGAAGTCCCCGCCTATGGGAGTATCGCCGCCGCAGGCGGTAAGAAATGTGGCAAGTAAAAGTAGAGGTATAAGTTTTTTCATAATAGTTTGCTCCTTTGTTGTGATGTTTTCTTGAAAAAGGAAATCCCCTCGCGAATTACAGGCGGAAATTCCCTTCTGCCTATAAATCGTCCGAGGGGGTTATTTTGTGACTTATTTTTTTTAAATTCACAGAAAATTTTTCTCAGAAAAAGCCCATGCGGTAGTTTGGGTCTATACAAAGGCTCTCGGCGGACCTGATAAGCTCTTCGACGGGAAACTTCCCGTTAAGCTCGAATATGTATTCTCCATTGTCCCATACAAGATCGGTATATTCATTCACGGTAGAATAGTACCCGCTCATACCGCCTACGCTTGTCTCAGTAAACCCTGAGAAATTGCTGTTATATTCGAGGGCAAAATCCTCTTTGACAAACTGCATCATCAGAAGATAATCGTCAGCGCCGTTTTTGTAAAACGTGGCCGTTCGGTTCAGACTTCCGCTGTATTCGTTGTAAACATAGCCCTCGGGCAAAACGTCCAGCCTGTATATTTCGGAAATGAAATTATTATCGTTCCATTTATCGAGCGATATCACCTCGGTCAGCCCCGCGCCGTTTTTCAAAAAGCCGAACGCTCCCATAAACGAACCGTCAAAGCTCGCGGCGGCCGAAACTCCCGCAAGCGTCATGAGCAAAACCAGCACCAAAGCGATCATAATCCGCTTTCTCACGGGCATTTTTGCGGCAGTTTTTTCAAAGTGTCTATCGGTGTTCGCACAAAACAGTTGTTTCATTCTGCGGCGGTGACGCAGAGAGAACTTATGCCCGCAAGGCTCTTCAAACGGCATAAAATCCTGCCTTAATACCTCGTTGATAACACTTTCCAAAGTATATTCACCCATTGTTGTACCTCTCAATATATTTTCTGACCTTTTTTCCGGCCTCGGAAAGACGTTTTCTCGCGGCAGGCTCGCTTATCCCAAGCGTTCGCGCTATCTCGGCAGTTGACATTCCGTACCTGACGCGCAGTATCAGCGCGTTCTTTTTCTTTTCGGGAAGCCGCCTGATAAACTCTACCATATCCTCAAAAGCGATCTTCCCCATTACCCCGTCTTCAAGCGAAAGCTCCTCGAACGGTTCAGCTTCCATATCACAGTCTCCGATACGGCAGCCGCGGCGGAAAATGTCTACCGCGATGTTTCTTACAACTATCCCGGCGAAATACAGCTTCTCCGTCTCATTAAGTCCGAAAAAACGCTCGGGTTTATCGGATATCCTCAGAAAAGCCTCCTGGACAGCATCTTCGGCAGCCGCGCTGTCATGCAGCTTTGAAAAGGCTATCATATAAAGGCGGCTTTTGTTTTTCTCATAAAATTCGGCAAGCTCATTGCGCTGTCTGTCCGTTTCAAGAACAGCAAGTGCCGCAGTTATCATAAGATCAGCTCCTTATATCTGCTGAGAGTATTATAACACTATCTTCGGAAAAAGTCAACCGCGTATAAGAACCTATCCCGATAATATATTGAACGGGCTTTACCGGCGAGTATTCCCTTGACGCAATGTACGTCACGCTTGAAAAGTAAAGATAAAACAAATATCCTCCCCGGGCTTCGGGGAGGATTTGTTTTTAATTAACGGTAATAGCAGTGGTTCTGCCCCAGATAAAATCCACCGCGTCGAGATACTCCATATTATGCTTCACCGCGTAGAACACCTTC
>JAFLUF010000084.1 GCA_022508925.1 Oscillospiraceae bacterium | reverse complement strand
CACTGTATTCGAGCATAAAGAATACGTCCCATAACAACGTATGGGACGTATTGGGTGCGGCGCCTCGCCGCTGGTGCGAGTAACAGGACTTGAACCTGCACACCGAAGTAACGGCACCTAAAACCGTCGCGTCTGCCAATTCCGCCATACTCGCAGATTGCTGCCGATCAACGGCCGGCAGCGAACCGTGAAATGCTTTTATTAAAGATACTTTTTAAGAGCCTCTGCCTTGTCTGTTTTCTCCCAAGCAACGCCCAGATCCTCGCGTCCCATGTGACCGTATGCGGCAACCTGACGGTACTGCGGTTTTCTGAGGTCGAGAGTCTTGATTATCGCGGCGGGTCTGAAATCGAATTCCTTTACGATGGCCTCGGCAATCTTCTCGTCCGAGATCTTTCCCGTACCGAAGGTATCAACCAGGACAGAAACCGGGTTAGCTACGCCGATAGCGTAGGCGAGCTGAATTTCCGCTCGCTCAGCAAGTCCCGCCGCAACGATATTCTTTGCCGCGTAACGCGCCATATACGCCGCCGAGCGGTCGACCTTCGTCGGGTCTTTTCCCGAGAACGCTCCGCCGCCGTGGCGCGAATATCCGCCGTATGTATCAACGATTATCTTGCGTCCCGTAAGTCCGCTGTCGCCCATAGGACCGCCTACAACAAAACGCCCGGTGGGGTTTACGAAATACTTTGTGTTTTCGTCAAGAAGCTCCGCGGGAATGGTTGTCTTAATAACCTTTTCGATAACGTCTTTTCTTATCTGCTCAAGAGTTGCCGAAGCAAGGTGCTGTGACGAAACGACGACCGCGTCTACGCGCACGGGCTTGTTTCCGTCATACTCGACCGTAACCTGCGTTTTTCCGTCAGGGAGCAGATAGGGAAGTTCACCGTTCTTGCGGACCTCGGTCAGTTTTTTCGCGAGCTTGTGCGCAAGGCTTATGGGCATGGGCATAAGTTCGGGAGTCTCCGAGCAGGCAAAACCGAACATCATTCCCTGGTCGCCGGCGCCCGTGTCTCCGGCGTTCTGTTCTCTGCCTTCAAGAGCGTTGTTTACGCCCATAGCAATATCGGGTGACTGCTTGTCTATGTTCGTGACAACGGCACAGGTGTTCGCGTCAAAGCCGAAATCGCTGTCCGTATAGCCGATCTCGCGGACGGTCTGCCTCGCGATCTCAGCGATGTTGATGTTTGCCGTTGTGGATATCTCGCCCATTACGGAGATTATTCCCGTTGTGGCGGTCGTTTCGCACGCAACTCTTCCCATAGGGTCCTGAGCTAAAATAGCGTCAAGCACCGCGTCGGAAATATTGTCGCAGATCTTGTCGGGATGTCCTTCGGTAACGCTTTCCGAAGTAAACAGTTTTTTGAAAGCCATTTTACATTTCCTCCTGATAGTTTTTAGTTAATGGTTATTAGTTGTTAGTTTTGGTTGTCGGCAACTAACTGCTAACAACTGTAAAACAAAACGCTCACTAAGGAGTGAGCGGTAAAGATTCCTGTTCACTCCTTATCTCTCGGTGGTTAATTAAGATAAAAAACCCCGCAGGACGTAGCACCTTGACAGCATACAACTGACAGGTTGCCGGGCTTCATAGGGACCAGTCCCCCAGCTTTTTGCTCGAAGCCGCTCTTGATAAGGCATTTTGTTATACACAGTATAGCACATATACAATATATTGTCAAGCATTTTTCGATAAAAATTTTAAAATCCCCCTTGACAAATGAAAAAAAGTGTGTTATAATTCATTCAAATGAATAGCTTTAAATGCGTTGAAGGGAAAAAAGTCCTTATCGGAGTTTTCAGAGAGCCGTTGGTTGGTGTGAAACGGCAGCGAGATACGGACACAGCTCCTCCCTGAGCAGAGCGAATGAACTGCCGCGAAGATCGTCTGTAAGAATTTCGTGCAAAGTAATCCGCTTCGGGTTCTCCCGTTACAGAGAGCCGCGTTGTTTGACGCGATAGAGTGGGCGTTATTGTGAGATAATGTCAACAAGAGTGGTACCGTGGAGTTATGTGCTTCATCTCTTAATCTGAGATGGGGCGTTTTTTATTTTAGATTTAAAGCGAGGCAGGGAAACGCTCCTGAATATCTTGACTGCCCGTTTATCATTATTTGGAGGTAACAGAAATGAAATTCGCAAATAAGTATCAGACGCGGTATTTTATGCCGCCGTATCCCTGCTTTGACTGGGCAAAAAAAGAGCGCATCGAAAAGCCGCCGGTGTGGTGCAGTGTTGACCTGCGCGACGGAAATCAGGCGTTGATAATCCCAATGAGCCTTGAGGAAAAGCTCGAGTTCTGGAAGTATCTCGTAAAGGTCGGGTTCAAGGAAATCGAGATCGGCTTTCCCGCGGCTTCCGACACGGAATACGAGTTCTGCCGCGCGCTGATCGAAAAGGACCTTATTCCCGACGATGTGACGGTTCAGGTTCTTACTCAGAGCCGCGAGCATATCATTCAGAAAACCTTTGAGGCGCTCAAGGGCTGTAAAAACGCAATAGTTCATTTGTACAATTCGACCTCTGTGGCTCAGCGCGAGCAGGTGTTCAGAAAGAGCAAGGAGGAAATAATCGAGATAGCGACAAGCGGCGCGAAGCTGCTCAATGAGTATAAGGCAAAGACCGAGGGCAATTTCCGCTTTGAATATTCGCCGGAGAGCTTTACCGGAACCGAGCCGGAGTTTGCCGCGGAGATATGCAACGCGGTTATCGACATATGGAAGCCCACGCCCGACAACAAGGTGATAATAAACCTGCCCGTAACAGTCGCGGAGAGTATGTCGCACGTTTACGCGCAGCAGGTGGAGTATATGTGCAAGGAGCTGCACGACCGTGAAAATATCATCGTTTCGCTCCACCCGCACAACGATCGCGGCTGCGGCATTGCGGATACGGAGCTGGGCTTGCTTGCGGGTGCGGACAGGGTAGAGGGCACGCTGTTCGGAAACGGCGAGAGAACGGGAAATGTTGATATAGTTACTTTAGCTCTTAATATGTACACCCACGGGGTAGAGCCGAACCTCGACTTTACCAATTTGCCCGAGCTGGTGGATGTATACGAGCGTCTTACGAGAATGACTGTCAACGAGCGCTCTCCGTACAGCGGAAAGCTGGTATACGCGGCGTTTTCGGGAAGTCATCAGGACGCGATAGCAAAGGGAATGCACTATCGTGAGGAAAAACAGCTCGACCTCTGGAACGTGCCGTATATCCCGATCGATCCCCACGATGTAGGGCGTGAGTACGAGGGTGATGTCATACGCATAAACTCCCAGTCGGGAAAGGGCGGCATAGGCTATCTCATGGAGCAGAATTTCGGCATTGTAATGCCCAAAAAGATGAGCGAGCATTTCGGTTATACCGTAAAGGGCGTATCCGACCGCGAGCACAAGGAGCTTCTCCCGGACGAGATATACTCGATCTTCGATAACACCTACATCAACAAAAAGAGCAAGCTTGCCGTTCCCGAGGCGCATTATAAGCAGGGCGAATGCATAACCGCCGAAGTAACGGCGGTGGCCGAAGGGAAGAAGAGCGTATTTACCGGTCAGGGCAACGGCAGACTCGACGCTGTCTCAAACGCGCTGAAAGAGGGACTCGGGATAAGTTACACAATAAATACCTACACGGAAAACGCAATAGAGCAAGGCTCTAAGTCCAAGGCGCTGTGCATGATAGGAATAACGCTTTCGGACGGAAAGGTTTTCTGGGGCGCGGGGCTTGACACGGACATCATAAACGCGTCGGTATACGCGCTGGTATCGGCAATAAACAACTCGGATCTGCTCTGATAATAAAGTGAAAGCGTACTGCTTTGCGGTACGCTTTCTTTTGTAATATAACTCACAAATATTTTCGTCATTCTTTACAAAAGCTCTTGACGTTTTATAATAATTATGTTATAATACGCTAAAAGCAGGTGGCTGACAGCTATCTATTATTATGTTTTAACCAACGGTTTATTGCTGACAACCTATAATTTACAACTGACAACCAAAGGGGGTATATTAACATGAAAGTACCGGAGATCCCCGAAAAATACCATGACACGCTTATAAAGCTTCTCAACAGCGACGAAACGGCGCATATCCTGTGGATGTGCGACGAGGGAGCAGCTATTTCTTTTGGAAGAAAACGTATTTTTTCCAATGAAACGGTCGACCCTCTTGATTACATGATTGAAAACGAGCTGGTTTCAAACGACACAAAGGACGCCTTTAAAGTATTCGCGGCGACCATCGAGGAGGGAATAATCTCAAAAACAGACCGCAGGAGCGTTTCGGTCGACGCGAGAATAAAGCTGTCTGAAAACGAGGATTATACTTCTTGTCATGTTCACGCGGTTTTTCTTCATGACGAAAACGGGCGCATAATCGCCGTATCGATCTTTTTCCGTCCGTTCAGTTCCAAGGAGGAGTTTAACAGCAGGCTTCTCTCCGAGCTTACGACCGACCATGCTCCCAATCTCATCAGTATGCAGTGTACGAATATGTTTGAAAAGCATCCCGATGAAAACATAGCGTTTATCCAGTTTGACATAGAGCGCTTCAAGCTGATAAACGAAATACAGGGCGCGGATGTCGGAGACGAGATATTGGTATTTATCCGCAATTCGCTCAGCGTCATCTGCGGTGAGGAAAATCTGTTCATTCATCTTGCCGCGGATTGTTTCATGGTTGTTATGGCTTTTGAAACAGAGGATGATATTGTTGCCTTTATCCGCCGTATTGAAAGCATGATAATGGGCTATAAGGAAATCGATTATCATCTCGTATTCGGGGTGGCGATCGTTGAGGATAAGAATGTTCACCCGCGGAAAATGATAGATTATTCCGCCTTGGCACGAAAGAAAGCTCACGGAAACGCCCTCAACAATATCGGTTGGTATGACAGAAAGCTTAAAAGTGAGCTGAGCAGAAAGCACAGCATCGAGGACGATATGCACAAGGCGCTCGTAAAAAACGAGTTTCTGATGTATTTACAGCCGAAGTTCAGCATATCGGCAAACAGGATAGTCGGCGCGGAGGCTTTGGCTCGCTGGAATCATACAAAAAAGGGAATGATCCCTCCGTCGGATTTTATCCCCGTGTTTGAGGCGAACGGATTTATCCTCAAGCTTGACAAATTTATCTGGGAGAGAGCGTGTAAGCTTATCCGCGAATGGCTGGACAAGGGGATAGAGCCTGTGCCGATCTCGGTAAATATCTCCCGCAGATACGTTCAGAGCTTTAATGTCGTGGAATATATCATGGAGCTGGTGAAAAAGTACGATATACCCGTTAATCTTTTAGAGCTTGAGATAACCGAAAGCGTGGATTCGTTCGGTGTGGACGAAATTGTTTCACAGATGAAGGACGCGGGCTTTAAAATGCTTATGGACGATTTCGGCTCGGGATATTCGTCTCTTAATATGCTTAAAAAAACGCAGTTTGACGTGCTTAAGATCGACCGCGGATTTTTAAACGAGTTTATGGCAAGCGACAGAGGCAGAAAGATAATTTCCCACACTATTTCAATGTCGCAGGATATAGGCATCGGGATAATCGCCGAGGGTGTGGAAACTCTCGAACAGGCGCGGTTTCTTGAGACCTGCGGCTGTGATATCGCTCAGGGCTTTTATTATTCAAAGCCCATGCCGATCCCGGATTTTGAGAGAAAGTTGATCGAAATAAACATGTAACGACAAAGAGGTAAAATGAAAAGGTCAATTAAATTTCTGTGTGTTATTTTATCGCTGATCATCGCGCTTTTCGCGGGCGGATGCACAGGTCTCTCCGACGAAGAGAGAAACAGTATGCTCAACGAGTTTCTTTCCGAGGTCAATTCGGCGCTTGAAGAGGGATTTTCAAGCCTTGAAAGCAGCCGCGCCGAAGCAAACGGATATTCGGACAGCGAATCATCTGTTGATGAAAGCGAGAGCTTGCCGGAGGAAGCTTCCATAGACGAAAACGGAAGCTATACGACAAAGGACGACGTAGCCCTTTATATCTACACCTACGGAAAGCTTCCCAAAAACTTTATGACCAAAAAAGAAGCCGAGGCGCTCGGCTGGAAAAGCGGGTCTCTCGAGCCATACGCCGCGGGAATGTGCATAGGCGGCGACAGTTTCGGAAACTATGAGGGGCTGCTGCCGAAAAAGAGCGGGCGGCAATATACCGAGTGCGACATCGATACGCTCGGGGCAGGCTCCCGCGGAGCAAAGCGCATAGTGTTTTCAAACGACGGACTTATCTACTACACCGACGACCATTACGAGAGCTTTACGCTGCTTTACGGCGAGGAATGATAGGAGGTTCATTATGAAAACTAAAACCGCTGCTTTTAACATTAGTATTGTAATGATAAGGTTGGCGCTTGTTTTTGTTTTCCTTATCGGAGTGCTTATTTGTTTGATATGGTATCCTATAACGGCAACAATAGCTTCCGGAATAGGATTATTAGACGCGGATGAAGTTATAGTCACACCTCAGATGGAGTTTGCGTTTTACAGTCATCTTATATTTTACTGGGCTGTGTCAGTTCCTTGCTTTGTTGTTGCTTTGTTAGGATTATGGGGCACTGTGCAGGCGAAGAGAGAAGGAGTTTTCAGTATCAAGGTGGCAAAAACCCTTTTCAGAATGGCGTTGATCCTTTTTATAGCTTCTGTCGTTTATATCATAGGAAATGTGATTTTGTTGGTACCGATGTTTGGCGGGTCTCAGCTTGTAAGAAATTATTTTTATGTAGGCGGATCGGGATTGGCTATTTCGGTTGTTTTTTACGCTGCCCACAGATTTATAGTTAAGAGAGTCAACGGACAATAATAGTATTTGATGCAAACATTTCTCTGGGGAAAAACCTTTCTGTAGAAAGGTTTTTCCCCAGACCCCTTTTCCAAAGA
>JAFLUF010000083.1 GCA_022508925.1 Oscillospiraceae bacterium | reverse complement strand
AAACCTTTCTGTAGAAAGGTTTTTCCCCAAACCCCTTTTCCAAAGACTTTTTGTACGCCCGCCTATTTGTTGTTTAGTACACGCTCTGCCGCCTTCATAACCGCTATCTTCCCGCTCGCAAACGTAAGTCCGCCCTGTACCCACACCGCAAACGGCTCTCTCAGCGGCGCGTCCGCCGATATCTCTATCGACGCGCCCATTGTAAACGCTCCCGCCGCCATAATTACCTTGCTGTCATAACCGGGCATATCCCACGGCTCGGGAATAACACCGCTGTCAACAGGCGAACCGCTCTGTATCCCCTCGCAGAACGCGCATAGCTCCTTTTCGCCGTTCAGCTTTATCGCCGCAATGATGTCCGTGCGTTTTTCGTCATATTTCGGGAATGTCTCATATCCCAGCTCGTCAAAAAGCGCCGCCGCGAACACCGAGGTCTTAAGCGCCGCGCACACCGCCTCGGGTGCACGGAATAACCCCATGTACATTCCGCGAAGCTGGTTTAAAGTACAGCCGACTTCTTTTCCCGCGCCCGGAGTGGTCAGTCTGTACGCGCACTGTTCGATCAAATCCGCCCTGCCCGCGATATAACCGCCTGTTTCGGCAATTCCTCCGCCTAAATTCTTGATAAGACTGCCGATGATAAGGTCAGCGCCGACCGCTGTAGGCTCTTTGTCCTCGACAAATTCTCCGTAGCAGTTATCAACAATTATTATACAATCCTTATTGACCGAGTGTATCTCATTGATGATTTTCCCGATCGTTTCAATATTGTACGAAGGACGCAGTGAATACCCGCGGGAGCGTTGGATATAAGCTGCCTTACACTTCTCTGCTTTTTCGCGTATTTTATCGTGATCGGGCATTCCCTTTTCGTCAAGCTCCGCGATCTCGGCGGTTATTCCGTAATCCTTAAGAGAACCTACATTCTCGCCGAAAACCGCCTCTTGTATCGTGTCATAAGGCATTCCCGTCGCAAATAAAATTTTTTCTCCCGCTCTTAAAACACCGAACAGCGCGGTTACTATCGCGTGCGTACCGTTTACAAAATTATGGCGTACCAGCGCGTCCTCTGCGCCCAGAACCTGCGCGAAGACCGCGTCGAGCTTATCTCTGCCGTCGTCGCCGTAGCCGTAACCCGTTGTGCCTTTAAGATGCATCTCGCTTACTTTATTGTCGATAAACGCCTTTAAAACACGCTCGCCGTTATATTCACAAAGCCTGTCAAGCTCGGCGAAATACGGCGCGCATTTTTCCAGAGCCGCAAGCTCCGCTTCAACCAGCTCGGAACTGAATTCAAAAACCATTTTGTTCTCCTTGATTTCTATTCATACATATAAATTATAACGTTTTTCCCTTTAAATGTCAATAGTGAATTTGTCCGCAATCATATTCGGGACTTTAAGGACATAAGATTTAGTGCTGTACACTATTATTTGAAAGGGGTTGAATTTCGTTGAAAACCATAAACGAAGGGAATGACGAAAGATGTGTCGTGCTCGGAAAATATATTGTCGAAAAAAACGCAACCGTCAGAAGCACCGCAAAACAGTTCGGAATAAGTAAAAGCACGGTTCATCAGGATATAACCTCCAAACTTCCGAAGGTAAATAAAACGCTTTATGAAAAAGTTAAAGCCGTACTTAACAAAAACAAACAGGAACGCCACATACGCGGCGGAGAAGCAACCAAGAAAAAATACAAGGAGCTTAAAACAAAAACAGCGTAATATCGGATAACGCAAAACCGGCTCTCCGCATTGGAGAGCCGATCGTCTTTAGTTGTATTGACTGCTTTCAGCTATCAGTTGCCTGCAAGCTGTGCTACCTCGGCCGCGAAATCGTCAGCCTTCTTCTCAATACCCTCGCCGCGCTCGAAACGAATGAACTCCTCGACCTTTATCGAGCAGCCCTGTGCCTTAGCTACGCTGTCGATATACTTTCCGACGTTCATGGAATCATCCTTGAAGTACTTCTGATCAAGCAGGCAAACGTCTTCGTAGAACTTTCTGATACGTCCCTCGACGATCTTCTCCGCAACATTTGCGGGCTTGCCCTCCTGCTCTACAAGCTTGGTCTGTACTTCCTTTTCGTTCGCGAGAACCTGCTCGGGTACGGTCTCCTTGCTGATATACTGAGCGTTGAGCGCAGTTACCTGAAGCGCCGCGTTCTTCGCGCACTCCTTTACCTCCGCGCTGTCGGGCTTGTCAGTGGATATCTTGAGCAATGTGCCTATTCTGCCGCCGTCGTGCATATATCCGGTAAGCGTGCCTTCCATTTTTGCAAAGCGGCGGATCTTGATATTCTCGCCGATCGTCGCGATCTTGTTAGTGAGATAAGCCTCGACGGTCTCACCCGTGCTGCTTACGGTACAGCTCATGAGAGCCTCGGGCGACTCAGCGCCGCTGTCGATGATGGTATTCGCAAGCTCGTCAACAAGCTCGAGGAACTTGTCGCTCTTCGCGCAGAAATCGGTCTCGCAGTTAATTTCCGCGATAATTCCGACATTGCCCTTTACAAGCGTCTTTACAACGCCCTCAGCGGCGATTCTTCCCGCCTTCTTGGCTGCCTTTGCGAGACCCTTTTCACGCAGGATCTTTACAGCCTCGTCGCGGTCGCCGTTTGCGTCCTCAAGCGCTCTTTTGCAGTCCATCATGCCGCAGCCTGTCATATCGCGCAGCTCTTTTACGTCATTAGGTGTTATATTAGCCATTTTATTTAATCTCCTTATTTTACGGCTGATTACTCGGCAGCCGCCTCTTCTTCAATCTGCTCGGGCTGTTCTGTCGTACCCTGATTGCCTGCGATGATAGCGTCAGCCATCGCGCCCGCGATAAGCTTTACGGCGCGGATAGCGTCGTCGTTTCCGGGGATAACATAGTCTATCTCGTCGGGATCGCAGTTTGTGTCTACGATAGCCACAACGGGAATACCAAGCTTTCTTGCCTCGCTTACCGCGATCTTCTCCTTGCGCGGGTCTACGACAAACAGAGCCGCGGGGAGCTTTTTCATGTTCTTTATTCCGCCGAGGAACTTTTCAAGCTTTTCGATCTCGAGGTTGAGCTTGATAACTTCCTTTTTGGGAAGAAGGTCGAATGTGCCGTCGGTCTCCATTGTGTGAAGCTGCTCGAGACGGGCTATTCTTCTCTGAATGGTCTTGAAGTTGGTCATCATTCCGCCGAGCCAACGCGCGTTTACAAAGTGCGCGCCCGCGCGTACCGCTTCTTCCTTGATGGAATCGGCCGCCTGCTTCTTGGTTCCGACAAAAAGAACCTCGCCGCCGTTTGCCGCGGTCTCATGAACGAAGTTATAAGCCTCGTCGAGTTTCTTTACCGTCTTCTGAAGGTCGATGATGTAGATGCCGTTTCTTTCCGTAAAGATATACGGAGCCATTTTCGGGTTCCATCTCTTGGTGAGGTGTCCGAAGTGAACGCCGGCTTCCAAAAGCTGTTTCATTGATACTACTGCCATTTGATTTTCCTCCTGATTAGGTTAAATTTTCCTCCACGCAAAATCAGCTTTCCTCAGGCTGTCGATAAAGCCTCATCTACTTCGTCAACCGCACCACGGCAACCACAAAGGTTAGCCGTGGCGCGGTTTCCTCGTATCTAAGGCTTTCTCAACAGCCTGAAAGTGGAATTACTCTATAAGCTTAACTTTTCTTACGGTTATAGATACCGCACCTAAAAAGCCTTTTGCGTGTGTGTATTTTTCGGTTTTGTCCGAAATTACCATAATATTATATCATATTTTTCTGTTTTTATCAAGCGTTTTTCTTTTGGCTATTTAAACAAACTTCCTAAGCCTTTTGAGCGGTGTTTTATGCAATTTGACGGAACATCGCACGAAACAAGTATCGTATCGTCACCTATCACGTCGATATCGCACCACTTTATGAATAGATCGTCCTCTCTTCCGAGCAGTCCGAACAGCTTTGCTCTTCCGAAAACAATCAGTCTGCATATTTTTGCCGTACAGTTGTCAAACTCGATATCGTCCGCGTAACCGAGACGGGCGCCTGTTTTTACGTTGATGATCTCTTTGCACTTCAAGTCGTTAAAGCTGTATACCACAAAAATCACCCCTTGTGCAAGTTTATGCTTTGGGGTGACAAATTATTATTGACGAGTTAAAGACACAGAAATCAATACCATAAAATTTCATACGTGTCATTCCTGCGGCTTGTTGTTCTGCTCCGCGGCTCTCTTTTCGGCGGCCTTTTTGCGGCGTTCTCTCGCCGCCGCTTTTTCAGCCAGCTTTTCCGCAAACGCCCGCGCTTCGTCCTCGGACGAGGCGAAAACCGAGCGCACGACGGTATAATTCCCTTCCGTTACAAGCACAGCCTTGAGCTTTACCGCATAGAATCTCCCGCACCCGCACCGCATTACCGAGCGGCAGTTTTTCATGTTTGAATGCAGCCAATCGGTCGGGGTCATCTTTCCTCCGCACTCGGGACACTTAAACTCCGTCACGCGCCTGTCGCGAAGCATTGTTCTGCAATCTTCGACATTCTGCACCGCGTCCTTGAAAATAGGCTCGGAAATTCCCGAGGAAAGCTCGGCGTATTCGGCGATACCAAGCGCCATATCGAGCTTTTTACTGACCTCGTAGGTGAGATACGCGTCGTTTGCCGCGTCGTGGACCTGTACATCTATCGGTATGCCGAGGCTTTCGGCTGCCGCGGAAAGACTACACTGAAGCTGCTTCGCGTCGGTCTGACGGTTGTAGATGAGCTGTAAATTTATATAATTCCTTCCGAAGGCTTCGTCAAGACCGTGGAGTTTTAAGTTGTCGGAAAGTATCCCGATGTCGTCAAAGCCCCATGTTATAAAGCGAAAATCATCTCCGCACCACTCCGAAAACCTTCTGAACGCCTGCGGAAAGCTCTCTCCGCAGGTAAGGTCAACGCTTGAGATTCCCGTTATTTCCTCAACATAGGGATTCATTTTCTTATAGAATTTCGGGCGGACGTTTATTTTTATCCTGTCAATAAGCTCGAAATTTTCATCGGTCTTTACCGCGCCTATCTGGATTATCTCGCCGTTTAAGACTATCGGCGAGCGGACTGTCATGGAACGGTTCAAAGCCTGGTTCCACTCCATATCCAAAATAATATAATTCATAATGTGTCATTCTTTCATGATAATTGCGTTGTTCTTGTTAAATCGCCAGCGCTCCGCCGACGTTTTCACGCCGCCATGCGACATAGTCCTCGTAGTTTCCCGCGAAATCGCGGCAGCCGTTTTCGGTTATCTCTATGATCCTGTTGGGAGCGGTTTCAAGTATCTCAAGGTCGTGAGTGGCGAAAAGCAGGTTTCCCTTGAACTCGGAAAGACCGTTGTTTACAGCCGTTATGCTTTCGAGATCAAGGTGGTTCGTGGGTCGGTCTAAAATAAGCACATTGCTTTTGTACAGCATCATCCGCGAAAACATACACCTCACCTTTTCGCCGCCCGAAAGCACTTCCACCGGCTTGAACACATCGTCGCCCGAAAACAGCATTCTGCCTAAAAAGCCGCGCAGATAGCTCTCGGTCTCGTCCTTTGAATACTGACGCATCCAGTCGAGTATGGAAAGCTTACAGCCGTTGAAATACGCGCTGTTGTCGTTCGGGAAATACGATACGGTTATCGTGCTTCCCCATTTGAACGTTCCCTCGTCGGCTTCGATCTCCTCGGTGAGTATTTTAAAGAGCGTGGTGACGGCGATCTCATTCGCGCCGACAAACGCTATCTTGTCGCCCTTTCCTACCGTAAAGCTGACATTATCGAGAACCTTTGCTCCGTCGACGGTTTTGGAGATACCCCTTACCTCGAGGATATCCTTTCCCGACTCGCGCTCCATATCAAATCCGATGTAGGGGTATTTTCGCGAGCTTGCGGGAAGCTCTTCGACAGTCAGCTTATCGAGCAGTTTTCTGCGCGAGGTCGCCTGTTTGGATTTTGACTTGTTCGCGGAAAAGCGCGCGATAAAGCTCTGAAGCTCCTTTATCTTTTCCTCGGTCTTTTTGTTCTGCTGTTTTATCATGCGCTGTACGAGCTGGGAGCTTTCATACCAGAACTCGTAGTTTCCTACATACATCTTTATTTTTCCGTAATCTATATCGACGATGTGAGTGCAGACGTTGTTAAGAAAATGTCTGTCGTGGGAAACGACTATGACTGTTCCGAAATAATCCGCGAGGAAGTCCTCAAGCCACGACACCGCGTCTACGTCGAGATGGTTTGTCGGCTCGTCCATAAGTATTATGTCGGGGTTTCCGAAAAGGCACTGCGCTAAAAGCACCTTTACCTTTTCATTTCCCGAGAGCGCGGACATTTCCGAATACAGAATTTCCTCGGGAAGTCCCAGACCCTGCACGAGCTTTGAGGCGTCGCTCTCCGCCTCATAGCCGTTCATCTCGGCAAACTCGCCCTCAAGCACCGACGCTCTTTCTCCGTCCTCGTCGGAAAAATCCTCTTTGGCATAAAGCGCGTCCTTTTCCTTCATGATGTCGTAGAGGCGCTTGTTGCCCATGATTACGGTGTCCATCACCGTGTATTCGTCAAAGGCGTAGTGGTCTTGTTTAAGCACGCTCATTCTAAGCTCGGCTGGTCTTGATACCGTGCCCTTTGACGGCTCAAGCTCCCCGCAGAGCACGCGCAGGAAGGTCGATTTTCCCGCGCCGTTAGCGCCGATGACTCCATAGCAGTTTCCCGGATTGAATTTAAGCTCGACGTCCTTGAACAAAAGCTGTCCGCCGAACGATACGGATACGTCCGATACTGTGATCATGTGTTCTCCTCTCTTATATGTCTGTGTTTTAAAATTTATCTATTTCTTCATTTTAAAAAACCACTTGAAAATATACACCAAACAGTTTTATTATTTTCTGGGGAAACCCCTTTCTGAAGAAAGGGGCTTTCCCCAGACCCCTTCCTCAAAGA
>JAFLUF010000082.1 GCA_022508925.1 Oscillospiraceae bacterium | reverse complement strand
TTCGAAAAATGTTATGAAATAAGCAACCCGCCATGTTTCAGGGCGGGTGATTTTTCCGATGGCTTTTCTTTGTCTACGGCGGATCAGTTTTTGAAAGGGGTAACGATTTGTTACCCCATATTGCAACCCTAAAACTGTCAGAACGGCAATTTTGCAAAGGACGCCCTGTTTTGGGGCGTCCTGCTCTGTTTTAGGGCAGGTGTAGTATTCTTTGTCTACCGCGTCGCAATTTATGAACTCAATAACATTTCGTTATCGAGTTACAATCGTGGGCGATTCAGTTTGATTTTTTAATCGTTCCTTATCTGCTTTAATCCTCGCCTTTACCTGCGCTATCATCTCCGCAAGCTTTTCCTCGCATTCCTCGCGCGTCTTGGCGTAGATGTTATGGCTTTCCCGCTTGCCGTAGGCGTTTCTCGGGCTGTATCTTCCCTCGAACAGGTGTTCGTTTATCATCGTCACACATCCCGTCCCGGATTTTCGTATTTTGGGCTTGTACGGCTCGAACGAGGCTGGGTCGTCACCTTTCCTTACCGGCTTCTCAAACCTCGGCATTTCGGCGTCTGTGCCGCCAATTTTGCGGTCAATGTTCACCGCCGCCTGACGCTGCATATTATCGGTTATATGGCTGTAAATATCAATTGTGGTCGCCGAGGAAACATGGCCTATCGTTGCTGAGAGAGTCTTCACGTCCATGCCTTTTTCAAGTGCCATTGTCGCGAATGTGTGCCGCAGGTCATGAAATCGTACTTTGGGACACCCCGCCCGTTTTAAGATCAATTGAAGCCGCTTTCGAACAGCCGAGGGATTGCGCGTTTTTGTATTGTCAATCGGTGAAGGGAATATCCACTCTGAGTCAATGCCTTTGCTGTATTCCGAAAGAATTCTGAGCAGCGATTCGGGAAGAATTATTGTTCGCACAGAGGCTTTGGTTTTAGGCTCGGAAATTATCTGTTCCCTGTTAAGTACATTGACTTGCCGTTCGATTCTGAGTTCGCCTGTTGTAAAGTTCAGGTCACTCCACTTTAATGCGAGAATCTCCCCGCGCCGCAAGCCCGTTCCAAGCTCGAGCAGAAACAATTCAAAATATCTTTCCTCTTTTGCTCTGTTCAAAAACCTTATTATCTCGCCCTGCGTCAGCACCTTCATCTCGCGGGATTTTTTCGGCGGCAGCTTACAGCCTACTGCGGGATTTATTCTTATCAATCCCTCGCTTACAGCCTTTTCAAGTGCGGAACGGCAATTCGCGTGTATCGCTCTTATTACTCGGTCGGAAAGTCCTGTGCCGTACATTTCAACGCGGATACATCTTCCGCCGATTTTCGTCCTCGCGTAGAATTGTTGTAAATCGGCCTGCGTTAATTTGTTCAGCGGAATTTTCCCGATCTCGGGAATTATATGCTTGTAAATCCTGCTCTCATATTCCGATTGCGTTGTCAGGCGAATTGTGTTCTTGCAGTATGTCCGATACCAGAAATCTATCCATTCGCCGAACGGCATGTCGGGTTTAATTTTATCGGTCGGCTTTCCGAATTTCTCTTTGAGCACTTCGAGCTTCTGAGCGCACTCGGTTCTTGTTTTCGCGGTAACATTTTTGGTTATCGGTTTTCCCTTTTCATCATGGTCGATGACGATGCGCCCTTCCCACCGTCCGTCGCTCCTGAACCTTAGCATTCCCTCTCCGTTTTTTCTGCGTCTTGGCATTCACATTCCTCCGATTATCTCGTCCATGAAATTCCCTACTATTTTCGCCGCGTTTTTCTGCATATCCGTGGTAACATGAGTGTAAGTGTCAAGCGTGAAACTTGCGTTTGTGTGTCCAAGAATTCCCGACAGCGTTTTCGCGTCCACTCCGCCCGCGATAGCGTGTGTCGCGAATGTGTGGCTCAACAACACAAAAAGAACCAAATTAAAAAATCCAAAAACAAGCAAAAAATCAACCTGCAGGGAAATGACCTTGCCTAATCAAAGCGCAAGAGCACAGCGCACTGTGATTATAAGTGTTATTACGATTCTATGAAAAAGCACCACTTCGGGATTAATCCGGAGTGGTGCTTTTATTATTTCTTTGGCAACTTTAATTTTACATCGCCGCCACTTATTACACCGGCTGTAACAATCAAACTACCAAGAACCACACAGCTTGCAGCTTTAATAACATCCCAATTAAAATTTCTTTTTTCTGTAGCTACTCTTTCAGCAGTTTGAATATCTTTTGCTTCTTGTTGTCGGATTTCAGTATCCTTCTGGCTAACCATATTCAGAATTCTCTCTTGCCGATCGAAGATAGCATTTCTTTCTTCTACTGATAAATCAGGATTATCTAAGCTCTTACTTAAGTCAGATAAAACCGTGGTTGCCATCGCATTAATAGCCTCACGGCTTTCACGAGTGTTATCCATATCATGATTTACAACATCAAAAACTTGCTCCGTAGATTTGTCATCGCTCTCAATGATGGACTCAAGAATGCCTCTGTATTCTGTCATAGAAGTTTTTACGACCGATACAAATTCTGGAAATTGTTTGATTATTTCTTGAGCGACCTCTGGCTTCATCTGATGTAACTTTGATACAAGGGAGACGATTTCATCCTTTGATGGATTCTTGAAATCCGTCCTGCCCCAAAGTTCAAGACATTCTTGTTCCATTGGACTGTACTGCATATTGCCCCTCCTTTTTAAACGACGGTTATTACATATATTATACCTTGAATCGGAAGAAAAAGCAACCCCATTTGGAAGTTTTTACACATCAAATTCTTTACTTGTCATATATGCACCCAACGGACTTACATATGCACCCGTGTTGGATTCATTTTTATGTCTGCGTTAAATTGTATCAAAATCGGAACGGTAATAGAGACCGCCGTTTGACAAGCATATTTTTTCTTCAAAATGCTCCAAACGGTCGGCTCTGCCGTCCGATGTTATCCGCGAGGGGACCCCTCGCTTTGTCCTGCTTGAAATAATAACCGCGAAATTAGCCCTCACAACGCTTGCCCCGTCAGCTTTTCAAGCCGCTTTCTCTGCTTTTCCTCCGCAATTATCTGTTGGTTGCGCTCTGTCTGCCAATCGTAGAAATACTTCTTCGCCTGTTCAATAGGGAGTATAGTGTAGAGAAGATTTCCGTTGCGTTTTTCTCCGCGCGAGGTGAAAACATCGGTGGGTGCGGTGGTAATAAACTCTTTCTCAGCCAACTGCCTGACATATTTGCTAACCGTATTCCGCGACATCTTCAGCGCCTTGCCTATCGTTTTGTAGCTCGGGTAAGCGTATTTTTACAACAGCGAGGTCTACATTAACGAAAAATACAGGTATAATTCCAACGAGATTTTAACGGCATTTTTGAATTACACACCCCCGAAAAACATAGATCTGAAAGATTTCATCTACGAAATTCGACAATTTAAGATCCGTCTGAACATTTTTCCGGAAATGGATTACGATTATTTTCACGGCTTCAACGATAATGTTCATGACGCGATGTCACTGCTTGACAAGGTGAATAAAATGCTCCGAAAACTTCCGCCATACAATAAGATCCTGCGGTATCCGATTATAGGACTTGACGATTTTCTGAACAGTCATGACTATTTTTTCGAGAACGGATTAAACTCGTCCGACCGCATCGACGAGGATTATGTGAGTGAATACGGCGAGGGCGAGAGGGATGAAAACGGTAATTATTTTCTTCGTCTTCACACATTTGACCTTGTCACGCTCGATGATCTGGAGGACTATATGGAGGATTCGCTCCGTGAACTCAACAGCTCAATTTCCGCGTTTTTAGATATGTACATCGGTTTTCTGACAGCAATTTTACAGGTTCAGCAGATTTTTAAGCCTTTCATTACCGAGTATATTCATCGTAAGGAAAGCTTTCCGGCTCCCAATGATGTAGCTGAGTATTTCAGCGAATTCAACAAATCTAAGGCAATAAATTTCGGGGAAATACGGTGCAAGATGGATTCGTTCGGTTACAAATCCCTGAAGGGAAAACAGGAGCTGATGCTCTGCGAGGAGATTAGATTTACTGACATCGGTTCTTTTTTGTACTACGATTTCTTCAACGGACTGAAGCACAATTTTCTCCCGAATCAATGCAAGAACTGCGGAAAATTCTTTCTGATAAACGGCGGGCGGTACTTTTCCTACTGCGACAGTCCGCTTTCCGACGAGCCAAACAAGACCTGCCGAGATGTTGGCGCGCGGCGGCGTTATGGCGACAAATGCAAAAACGATCCCGTGTGGCAGACCTACAACCGCGCCTACAAAGCGCACTACGCACGGTATCTTAAGAAGAAAATGTCGGTCGCGCAATTTGAGGAATGGTCGCGGTTCGCCTCCGAGCTGCGCGACAAAGCGCTGGCGGGGGAGATTACATTTGAACAATATTATTCCGATATTCGCAGATGAAAAAGCTGGGGTACCGTTTCGGTACTCCAGCTTTTTTAGCGTATTTCTTTGTTTACTGCGGTTCAGTTTTTGAAAAACCGATCCTTATCTTAGATATGGTTTAATCTATGACGGGACAGTTTATCCCCTCACCTTTACCAAAGGTATGAGAGACTTATGCACACTACAATCCTAAAATATTTAATTAAAGTTACGGATAATCTCAGTAATTAAGAATTGACTGGAGCAATATTATTCCAATATTCGTAGGTAAAAACGATGGGGTAATATTTCGTTACCCATCTTATTGGCAGTGTTTTCAAATCGAAACATCATGTATCATAAGTGTTCATATTTCATAATAATACGGGCAAATGTTTTCGTAATGTCCGTCCTTCATTCTGAAACCGTGCGGGATCGTGCCTAACTGAACAAAACCAAGCCGTTCATACAGGTGCCGCGCGTGAGTATTACTTTCGACCACCGCGTTGAATTGCAGTATTCCGAAGCCGTGTTCTTTCGCCTGATGTATGCAGTCAAGAACGAGCTTTTCGCCGATATGTTTTCCTCGGTTTTGAGCGCTTACCGCGTAGCTCGCGTTGCAGATATGCCCGCAGCGTCCCACATTGTTGGGGTGCAGGATATACAGTCCGCAAATCGCATGGCTGTTCTCATCTTCCGCGACACCGCAGTAGGTCTGTGACGCGAAAAATTCGGCTCCCGTTACTTCGTCTAGCAATTCCTCCTGCGGAAACGCGTTCCCGTCCTCTACAACTTCATTCCAGATCTTAATCATCGGGCTTAGGTCTTTATCCTCATAGTTTCGCACTGTCATCTGAGTACCTCACAATTCCTTTACTTCATAAACAAATCCGCGATATCCCGAGCACTTATTTCTCAGTTCATATTCTTCGCAAAGATAAGTTTCCTGACGCACTTCACAATCCTTATCCTCCAGATGTTCAAAAAAGTCATCCTTACTGTTTACCTTCAGATAGTCTTGCTTATGTCTGCAATAGCAAAGCATACAGCCGTAATCGTCATTTCCGTACGGAGAATAGTCGGAATACTGACAGGTAAAACAGCACTTTAAATAGTAATCCTGCGCCATTTGCTTACAAATATCGTACAGCGCGGATTCAAAATATAATGTCTTTTTTGTACTGCTGTAACGCTTTCCTTCTACACACAGAGTAAAATCGGAAACTATTTCATCGTCAAAATATACCCGCACACCGTCACAGAATATTTTAGACTGATTTTTATTCATATCATGCTCCACATATTCAAACGCAAGGTGGATCTTGCCCTGAATTTCACAGTTGTCAAGCTTACGCACTACTTTCATCGGTATTTCAATATCAAGCGCGTATCTCTGTAATTCATACAAATAATATGATACTTCGGTGTTCCTGACACGGTAACTGCCTGACTTTAAAATGCAGAATTTATTCTTTGCTTCTTCATACTGTGCATGGTCCGAAAGTTCAAAACCTCCGAGGGTTCTTCCCTGAAATTTTACTCCGTCTAAGGTAAAGGAAAGAGGGTCAGTCCTGCTGTCGTCTTCTGTATTGACAATATCGATCACAGTATCATGTAATAGGTCTTTATAATGTGCTTTCCAAATCTGCATATTTTTCTCCTTGTTTAAGTATATAACTAAAACTTATATTCAACTGAATTCCGCTTTATATCAGCAAATTGATTACCGCTTCTGTTATATCTGACAGGACGCCCTTTCTGACAACGTGAAATACTTCACGATGATTTAAGACTGCCTGTGCTTATCTCCCCACTCGCACATCCTGTCAAGGATAGGTATCAGGGACTTTCCGCGGTCGGTGAGACTGTATTCCACCTTTGGCGGTATCTGCGGATATTCCTTGCGGTTGACTAAGCCGTCAGACTCTAATTCTTTAAGTGTCGCGCTGAGGGTTTTGTAGGAAATGCCGTATATATACTTTTTCATCTCATTGAATCGGACGACCCCGAACTCCATCAGGGTATACAAAATAAACATCTTGTATTTTCCCTGTATCAAAGACATTGTATAACTAAATCCCGTTTCCTCCAGCTTTGCGTTCTGAATACACTCAATACTCACAAATAACACTCTCCTTTTGGTAAGTATCGCACCTGAATGTGCGTACTTGTATTATATTTTCATTTATGCTACAATTATAGCATAGATTGACAGAAAAGTCAATCGCTGTTAAGGAGGATATTATGAGTAAGAAAATCGTTGTAATAACAGGAAGTCCGCGCAAGGACGGAAACAGCTTTGCTATGACCAAAGCATTTATTGAAGCGGCGGAAGCAAAGGGACATACTGTTGTCCGTTTTGATGCGGCGGCAAAAAATGTCGGAGGCTGTCACGCCTGTGAGACCTGCTATAAGTCGGGCAAGGCGTGTTCCTTTGACGATGATTTCAACACGCTTGCTCCGGATATTCTGGACGCTGACGCGGTTGTTTTCACAATGCCGGTCTACTGGTATTCGATACCCGCGCAAATCAAGGGAGTTATCGACAAGCTGTTCTCTCTCGTTGTAGGAGGAAAGGACATCGCGGGCAAAAAGTGCGCGCTTATCACCTGCTGTGAGGAACACGATATGTCTG
>JAFLUF010000081.1:4735-7134 GCA_022508925.1 Oscillospiraceae bacterium | reverse complement strand
ACTATGTACACAGTTTAAGCACCTACGCCCTGCCATCTGCACATTTTTAGGCATTACAGGTTACGGTTGATAACGGATAATGTACCATTCCGTACACTCAAAAGCTCCCTAAATATCAGGGGGCTTTTTTCGTGAAATAGTTTGAAAATTAATATTTCTTTAACATTTCTTAAAAGTTTTGAAAACAATCATAGGATAAAATGTAATCAGCAAGTGAGGGATCGCTTGAAAGTTTTCTTTAAAATAGGAGGTACAATATGAAAAAGGTCATCATTCCGGCAGCAATCGTAACTGTCCTTGGCGGAGCTGCTGCTATAATAGCGGCAATCGTTCACAAAAGAAATGCGATTTAAACTTAGGGCAACACCGCACAAAGCCTTTAGGCGGTCTTTGTGCGGTATACCTTCGGAGGGAAATCGGATGTCAGAGGCAAAGCTCAAACACGCAAACGCTAAGATCGCCGAGGGAGCGGACAGTGTCTGCTCCCCTACACATATAACGCTCAAAGACCGACAAAGAAAGTATCATTGAAGGGAATGATTATAATGAGTGAAAACAGGCAGTTTAACTACAGCTATTCCGCGCCGCAGCAAGCGGAAATAAACAGGATCAGGGCAAAGTACGCCCTGACCACGCGCGAGGAGGATAAAATGGAACGGCTGCGCAGGCTTGACAAAAGCGCCTCCCGCCCCGGCACAGTCCTCTCGCTTACCATTGGAATTATCGGTACGCTGATCCTCGGGATCGGAATGTGCTGTGTGCTGTTATGGGACAGGCTTGTCATACCGGGTGTTGTTATCGGGTTAGTGGGAATAGCGGGAGTGCTTTCGGCTCACCCTGTTTACAGAAAAGTCACCGAAGCACAAAGAGCGAAACTCGCGCCCGAAATATTAAAGCTCACCGAAGAGCTTAGAAAATAGTTTTTCGGTAATTTTAATAAAACTTTAACATTTCTAAAATATTACGGAAACATACACAAGCTATAATGTAATTACAAAATAAACGGAAAGGTTGATGAAATTGAACGCTATTGAGATAAGAAATTTATCAAAGAGCTTTCGCGGAATGTACGCGGTGGATCATCTGAACATGACTGTTCCCGTGGGAGCTATCTACGGCTTTATCGGTGAGAACGGAAGCGGAAAATCCACCACCGAAAAGCTGATCTGCGGACATTTGGTAAAGGACAGCGGCAAAATCAAGCTGTTCGGCAAGAAGCACACCGATGCGGGTGTGCGGGCGAGGGTCGGGGCACTGATCGAAAATACGGGCTGCTTCCCTAATTCGAGCGTGTGGGATAATCTGATGATGCAGGCAATAAACCTCGGGCTTCCCAACCGAGCCGATGAGATAGAACGTGTATTGAAGATAGTCCGCATGGAGGATTCCGCGCGGATAAAATTTAAGAGCTGCTCTCTCGGCATGAAACAGCGCATAGGTATTGCTATGGCACTGCTCGGCGACCCCGCCCTGCTTATTCTTGACGAGCCGATAAACGGTCTTGACACGGACGGAATGAGGATAATGCGCGAAATTCTTGTGGATATTACGAAGAATTACGGCTGTACGGTGCTTATATCCTCTCATATTCTCGGCGAGCTTGAAAAGATAGCCACCCATTACGGCATTATCCGTCAGGGCAAGATGATACAGGAGATCTCCGCGAAGGAAATGGACAGCCGCGCCCGCGTTTTCATATCTCTTAAAACAAAGGATATGACAAGCGCGAAAGCTGTGCTGAAAGGACGCTACGGCAATGTTAAGGAAGAGGACGGTTATCTTCGTGTGTACGATGTTGGAAATACCGAGGAGATCGTCGAACATCTTATGAAAAACAAGCACCCCGTCCGCGAGATCTTCAAGAACAAGATCGGGCTTGAGGAATACTACGTCGAGCTGATG
Source organism: Oscillospiraceae bacterium (assembly GCA_022508925.1). Classification (GTDB taxonomy): domain Bacteria; phylum Bacillota; class Clostridia; order Oscillospirales; family Ruminococcaceae; genus CAG-115. The sequence goes on along the minus strand of JAFLUF010000081.1, from coordinate 5,232 downwards.
AGCAAAAAGGAGGCGTGAAAAATGACAGCTTCACACGAATTAAAATTTGAATCGCCGAGCTTTACAAAAAGATTAAAGGGTATGCTTGGCGTGGATTTTTACCGCCTGTTCCACACGCCGATGTTCTACATATTTCTCGCAATAGCGGCGATCATTCCCGCGATGGTGTTAAGTATGACGGGAATGCCCGGACCTGACGGCGAAGTGACGGAGCCGCTGTTCACAAACACATGGCAGATAATTGCGGCGGATACTCCCTTGTATGTCGTTTCGGACATCGGCGAATATGCCAATATGAATATGGTATTCATCTTCGGCGGAATTATGGTGTCTATCTTCATCGGTCACGATTATAAGAGCGGATATGTCAAGCAATTGTTTACCACCCACGCGAAAAAGCATGACTATATGATGTCCAAAACGCTGGTAAGCGCGTTCTCGATGGCGTGTATGTGCGTCACCTATATAATAGGCGGCGTCGCGGCTGGAATACTTTC
>JAFLUF010000081.1:0-4635 GCA_022508925.1 Oscillospiraceae bacterium | reverse complement strand
TACGCGTGTCTGTCAGGCAATATCCTGACACTGCTTATGTGCGCTGTATGCTCGGCGGCGTGGACGATAATTTATAATGTTCTCGGAACTATTGTTCTGTACAGAAGTGATGTATATTAAGGAGGGCTGACATGAACGCGAAAACAAACGCAATCGAGATAAAAAATCTTACAAAGAATTTCGGTCAGAAGCAAGCCCTTAAAGGTCTGAACATGACCGTTCCCATAGGCGCGATATACGGCTTTATCGGCGAGAACGGCAGCGGAAAATCCACGACCGAAAAAATAATCTGCGGACTTATCCACCCGAGCGGAGGCTCGGTGAAGCTCTACGGCAAGGAGCATACAAATGCTGATGTAAGAGCTAAGATCGGCGTACTTATCGAAGCGCCGGGCTGCTTTCAGAATTACAGCGTATGGAACAATATGATGCTTCAAGCGGCAAATCTCGGTATTGCCAACGCCGAGAAAGCGGTTGTAAATGCTCTCAAAACGGTAAGAATGGAGGGCGCGGCGACCAACAAATATAAAAATTGTTCGCTTGGAATGAAGCAGCGGATCGGCATTGCGATGGCTCTGCTCGGCGAGCCTACCCTGCTCGTGCTGGACGAGCCAATAAACGGTCTTGACGCGGATGGCATGAGAATTATGCGCGAGGTGCTTACGGAGATCACGCAAAAGTATCAATGCACGGTCATTATTTCCTCTCACATCTTGGGCGAGCTTGAAAAAATTGCAACGCATTACGGAATAGTCCGCGGCGGTAAAATGATAAAGGAAATGACAGCGGCGGAGCTTGAAGCGGGTTGCCGCACCTATGTTGCTCTCCAAACAAAGGATATAAGCAGAACAAAGGCGCTGCTCTCCTGTAAATATTCCCGTGTGGAGGAAGATGAAAGCGGATATATCCGTGTTTACGACGCGAAAGAGCCGGAGGAGATCGTCACGCATTTGTACGAAAACGGCATTCTCATAAGCGAGATCAAAACTGCGAAAATCGGTCTGGAAGAATACTATATCGACCTTATGAACGAAAAGGGGGGCAGATAATATGGAAGCAAAATTTGAACATTACAGCTTCGATAAAAGGCTGAAAAGTATGCTGAAAGTGGATTTCCGCAGAATGTTCACCATGCCGCTGCTTTATATAATCTTGGGGATATGCTTTGTTATGCCGATACTCATTTTGGTTATGACTACGATGCTCGGCGGTGAACCTGCGGACGGCATTGCGACAGAAGCTGAGGCAGCGATGATGTTTACAAACACATGGCAAGCAATAGGCAGCTTAAGCGGCGGTGATATGATGTCAATGGACTTAACGACCATGTGCAACATCAATATGCTGTACTTTGGTCTGGCAGTGCTTGTATGCCTGTTTGTGTCGGAGGATTTCAAAAGTGGCTACTCGAAAAACCTGTTTACCGTCCGCGCGAAAAAGGGCGACTATGTTATTTCAAAAACACTCGTCTGCTTTGTCGGCGGCGCTATAATGCTGCTTGCGTATTTTATCGGCGCGGTGATCGGCGGAGCGATCGCGGGGCTGCCCTTTGACACGGGAGAAGCGAGCATTGTCGGAATTGTGATGTGTATGCTTGCAAAGATATTCCTCACGGCGGTTTTTATCGGCATTGACCTTGCAGTAAGCGTTGCCGCGAAGCAGAGAACGTGGCTCTCTATGGTGCTGTCCTTAATGGCGGGAATGCTGCTGTTTATGATGATACCGATGATGACGCCGCTGAACTCCACAATAGTAAACGTTATCATGTGTCTTGCGGGAGGAGCGTTATTCAGCGCGGGGCTGGGAGCCGTAAGCAACGTAATTCTCAAAAAAACGAGTTTAGTATAGACACAACGCGACCCGTGCCGTAAAAGCGGCTCGGGTCAATTTTTATAAATATTTTCAAAATCGCAAAAATTTTAACAAAACTTTAACATTTATATGCTACAATATTAAAAACGGGGGTGTAGTTATGTTTAAAATCTTGGTAGTAGAGGACGACAAGGACTTAAATGGGGCGGTCTGCTCCTTTCTTAATCAAAGCGGCTATGAGGCGGTCGGCAGTCTGAACGCAAACGACGCTTACAACGCCATGTACGGCAACACCTTTGACCTTATCGTGTCGGATATAATGATGCCCGATATTGACGGGTTCGAGTTTGCTAAAACCGTACGCGAGCTGAACGAGGATATCCCTATTCTCTTTATGACCGCGCGGGATGATTTCGCGTCAAAGCAGCGCGGCTACCGCATCGGCATTGACGATTATATGGTAAAGCCTATTGATCTTGATGAGCTTTTTCTGAGGATAGGCGCGCTCCTGCGGAGAGCGAAGATAGCCTCCAGCCACAGGCTCGAAATTGGCAGTCTGGTACTTGACGCGGATGAGCGCACCGCGATCCTCGGCGGCGAGGAAATTTCACTCACGACACGGGAATTTAATATACTCTACAAGCTGCTTTCTTACCCGAAAAAGACTTTCACACGCACTCAACTGATGGACGAATTCTGGGATGCGGAATCCAACACCGCACCGCGAGCGGTGGACGTTTATATGACAAAGCTGCGGGATAAATTTTCAGATTGTACCGATTTTGAGATCGTAACAGTTCACGGATTGGGCTACAAGGCGGTGCTGAAATGACGGATAGATCACGGAGAAGGCTGCAGGTAGCAGTACAGCGATATGTTACTTTTTTCCTGCTGATGTCGCTTATCGTGACTTGCACCATGCTGGTCTTTATTACCTTATTAAGTCGGTCTATGCAGCTTGACTTGTCAAAGGAAAACGTCAGGATCGCGGCTTTGCTCACGTTTTTCAATGTGATATTCCTGAGCGCGGTATGCACAGTTATTGATGGGATACGTCGAAAAATTATGGTTGAACGTCCCGTTAAGAGGATAATAAACGCTTGCGAAAAGTTGATGAACGGGGAGCTTTCCGCAAGGATCGAGCCGTTTTCGGGCTTATATGACGCGGACGGCTTTAACATGATAATTGAGTATTTCAACAAAATGGCAAAGGAGTTATCGGGTCTGGAAACACTTCGCACCGACTTTATCGCGAATGTTTCGCACGAGCTGAAAACGCCGCTTGCCGTTATGCAGAACTACGGAACTATGTTACAGCAGCCGAATTTGCCGGAGGAAAAACGCCTTGAATACGCTAAATCAGTAACGGAAGCCTCGCGGCGGCTCGCCGATCTTATCACCAATATTCTTAAATTAAACAGGCTCGAAAATCAGCAGATTTTCCCGGAAAAGCAGGTTTACAATCTCGGCGAACAGCTTGCGGAATGTCTGCTGAATTTTGAAAGCACATGGGAGAAAAAGGGAATTGAGATAGAAACGGATATTGAGGAAGAAGTGTTTGTGGAATCTGACGCGGAGCTTTTGACGCTGGTGTGGAACAATCTGTTCTCCAACGCCATGAAATTCACCGAGAGAGGAGACAAGGTCACTTTAAAGCTATTTTCGGAGAGCGACTTTGCGGTCATTCGGGTCAGCGATACAGGGTGCGGCATTTCCCCCGAAACGGGAGCGCATATTTTCGAGAAATTCTATCAGGGCGACACCTCTCACGCAACGCAGGGGAACGGCTTAGGGCTTGCGCTTGTCAAGCGCGTGGTGGATATTGTAGGCGGTGAAATTTCCGTCGAAAGCGTTGTCGGCGAGGGAAGCACATTTACTGTAAGGATTGGGAGAAAAGCAAATGGAGAAATTCAAGGCAATTCTTAAAAAGATATTCTTTTTGCCACCGCTGCCGACGGTACTTATTGCCGTGCCGTCCTTTGTTTTGATGATTTTAGCTCTTGCGTTTAATATAAATAACGCCCTCGCGTATGTTGCTTACACGCTCGCGGCATATTCGATGGTGATTGTAATTACAGTGCTTCCAAAAATTGCGAGGGGAATTCGCAAGAGTGTAAAAAGCAGTCCTATCACACAAAAAATTTACCAAAATCCACTTATTAAAAAATTTCTTGACGATGTGATGTTAAGGACAAAATTCTCACTTTATCAGGGATTTTTTATTAACATTCTGTATATTGGTATAAAGCTGTTTTCGGGTATCTATTACAACTCGCTGTGGTTTTTCGCGCTGTCGTTTTATTACATTTTGCTTGCGGTAATGCGCGTTTCCCTATTGAATTATGTCAACACGCACAAGTCCGAAAATGATATTTCGGCGGAATTTCGGCGTTACCGCTTATGCGGAATAATGCTGCTTGCGATGAATGCTGCGCTGGCGGTGATCGTTGTCTTTATGGTGAAGCAGGACAAGGGCTTTGAATATTCGGGACTGCTGATCTACGCGATGGCGTTGTATTCGTTTTATTCGGTGATTATGGCGGTAATGAATGTCGTAAAATTCCGCAAACACAATAGTCCTGTTATGTCGGCTGCCAAAGCAATAAATCTTGTGGCGGCAATGGTTTCTATCCTCTCACTTGAAACGGCTATGGTATCACAGTTTGGCGGCGATGATGACAGCAATTTCCGGCAAATAATGACGGGGGTCACAGGCGGCGGTGTTTGTGTGATTGTCCTTGGAATGGCGATTTTTATGATCGTAAGATCGTCAATCAATCTGAAAAAAATACGGTTAGATAATAATGATACATAAGACGAAAG
>JAFLUF010000080.1:2075-7561 GCA_022508925.1 Oscillospiraceae bacterium | reverse complement strand
ACGCGATAGACGCGCTCACGCTGGGCTTTTCGCTTATGATAAGTCTGATCATTATGCCGCCTCCTTAAAAATTACTGTCGGAACGCTGTCTTGCAGCTTTCCGGTCATCTGAACGGTAATACCGAGCATAAACTTGTAAATTTCAAAATCCTCGATATAATCCGTTTCCACGCGATAGATAGTTATAACGCTGTTGTCCGAAAACAGGACGCGATAGAGCAAGATAATTTCCTCGCTGTCAAGGTCATAAATCACATCATAACCGCGCGTAATTATCTTGTTTCCTCCGTTATCATCATCGGAATACTCGCCTGCCAAAAAAGTGCAGAGATGTATGCACCGCTCACAGATAACCCCGTTTTCCTTGACATTTGAGGGGAGTATCTCGTTGGTATATTCCTCCCCCGCGTAAAGATGATAGCGGTAGATCGTAGTCGGCTGAATATCGGTAAACGGTACTTTCCCGAACACCTCAAACGCCGCGTTCACAAAGACCTCCACCTCGTCAACTGTAAAACCGCCGCGCACCGAGCATTGCCTCAGACAAAAGCGGAACAGCGCGTCCTTTATACCATTCTTAACTTCTGCAAAAATCATTTTTCATCTTTCCTTTCTATATTCAGATTTTCTTCGTCCGTGTCGGACGTTTCGTTTTCATCAGCCGATGACTCGGCTTTCGCCTGCTTTTCTAAAGCATTTTCCGCAGGCGGCTCGGTGTTCTTCGGGACAATCCCACTGAAATTACCTGCCTTTATCGCTTCACGCAAATCGTCAATATTATAGCCGTCCTTGCTCATCAGCTCTCTTAAATCCAGCAGCTTAATATCATTGAGTTTAGCCAAGATCTCGGCTTCTTTGCGTTCCATCTTTTTGAGCATATCCTTGTGGTACTCGATCAGCCTTTTGGTGTTCGCGATATTATCCCTGCACCGCTGCAATTCTTCCGAGTATGTTTTTTCTTTGTTATTCAACTGTTACGCCCCTTTCTTATCCGCATTATGATATATCCTACAATAACAACACCCAGCATAATCCCGTCGGAAATATTGAAGCTGAATTTGAAATTGTTTTCAATCTCCGCGCTGTCGGCGGTATTGCCCGTTCCCGTCACAAACCCGACTACAAGGACAACCGCTAATACGATCAGTATAACGATAAACACCTTATCCCTTTTCGGCTTTCCATACTTTTCGGGAACGCCCTCGCTGATCGTCAGCTTATGCTTTTTAAAATAATCAAACATATTAACCGCCCCCTATCATAATATTTATTTGTTCAAGGTACATTTGGTACAATTCCCACTCCCTGTCGGTAAAGCCATAGGAAGAAAGCACATCGTCAAGCGGAATATTCGTCACTTTTCCGTTCAGCCATTGGTGATTAACGTCACAATAATATGTGGTAATTACCTCCGTCCACTCATTTCTTGTTCCGCGATTGTGAACAACTGTCCGCTCACGCTTCTTGCAGTCCTGACCGCTGCAATTCCCGTATGTGTAGTAATACTCAAAGATGTAAAAGCGCTCTACCGTTTCGGCTATTTCCGCCGCTGTGAAATTCAGCTCCAGCGCGTCCATATTGTCGGTATCGCTTGCCATATCGCGGTATTTTTTGACCGCGAGTATAGCGAGAATTTCATTGTAGTCCTCGGTGTCAATTTTCTTGTAGCCGAACTGATTTAGTTCGCTGATCTCGGAATACGGCGAATAGCTTTTGTGGTCGCAGACAAACCCGTCAACGACGTTATTGATGTCCTGCTGCTTATCGTCTATATATTCCACGACCGCCGTGCGGTAATCGTAGAGCATTTCCGTTTCGGTCTTGGAATTTCCCGAACTATCGGAGGACGGGAAAAGCCACGAAAACAGGCTGCTTATTGCCGAGCATATCAAAGTCACCACGGCGTTCACCAACAGAATAAGGATAAGTATCGCAGCCGCCGCGCCGAGAATAATAAGCCCTACCTTTGAGGTAATAAGTTTTCTCATCTCCGCTGCCGCCTTTTTAGCGGCTTTTTTGGAATTTCTTCTGTTGGCGGTCTGACTGATGTGCTTGCTTTTCGGAGCTAAATTTTTGACCGACTTGCCCGTGTTCACCACCGCCCGCGACGTGTTCAGCAAGGCTTTTCGGGCATTGTCCGCATACCTCAATTCGGTAAGACCTTGCTTTATCGTTTCCGCGCCCGTATCGGTAGTATTTGACTTGTCTATCTTCGTGCGGAGCATTTGCTGTCCCGTATCTTTCGCGGCATTTGCAACGGTAGTGTTGACCGCTGTTGCGATCCTACCGACATCCTTTGCCGAGCCTATATTAACGCCGCGCTGAATAAAGGTTTTTATACTGCCTAATCCGTTCGCGCCGCCCTTAACGGCAGTTCGCAAAATTCCTCCCGCCTGCACCGCCACACCGCCAGCGGCTTGAACGCCTTGCACCATTTCAATAGCCGCCGATCCGTCGCTGTCCATTTTAGCGGAATTGTATTTTTCACGCTTGTTTTTTTGCTTATCGTCCTTGCCGTTTTTAAAGCGCGGCGGCAATTTCATATTTCCTGTTCCGCTTGCGGCGGTATTAACGCTTGCTTCTACCGAGGTCTGCAAGGCACTTTCGGGCTTGTCCGATCTCGCCTTTTCGCTTTCAATTTGCGCCGCTTCTCTTTCGGCGGCAGCCTTTTTTGCCTGTTGTTTTTTACGCTTTCGCTTGTTTCCTCTGCCGCCCATTTTTGGCGGCGCGGTAGTTTTTACCCGATGTGAGCTATTAGAGGTTTTCAAGCCTCTAATATTGCCCACACCGCGCTCATCAACCTTTGAGGAAAAACTGTCGCGCTCTATGCTATCCGGTCGGGTATCCCGATTAACCTGTGTCTGTATTTTCATCAGCCGCACCTCCGCTATCGTCCGTAACTTCCTCCAGCTTGGTGGTCATCAGATCGTAAAGCTCGTTATGCGGGAATTTGTCAACGAACGGGATAATAGAGCCGCCGCAGCATATAAGACCGCTGCCGCTTTCCGAGCTTGTGACGTGCGTGAGAAGATTATCCGAAATATTCAGCAGCCGCGCAAGCTGTATTCTGTCGCTCGTCGCCTGATTTAACATCATCACAAAATCCGTGTTGGAGAGCATAGAACGCGCCGTTTCGGATTTCAGCAAGTCCTCAACATTTTGGGTAATTCCCGTAGGAACACCGCCCCACTTTCTCGCACGTTTGTACAATTCATAGAGAAAGTTTGCCGACTGCTCGTTGGCAAAGAGCAGATAAATCTCATCGAGATAAATCCAAGTGCGCTTGCCCTTTGCGCGGTTTACGGTAATCCTGTTCCAAACATAGTCCAGCACGATCAGCATACCGATAGTTTTAAGCTGCTTTCCGAGGTCTTTTATATCGTAGGACACCACGCGGTTGCTTGTGTTGACGTTCGTTTTATGCGCGAACACGTTCAGATTTCCCTTGATATAAAGCTCTATCGACAGCGCCAAGCCCTGTGCTTCATCTTCGGGCTGAGCCTTGATATTCTCATAAAAATCCATAAGGGTAGGGATTTTTTCGGGATCAAAGTCCTGCAAATACTCCGCGTAAATGTTGGTCAGGCAGCGGTCGATTATTGCCTTTTCCTTTGCTGTCAAACCCTGCTTTCCGACAAGGCACTCGCAAAACGAGAGTATAAAGTCGGATTTCATTACAAGCGGCGACTGCTCATCGGAATAGTCCTGCGACATATCCAGCGGATTTATGTAGTTTGCGCTTGCAGGCGAAACATTTATCGTTTCACCGTTCAGCGCCGCCACAAGGCTGCCGTACTCGCGTTCGGGGTCTATGATGATAATGTCATCGTCCGTTGCAAGGAACACGTTCAACATCTCGCGCTTTGCCGAGAAACTTTTTCCCGATCCGGGAGAGCCGAGAATAAATCCGTTCGGATTTTTCAGCATAAGGCGGTTGAAGATAATCATATTGTTGGAGAGCGCGTTCAAGCCGTAGTACATTCCGTTTTTCTGCGAAATTTCCTTTGCGGCAAACGGCAGGAATACCGCCGTGCTTTCGGTCGTGAGTGTTCTGCGGATTTTCAGCGTAAAGTTGCCGAGAGGGAGAACGCTTTGCAAGCCCTTTTCCTGTTGGAATTTCAAAGTGGATACCGAGCAAAGCTGTTTTCTTATGACTGCTTCAATAGCCTCCGTGCTGTTGTCCAGCTCGTCAATATCGTCAGCCGTTACCATAATGATGATATTATTCAAAAACATCTTCTGATTTTTGCTTCTCAGATCGTCAAGCAATTCCTCCGCTTCGATAAGGCTGTGCTTCAAGTCCTCGTTTATAACGTCGGTCGTATAGCCCGAACGGAGAGCCTTTTTCTCCGCTTGCAGCTTGTTAGCGCGCATTGAGGTAAGCTGATGATTGACGATCTTCAATGCCTTGTACGGGTCAACCGGAGCGATATTCACCGTAACCATTACATCGAGGTTGGTGTTGGCAATCTCGGTAAGCATATCGTCTTTCAGCGAGGACGGCATATCCTTGATGAACATTGTCCGAGCGTACTTGTTATTCCACATAAAATAGTCCTTTTTGAACTCAAAATAATCGGGGCAGCAGTACGCGCGTTCCGCCTGCCGCTTAAAGTCCTTTTCGGACAATTCGGGAATTGTATCGTCAACGCTCTTGAAAATGTCCTTGAGAAGATTTACCCTGTCGTTGGAGGTCAGCGGCGTAATAACCGAGCCTATTTTCTTAAAAGCGTTTATAAGCTCCAGATCAATCGCCGCGAATTTACCCCGCGCTGTTTCCAGATCGGGCGCTTGCAGCGTGACCGTCAGATACTTGCTTCGGATAATACCGTTCTGACCTTTCTCCATTTTCTCCGACAGCATTTTGTTGTAAACGTCGATGTAATGGTCATACTCATCGCCCTTGTATCTCAGCAAAACCATTTTATTGAACTCGTCCTTGTTCACGCGGTTGTTATGGATCGTAAGCTGAATATCTGCCGAGGTATCGAACGAATTAAGTACCGAGCAATATCCGAGGAAAATGCTCTCCTGTTCCTCTTGCTTTGCAATGGAATAATTCACGTCCTCAAAGACGTATGTTTTGCTGTACTTGTTATCATCAACCTTCATCAGAAAATTGTCGCACACGCACTTATACGGCAAGGTTTTTTGAGTAGTGCGCGGCACGGAACGCTTTTTCTTAACGACCTTTTTCTTTTCCTTTTTGCGTTTCTTTTCCGCAAGGCGTATCTCGTCACGCTCCTTTGCGGTGAGCTGCGATTTATCCACAGTCTTTTTGCGCTTATCCTTTTGGAACTTACGTTTTAAAACCATAGCCGCGATAACCGCCCCGAAAACTCCGGCAAGCAGAAGATATGCTTGAATATTTTTTGCCGATAAAGCCGCGTCGGGAACATCGGTAATATCCGAAATCACCGACTCTGTTGTTTCGCTTATCCCTGTTTCCTCTGAAACATCCGAAACGGCTGCTTCGGCTCCGTCGG
>JAFLUF010000080.1:0-1975 GCA_022508925.1 Oscillospiraceae bacterium | reverse complement strand
TTGCCGCGCCCGCGCAAATACACTGCCGCAGCGTCAACCCGAAAAAGAGCTTTTCACGATAATTCTTTATCTCTTTCGGGATACGAATTTCAATCATATTCACTCCCCCGATCCTCAAATTCCGTGCGCTCCATATCCAGCGAGATCTTGTACGCGCTATATGCGGCTCCCGCCAGACCGAACACAAAAATTGAAATGATAAAAATAAACAAAACCATTGGTTTGACCTCCTTTACTGCTGCTTTCTTTGAGTAATTCGGGATATGATCTTTAATCATATCTGTCACTTTCGTCGTTGTTCTTTGAATACTTGTACGAGCTATATACGCTGCCTACAAGTCCAAAGATGAAGATACCGACAACAATAAAAAATATAAACATCTGTATAACCCCCATTCCCGCCCTGCGGCAGTTCCCTGCCGCAGGGTAAACATATATTTCAAACAGAGATAAATTCAGCTTGTCCACTCAACAAATTTGTAAATTATGTAGATAACCGAACATATCCCCGTACCTATAAGGAACCTCGCGTAAAGATCTTCCATAGTCATTTTCGGTTTTCTCATACGCTATGCTCCCACCGCTTGCCGCGCCCATTGTCCGCTTTTCGCGACACCCAATGCCAGCGCGAGCGCCGTTATTGTTATTCCCATCGTATCCGTGCCACCGAGCAGGTCTGTCACCTGTGAGAACGCATAGAACATCACTATAACGACCAAGCCTTGCAGACAAACCGCCGCATAGCTTTTTACAAAAGCCTTTGCGCTGTCGTGCCAGCCCTCTCCGGCGAACGTCGCCAAAGGTATGGGCGATATGACCGTATATACGATTATTTCAAAAAGTCTGCCTATGAGTATAAGGTTGATGACCCAGCAAGCGCCCATTAAAATCAGGAATGTGGGCATTGTTTCAAGGTATTTCAGCAGATAATTCAAGTTTAAAAATCCGCCGCTGTCGGGCTTCTGTATAAGCGCGTCCACGCCGAAACTTGACAAAAATCCGTAATTCGCGTCGCCCAGACTTGCCGCTATGGAATTAAATCCGTTGAACAGGATACCCATAATTCCCTTTGCGTTCTGAACGATCACCTTTGCCAGAATAAACTTGAAAAACAGCTTGAATATCTGCTCATAACTCTGCAATTTCAGCAGCATAGCGTCATTGCAAAGCTGAATTGCAAAGAACATCGAAACAAGGACTAATGCCACTCCCTCAACCGCCGTCATAGCCGTGTCGATCACCCGTATACTGCTGTTGAACGGCGATACATCAAGAATTGCTATCGCGTTGTTGAATATGTAGTTTATAACATCGAGCCAATCCCGCACCCACTGCTCAACGGTTGACCATTCAATCATTTTTCATCAGCTCCTTTGTGCGTAATTTAGGCGGAGCTTATGCGGTAAACATATCGTAAGCCTTTGCGACAGCGAATACGATAAAGCCCGAAGCAAGGCACATCAGTCCTCTGGTCTTACCGTCGGCGGAATCGTCCTTGAAGCCCATCGCAAACTGAACAGCGCCGATGAAGCCGATAACCAGACCGATACGCGCTACCCAATCCACGATAAACTCAACAACGGTATTAAAGGTGTCAACACCCTCGCTGCCGCCCGTACCCTCGGCAAACGCGGTAACGCCCATAACCGACATCATCATTGAAGCAAGTGTAAGTCCCGCAGTAATTCTGCGCACTGCTCTAATTCTTTTTGCATCTCTCTGCGCATCCGTAAGTGCCTTTGCCGGCGTAAAATCTTCGCGGATATTCTTTCCCGTATTCCGAAAAAATCCAATGACCGCGCTCTTTGCCTTTACTGCCTTTGCCTTGAAAAAGTTCAAAATTCTTCTCATAAAAATCCTCCTTATAAAGTGTCCAGATCGTCAAGATAGCTTTCCTCCGAAACTTCCGTGAACGGAGGTTTTAACAGAGGCTCTGTTGTAACAACCATATCCGATCCGTCAAGGTTTGCGGGAA
>JAFLUF010000008.1 GCA_022508925.1 Oscillospiraceae bacterium | reverse complement strand
ACACGAAGCGCAGCGGAGTGTGAAGTGCCGTTTGGCTAACTCAACGTGCCAAAGGCACGTTGAGTGGTTTTGAAATTTCTATTTAAATAGGGGTGAGCGGGTTGAATAAAAAGGCTGTTATTGCTATGAGCGGCGGAGTTGATTCAAGCGTTGCGGCGTATCTGATGAAAAAGGACGGCTTCGACTGCATTGGAGTTACGATGAAGCTGTTTCACAACGAGGATATTGAGGTTTCCCGGGATAAGACCTGCTGTTCGCTCGACGATGTAAACGACGCTCAGAGAGTGGCGTTTGCCATGGATATGCCGCATTATGTGTTTAATTTTTCCGATGAGTTTAAGGAAAAGGTCATCGACCGCTTTGTCACGGCATACGAAAACGGAGAAACTCCCGACCCGTGCATCGACTGCAACCGCTATCTCAAATTCGATAAGCTCTATCACAGGGCAAGAGAACTTGACTGCGACTATATCGTAACAGGGCATTACGCGCGGATAGAGCTTGACGAACAGTCGGGACGCTGCCTGCTGAAAAAAGCGGCATATCCCGAAAAGGACCAGAGCTATGTGCTGTATGCGATGACGCAGGAACAGCTCGCACACACGATGTTCCCGCTCGGAAATTACACAAAGCCCGAGATAAGGGAAATTGCCGAAGAGCAGGGCTTTTTAAACGCGAAAAAGCACGACAGTCAGGATATATGTTTTGTGCCGAACGGAAGCTACGCGGATTTTATCGAGTACTACACAAAGCGGACATATCCGGGCGGAGATTTTGTGGATACGTCGGGGAACGTTCTCGGCGAGCACAAGGGAATAATCAGATATACCATCGGTCAGCGAAAGGGGCTTGGAATATCATACACCGAACCGTTGTATGTGCTTAATATCGACAAGGATAAAAATACCGTAACGGTAGGGAAGGACAGCGAGCTTTATTCAAATCGGCTTACGGCGGGAAATATAAATCTCATTTCGGTTGAAAAGATAGACAAGCCTATGAGAGTAAAGGCGAAGATACGCTACCGCCACACCGAGCAGCCCGCGACTGTCATTCAGGTAAACGATAAGCTCGAGGTGACATTCGACGAGCCTCAGCGCGCCATTACAAGAGGACAGGCTGTCGTGCTTTACGACGGCGATACGGTTGTCGGCGGCGGAACGATTTTGTAATTCATTTCTAACCGAATAATCATCTCCGGAGTCAAGGCGAGCCGCCTTCGGCAATACGTCTCATGCGTGAAACATTGTCAAAGGTTGCAGCTCGAATCGTGCGATACTTCTATATCACACGATCCCTAATAACGCCGGAGATTTTTTTGTAAAATTTTTTGAATAAAAAGTGACGCGGGCGGCATTTTTTCTGTTTATTAGTATTGAGGTGATACGAAAAAACGGATAATTGTATCCGAGAACGTGCGATTTTGTCATTTGTTTCATAAATCCCTGATATTTGAGAACAAAATAGCGAAAAATATCTTGAAAAAAACAAGTGTGTGTGGTATAATTAAATGTGGTGCCAAAAATTATTTTAAGTCTTATTCGCAGTATTATTCACAGCATTTGGGAGGAATTATGAAAATAAAAAGCAGATTTGTCAAAGCGCTGATTATTTTCGCGGGTATTCTGACAGTTCTCTGCGGAGCGTTTTTAATTTACGTGAATATAACCGTCAGTGATTTTGACAGGGTTCAGCCCGAGCGGATAGTAGAGGAGCAGATAAACGGGCTGCAAAGCGGCGCGCTTGTGTCACAGATCGATTTCGCGGCTCTGTGCAATAACCGATATGAAAACAATGACCCCGAAGCGTTCAGACAGGCTTACTCGTCTAAGGTTATCGGAAAGGAGCTTACATACAACATCGTTGCTTCGGAAAGCAGCGAGCTTTCCAAAACCTATCTTGTAAAAAGCGGAGATGAAAATGTCGGTAAAATAAAGCTTGACGGGAAAGATCCCAAAACAAGGCTGTTGTTTTTTACATCGGCGGAATGGAGTTTAAGCGGTTTTTCACCCGTCGTAACGGACTCGGTCTATAATTTGCATATATACTGTCCCGAAGGAATTACCGCGAAGATCAACGGCATTGAACCGACCGAAGAAGAACTTGACGATATGTACGAGACTCCCGTATATGCCGTTTCGGGACTGTTTAACGCTCCCGAGATCACATATACCGACAAAGAGGGGAAGAATATCGGGTATACGGTGGAAAACAACATTGTAAAACCCGTGTTTTTTGACTACCGTATCACTCTTCCAAAGGGCGTGAGCGTTTTGGTAAACGGAAAAGAGCTTTCCGGCACCCCGAGCGGAAAGGATGAAGTTTATCATATCCGCGAAATGGACAAGCCCGCGGTCGTAATAAAGGACGCCATGGGAAAAGAGCATAAGTATATTGACGGCGAGGAAATACCGCTGTTTGATTATACAGTGTCTGTTCCGGAGGATTGTGTGCTTTCGGTTGAGGGAATGACACTTCCCGAGCCGGAGATAGCGGATAATCCCGACGCTGTAAATCTTCTGAAATATGCGGGAGTTGAACTTCCGAAGGAAAAGCGCTATACGTTCTCACTGTTCAGCGAAAGCATATCGGCGAAGGTTACGGACGGTACAAATCCCAAAAGCTTTGATGTTTCCAGCGGAAGCTCACGTATTTCTGTCGAAACGTTCGAAGAGATTCCCGAGCGTATCGCAAAAGAGGTCGATATCCTTTTTGTAACCGAGCTATGGAGCAAGTTTATGACAAACGACATAGGCGGAGAGGATAACGGCTTTTACACAATGGCGGAATATCTTATTCCCGATTCGGAGTATTATACTTACGCAAAGCAGTGGGCATACGGACCCGACATTAAGTTTACAAGTCTCCACACCTTGGACGGTTTTTCAAAAGAAAGCGTCACAAATTTCACAAGCTACGGCGGCGATTGTTTTTCGTGCAATGTTTATTTTGAAAAACACATGACGCTGATCTATGAGGACAGATTTATCGGGTACCGAACCGATGTTTTCAACAGCATCGTCTACTTTGTCAAGATCGACGACGGAAGCTGGAGAATCGCGCTCATGCAGGAGAATCTGGAGGAAGAATGAATTATGACTGTTGAGGAAAAGGAGAAAAAAGCTTCAAAGCTGCCTGCCGTCGCGAGAACCTCCGTCCCGAAAAGGATCGGACAGTTTTTCGCGTTTGTAGGCGTGTTTATACTGATAGTCGCGGTCACGCTGTTCGTAATGCTTAAGGTGATTTGCGCCTACGGGGCTTCAAAAAACACGTTTGTAACGACTGTTCTTGAAACGGGACAGATGAAGTTTTTAGCTTCGCTTGTCCTTTCCGAGAGCGAAATACAGGAAATTATCGACGGTACAAAGCTTGAGGCTGTCGGAGACATAAACATAAACGAGGGAATGATCTCTCTTCCGCAGCAGGGTGAAAACGGCGAAACGCCCGAGGGCGTGGATATGTCAAGCATAGAGATAGTTGAGATCGCGGGACTTACATATAAAGCCACACTTATGATAATTCAGGATCCTTCGAGGGTGGCGGTAGCCTGTACCGCGTCAGCTCCCGACGAATGGCTTGAAGAGGGAATACCGCTTAAGAACATAGTGGAAAAAGCGGGAGCGATTGGCGGCGTAAACGGAGGACTTTACAATTCTCACAACAACGTCGGCGGACACGCTTACGGAATTGTCGTAGCGGACGGCGTTGTCATCAGAAACCGTCCGAGTGAAGCGTCCGGACTGGTTCTTGTCGGGCTTACCGATAACAACATTCTGCAGATAATCGACATAAGCAAAATGAACGCCGCGGAAACCGAGAAGATGATAAAAGAAATGGGGATACGCGACGCGGTCTGCTTTCAGGAGCAGACAAGCATCGACAATAACCATTTTGTACAGCTTGTATTAAACGGAGTTCCGAGAGATGTAAAGGGCGCGGGAAGCGGACTTAATCCTCGCACGGCTATCGGGCAGCGCGCGGACGGAGCTATCATGCTTCTTGTTACGGACGGACGCGGCTCAAACGGTCATGTCGGAGCGTCCGCGGCGGACCTTATCGAAATAATGACGCGCTATGGCGCGGTAAACGCCGCGAATATCGACGGCGGAAGCTCCACCTGTATGTACTACAACGGAGAATATCTCCAGAACAGCGTTACTTTTTATTACAGCCAGTCATCATGGAAGCTGCCCGACGCTTTTATTGTCAGATAAAACCGTATTGGAAACGGTGTTTGATTTTTCTTTACATATGTTATATCAAGGGGGAATAACAATGAAAAAGTTTTTGCTATTATTCTTATGTGTATTGTTGTTTACGGGCTGTACCCAGACGCAGATAGTCGTCGATTCTTCCGACGATAACTCATCCTCGGATGTTGAAAACAACTCTTCCGATGAGCAGTCAGGTCCTGAGCAGACCTCAGGGCACGAGTCTACTCCCGAGCCTGTTGAAAACCCGACGGTAAAGCTTCTCTGCGCGGGAGATAATCTTATCCACAGCACTATCTACAAGCAGGCGTACAACAGAACAGGCGGAAACGGCTATGATTTCGGACCTGTCTATGAGGAAGTCGCGGATCTTATCAAAAACGCGGATTATGCCGTTTTAAATCAGGAAACTATCGTCACGGACGAGTTTGAGCCGTCGAATTATCCGACTTTCGTAACGCCCGGCGCGTGCGGAGACCATATGGTGGATATCGGTTTTGACGCGATGTCAGTAAGCAACAACCACCTGCTTGACAAGGGCATAAGCGGTCTCAGATCAACGCTTAAATACTGGTCTGAAAAACACCCCGACATTCTTGTATACGGAGCGTCGACAAAAGAAAAAGAGGACGATATACCAATTGTTGATATAAACGGTATTACATTCGCCTTTCTCGGATTTATGGAACATACGAACGACGTTCCTTTCCCGCGCGACTCGGGATTTAGCATAACCTATCTTTATGAGACCGAGAGGATCAAAAAGCTCGTTCAGAGGGCTGACGAGCTTGCGGACGTTGTTGTGGTAAGCCCGCACTACGGCGTTGAAACTACGGGGGTGGTCTCGGCTTCGCAAAAGCAGATAACGCAGAATCTTGTTAACTGGGGGGCTGACATTATAATCGGAACGCAGGCGCATACCGTTCAGCCCATGGAGTATGTGACAAAGCCCGACGGCGGAGAGGCGTTCGTGTTCTACTGCCTCGGAAACCTTGTTTCGCATATGGACGTGCCTCTCGGGATGTTTGGAATGATCGGGCAACTCACCGTAACCAAAGATCTCGAAACGGGAAAGATCATTCTTTCCGAACCCGAAGCTATACCGATAGTTACGCATTATGACAACAACAGCTCGCATTCCAACCTTAAGATATACCGTTGGGATAATTACACCGAGGAGCTTGCGAAAAAACACGGCTGTCCTTCGTTTACCTACAGCCTGGCAAAAAAGACGTTTGAAAATCAGCTTAAAATTGTTGATTATCTGCCGTAAAAACAGTTCTTTTCGCCACGCGGATGCGGTTTGTTTTGGGATCATGCGGTAAGTCGATCTAAAACAAGCTGCGGAAATTTTATTACAAACAAACGGGCAGATTATAAGCAAGCGTCCGAACACTGTTTGCTGTCTTTCTGTTTTTCATATCACTTTGGCGCCGGTTTTGCGGCGCTTTTTTTGTCCTGTGCATCTGTTTTATAATTAAGCGGGATGATGTTGCAGTAAAATGCAGTTTATTGCAGGTTAATCTAATTTTAGGGTAGATTTACCCTAAAAAATATAAGGAGGATTATTATGGCCATTAGAAGGAAAACATTGACAGGAAAAGAAATCAAAATATTTACAGGTGGAAACCATGTATGTATAAAGAACAACAGCCCGGAAGCGGTATACGCGTCTGCGAAACCTGACATAAATCCCGACGCTGAAGAAGGAGTATTGCCGATCATGGCGGAGGAGAGCGCCGTATTGCCTGACTGCAAGGGTACGGTCTATATTCTTGGTACCGGACCGATAGTTCTGATAGGTACAGATGACATAAGAAATTTTTTTAAGCCCGCCGTCGGGGGCAATTCCGGCGGAGACAGTAAAGTATTATCAAAGGCGTATGTTGACAATGGAGACAGTGCGACGCTCGAATCGGGCAGAACATACGCGGATAACAAAGATGCTGCTCACAACAATGACGAGAGCGCTCACGCCTTTATCCAAAATAAGATTTACGCTTTTCAATCCCAAATCATCAACCCCAACCTGCTGATAAATCCCGATTTCAGGATAAATCAGAGAGGACAAAGCGCATATACGGGTCCCTGCTATACCGCTGACCGTTGGTATAAAAACAGCGCCGGAACCATAACGGTTGAGGGGGATAAAATTATACTCAGCGGTGAAAGCGCTTTGATTCGTCAGCCTATTGAAAACGAAAACGATTTTGCGGGACACGTAATGACTCTCTCAGCACTTGTAAACGGAGAGGTCAAGACCGGGACTTTCACATATCCGGAACCTTCTCAGACTGGATTTACTTTTTACAATGATACTGTTTTCCGCATAACCCGATATACGGATGCACTCTATATCCCATGGATAGTTTTTTCGCCCGTGGTAGCCGGGGAAACCATTGAGATAGAATGGGTGAAGCTCGAATTTGGCGATAAGGCAACACCGTTTATTCATCCTGACCCCGCAACGGAGTTGCTAAAGTGTCAAAAATACTACCAGTTAAGGAGCACAGGCAATGTTCCTGATGTTGATCTGCGCCCGTCTATGAGGATCACACCTACCTCAAAAGCAAATGGAAGCTCTTATAGTTATGACGCTGAAATTTACTCGTGAAACGGAAAGGAGATATGTTGTGGAAATAATAAACGGACTATACAGCGAGCCTGTTAAGGTTTATGTAAAGAATGACACCGACGGCAATATAACGGCCATCAACAGCGAGATATTCATTGATGATTTTACCGGTTGGATAAAAATAGACAGCGGGCACGGCGATAAATTCGCCCACGCCCAGAATCATTATCTCGAGAAGTCTTTGCTGAATAAAAACGGCGAATATAACTACAAGCTTATTGACGGAAGACCTGTTATGAAACAATAATAACAATATTAGTTGAGATAAGCGAACAGATCTATCTGAAACATGATATAATAAAATGTTTGAATCCGCAGAAACTCTTTGATTCTGCGGATTTTTTTGCAGTTGTTCAACAGTAAACTTTTAACGTATAATTACTGTTTTAGGTATATGCAACTGACCAGAGTTACTGCTTTTATGATGCAGACTTTTTTGATTGTTTGATCCCTTACGGACAATATGCCGAAATGACAGATGTGATTTTTTAAAGACGGCTGTTTTTGTAAAAATGCTTATGGCTTATGGTTGAACCAGAATAATTATTTTGTTCACTATGACGATTTAAGTACTTGACAAAAATACAAAGTTGTTATATAATGTATAAGGCGACGATTGCTTGTCAAGCTGTGAATTAGTAGAAATTTGTATGCAAATACGGCTATGCGTAAAACAGTAATTTTATGCATTAAGCGTTTGTTGGGTAATACATAACGTAAGGAGAATATATTGATGGATGTTCTGATTGCCCCGTTAAAATGGGTAATGGCCTGGTGCTATGAGCTGTGCGGCAATTATGGATACGCGATCATTGTGTTTACTGTAATAAGCAAGATAATATTGATCCCCGTTTCCGTATGGACACATTTTAACTCGATAAAGATGATCAGGATGCAGCCAGACATCAACTTTATCAAAGCAAAGTTTTACGGTCAGTCGGATATGATAGCTGACGAACAATCCGTTTTGTTTAAAAAGAATAAATACCATCCTTTAGCGACTACTATACCTACTATCATCCAACTTTTGCTTTTGGCAGGTGTTATTGAAGTAATAAAGGCCGGGATAGCAGACTCAAGCATTGATATGGGATTCCTGTTTACAAATCTTGGACTTGTGCCGAGTGAAGAGGGCTTTGGTCTTATCTGGTCTCCCATTGTAGCCGGTCTGTCATCTTTTCTGCTGTGTGTAACTCAGAATGCCAGCAATGTTCTTCAGGCAGAACAGTCAAAACTGAACAAATATGGAACAATGGCTTTCTCTGTGGCTCTTTCTCTTTATCTGGGGTGGTTTGTTTCCATTGGCGTTGCGTTTTACTGGGTCTGCAGCAACATACTCGCGATAATACAGATGTATATTTTGAACTTTATCATCAAACCGTCCAAATATATTGATTACAATCGGTTGGAAGAAAGCAGAAAAGCACTCAGTGAGGTTCAGAATGTAGGCAAGGATAAAAAGGAAGGCTTTTTTTCCGCGAACAAAAAACGTGAAAGAGAGGACTATAAAAGATTCTTTTCTGTGGTAAACAAACATCTTGTATTCTACTCTGAAAGCAACGGTTTTTACAAATATTTCAAGGGCTTCATCGAATATATTCTCAAGAATACTAACATTACAATCCATTATATTACCAGTGATCCGAACGATTCAATATTTGAAAAGGCCGCGGAAAATCAGCACATAAGAGCATATTATATCGGCGAAAACAAGCTTATCACCCTGATGATGAAGATGGACGCCGATGTTGTTGTCATGACCATGCCTGATCTTGGGAATTTCCATATAAAGCGCAGTTATGTGAGAAACGATGTGGAGTATATATTCGTTCAGCATGGCATGGGCAGCAATAATCTGACGTTCAGAAAATGCGCCACAGATCATTTTGATACGATATTCTGTGCCGGCATACACCAGAAAGAAGAGGAGGTAGAATTTGCCGCTGCGCGCGACCTTCCTGAACGCACGTTGGCTGAGATCGGTTATCCTCTTATCGATGATATGCGTAAAAAATATGAATCACTGCCGCATACAGTAAATGAGAAGAAAAAGATATTGATCGCTCCATCGTGGCAGAAAGACAATATAATTGACGGTTGTCTTGAACAGCTTCTGGACGAGCTGAAAAAGACGGATTATGAGATAATAGTCCGCCCTCACCCGCAGGAGGTCAGGCTGAAAAAGGAATATATGGAGGCTATACGGATGAAGTATGCCTCTTCCGGGATAGAGGTACAGACTGATTTCACTTCAAACAATCCTGTTCTTGAGGCAGACCTGCTTATAACGGACTGGTCCGATATAAGTTGGGAGTATTCTTTTTCAACACTCAGGCCTGTACTGTTTATTAACACCCCTATGAAGGTTATGAATCCCGATTACAAGGAGATCAGCGTTGTACCGATAAATATTCTTCTCAGGAATGAGATAGGCAGAAATCTTGATGTCAATGACCTTGATAAGGTCAATACGGTTGTCGGAGAGCTTTTGGCAAAGCAGGATGAATACAGAGAAAAGATAGACGCTCTTGCGCACAAATATCTCTATAATCTGGATCATTCATCGGCTGCGGGTGCTAAGTATATCATCAATGCGATCCAAGAAAAGGTATCTATGAAAGGAAAAACGAATCATGAGAAAAATAGCTGAAGTTTTAGGAGTCTTGTTTGTTGTAAGTACATTATCGATGCTTATGTTCGGCGCAAACGCAAGCGCGTATCTTGATCCGTCGGTTATGACGTATCTTATTCAGGCTATAGCCGGCGTCGGTATCGCTGTGGCAGCTGCTGTCGGGATCGGAATTCGCCGTGCTAAAAAGAAACTCAATAATAAGCTGGGCATAGATGAAAACAAAAACAAAGAAGTTGAGTCCGATGAAATAACAGTAAACATCGATGATACGGAGGACAAGCAATGACAAGTGAAAGTATTTCTATAAAAAGAAATATACTGCTTAATCCCGGGCCGTCAACAACAACCGACACGGTAAAAATGGCTCAGGTCGTTCCGGATATCTGTCCGCGCGAAAAAGAGTTTGCCGAGATGATGAGAGAACTCAGGTCTGATTTGCTGAAGGTAGTGCATGCAGATCCCGAGATATACACATCTGTTTTGTTCTGCGGTTCCGGTACGATAAATATTGATGTATGCATAAACTCGCTTCTTCCCGAAAATAAGAAGGTGCTGATAATCAACAACGGTGCGTACAGCACACGAGCCGTTGAAGTATGCCAATATTACGGGCTGCCTTATATTGATCTGAAATTTCCGGTTGATTCTCAGCCGGATTTGGCTGTTATTGAAAAAACGCTTCAGGATAACCCGGATATCGCGCTTGTTCATACAACTCATAATGAAACGGGTACGGGTCTTCTTAACCCTGTTCGTGAAATCGGCGGGATAGTGCATAAATATAATGCTGTGTTTACGGTTGATACTACATCTACTCTTGCGATGCGTCCCATTGACATCGCGCAGGACAACATTGATTTCTGTATGGCTTCTGCTCAAAAGGGTCTGATGGCGATGACAGGATTATCATTCATAATAGGCAATAAAAAAATAATAGAGGCTTCAAAAAATTATCCCAAGCGTTCATATTATTGCAATCTCTTTCTTCAGTATAATTTCTTTGAGGAGACGGGCGAGATGCATTTCACGCCGCCTGTTCAGACAATTTATGCGACCGTGCAGGCTCTTAAGGAGTATTTTGCCGAGGGAGAGTCAGAAAAGTGGAACAGACATACAAGGGTATTTGAAGCGATCCATGCGGGGCTTGATAAGCTTGGCTTCAGGGATCTTATCAAAAGGGAGTATCAGGCCGGTCTTGTGGTTTCGGTCATATACCCGGACGATAAAAACTGGGATTTCTCAAAAATCCATGATTATTGCTATGCTCGCGGATTTACCATTTATCCGGGAAAAATATCGTCTACCAACACGTTCAGGCTATGTGCGCTGGGGGCAATCGATGAGAAGGATATCGAGGATTTCTTTGTCGTGCTAAGAGAAGCGTTGGAATACAATAATGTTGCTGTTCCGGTCAAATATGATAATTAATGCGGAGGTAAGATCTTGGCAGTTGTTTATACTTGTTTTTGCACCGATGTGATCCATGAGGGACATCTGAATATCGTAAAAGAAGCTAAAAAATACGGAGAATTGATAATAGGCGTACTTAGCGACCGCGCTATGATAAAATTCAATCGCTTTCCTACCGTTACATTTGAGGAACGCGTCGAGATGATAAAAAATATAGACGGTGTAAGCAGGGTCGTTACTCAGAATGAAATAATGTACGATAACATTATAAACAGCATACGTCCCGACTTTGTTATTCACGGGGATAACTGGATAGAAGAGCCCATGCGTTCGATAAGGGATAATGTTGAGCAGCTTCTTTCGGAATACGGCGGAAAAATTATAGAAGTTCCGTACACATACAGTGAAAATGTTAAAAGGGTAGATGACCGGATTAAGGAAAGGCTGGCCATGCCCGAATTCAGAAGAAAAAGGTTAAGACAGCTTATACAGTTGTGCCCCATAGTAAAGGCAACAGAAGTTCATAGCGGTCTTACGGGTCTTATCGCTGAAAAGACTGTTGTTGCGCATAACGGAGAGCTTAATCAGTTTGACGCGATGTGGATAAGCTCGTTATGCGATTCAACAGATAAAGGCAAGCCGGATATTGAGCTTGTGGATATGACGTCAAGATCACGCACGATAGACGATGTCATGGAGGTAACTACCAAGCCTATAATATTTGACGGTGATACCGGAGGGCAGATCGAACATTTTGTATATAACGTGAGAACGCTGGAAAGAATGGGCGTTTCAGCGATCATCATTGAGGATAAGATCGGACTTAAGAAGAATTCTCTCTTTGGGACTGAAGTTGAGCAAACGCAGGATACTATCGAGCATTTCTGTGAGAAAATAAAGGCCGGCAAAAAGGTGCAGCTTACAGACGATTTTATGATAATCGCGCGTATAGAAAGCCTGATCTTAGAAAAAGGCATGGAAGACGCTCTTGAAAGGGCTTTTGCGTTTGTAGATGCCGGTGCTGACGGTATAATGATCCACAGCCGCAGAAAGTCTCCTGATGAAATACTTGAATTCTGCCGCCGCTTCAGAGAAAAAAACACAACTACTCCGGTCGTTGTCGTGCCGACGTCTTTTAATTCGATTACCGAGGACGAACTTGCTGCTGCGGGAGTAAATATAGTTATATACGCAAATCAGCTTATAAGAAGCGCATTCCCCGCGATGGAGCAAACAGCCAAGGATATTCTGAAATATCACAGAGCACAGGAAGTGGACAGCAGGCTCATGTCCATAAAAGAGATCATTTCGCTTATCGATACGTTGTAAGTCGTATAAGACTGACAAATAACCTTATCCAACCGGAGGAACAATGGAAAACGCTATTATTATGGCTTCTGGACTGGGCACAAGAATGCGGCCTCTTACAGAATCGGTTCCCAAACCGCTGATAAAAGTCGGCTCAACGCCTATGGTTGAAACAGTTATCAATGCTCTGACAAAGCGCGGCGTTGAACACATATATATCGTAGTCGGATATCTTAAAGAGCAGTTTGAATACCTTACTGACAAATATCCGCGGGTGTCGCTCATTGAAAACAAGGTATACGCTTCGGCAAATAATATTTCATCGGTATATGCCGCAAGGGACATACTCAGACTCGGGGACTGCTTTATATGCGAGGCGGATCTTTATGTAGCTGATCAGGATATCTTTTGCTGCGGAACAATGGACTCATGCTATTTCGGCAAAATGGTAAAAGGTTATTCTGACGATTGGGTTTTTGACCTTGACGATGGCGGTCTGATAACAAGAGTAGGCAAGAAGGGTACAGACTGCTATAATATGGTAGGTATATCATTCTTCAGGGCTAAAGAGGCTGATATGCTTGCCGATCTTATTGAAACGGAATACAGTCTTCCCGGCCGGAGTGAGTTGTTTTGGGACGACATTGTGAATATGCATATAGATAAGCTTCCATTAACTATACACCCTGTTTTAGCAGAGCAGATCATAGAAATAGATACTGTGGACGAGCTGAAAGCTGTTGAGCGAAGGATCGCCGAAGCGCGATAGACGTTCTGTTTCAGATATCCAAGGCGCGTCAAGTCAATGAAATTAGCGGAGGTCGTTATATGAAGGTTGAAAAACTCGTTGAGATAATCGGTGCTGATTTTTATACCGGGGTTCCTGATTCACAGCTGAAGTCATTGTGCAATTACCTTATGAACACCTATGGGATAGACAGCAATCATCACATCATAGCGGCAAACGAGGGTAACTGTACGGCAATTGCCGCGGGATACAATCTGTCTACAGGTAAAATTCCGGTGGTGTATATGCAGAACAGCGGAGAGGGAAATATTATTAATCCCGTTGCGTCTCTGCTTAACGATAAGGTATACGCAATTCCGATGGTGTTTATCATCGGATGGAGAGGCGAGCCCGGTATACACGATGAGCCTCAGCATATTTACCAGGGAGAGGTCACGCTTAAGCTTCTTGAAGATATGGATATATCGGCGTTTGTTATACGCAAGTCTACGTCAGACAACGAGGCGGCTCATGCAATGGAGCAATTCAGAGAGCTTCTCGGCAAAGGGAAGAATGTCGCGTTTGTAATTGCCAAGGACGCGTTGAGCTATGACGGTAAGATCGATTATGCCAACGAAAACACTATGTCACGCGAGGAGATCATACGCCATATCGTTGAGGTAACAGGTGAGGATCCTATAATCTCCACTACCGGCAAGGCGAGCCGAGAATTATTTGAGATACGCGAAGCCAAAGGTCAGAGCCATAAATATGATTTTCTGACTGTCGGGTCTATGGGACATTGCTCGTCAATATCGCTTGGCGTTGCGATCAATAAGCCTGAAACGAAGATCTGGTGTCTTGACGGTGACGGAGCAGCCTTGATGCACATGGGAGCTCTTGCGGTGATAGGCGCAAACGCTCCGAAAAATATGGTCCATATAGTTATAAACAACGGTTCTCATGAGACTGTGGGAGGAATGCCGACAGTGGCAAACTCAATTGATGTTGTAGGAGTGGCAAAAGCGTGCGGATATCCATATGCTGTTTGTGTGGACAATTTCAGCGATCTTGACAGAGAACTGATAAGTGCAAGGGACAGAGATTCGCTTAGTCTAATTGAAGTCAGAAGTTCTATCGGAGCGAGAAGTGATCTCGGAAGGCCGACTACAACTGCTCTGGAAAACAAGCAGAACTTCATGGGTTATCTCAACGAATTGAAATAACTAATGTAATAATTTATTATTTTCAGCTTGCACCAACGCAACTTCATAATGATTATTAAAACGGAGGTTATTATGGCTGAGGAAGTTAATAATAGCGAAAGTAAGTTTTTGGACAAAAGAAGCGTACAATGCGCCATGTCATTGCTGACAGTCGTATTTGTCGCGGCATATATGCCCGTCTTTATGGTTTCGGCTAATTCGCTCGAGGTAGGATTCGGGGAGATTCTTATGCCTCTGGGGGTATTTATAGGAATAGGTCTCGCGGTATATTGGGTAATGCTGTTTTTTACAAAGTCTTTTTTTAAGGCGGCTATAAACAGCTCGCTGGTCATACTTCTTCTTGAAAACTATCATATGGCAGAAAATGTTATAAGATATGTGTTTCCGGTTCTCAGATACTGGCATATAATAGTAATTTTGCTGGTTATCGTCCTGCATATCGATTATCTTTTATACAGACTCCTGAAGGACGATATTGCAAAAATCGTATCCTGCATTACCGGTCTGATTTTTGCCGCACTGGTGCTTTTAAACATTATTACTGCTGTTCCTAATATGATCTCATCATCAGACATACCGGATGAGAGTGGAGATACCGGTATAATTTCGGGTGACTATGAAAATGACGGGGCAAATATCTATTATTTTGTGCTTGACGAAGGAGCCTCGTTTCCGACTCTTAGGGACTATTACGGTTATGACGCCGCGGATTTAAGAAAATTTCTGACCGACAATAACTTTACGATCTCAGATAATTCATATAATGATTCTGATGGCACTTATGTCGTTATGGCGAATATATTCAATCTTGATTATGTCGTTGACCTCAGTATGTCCAGCAGTGAGATAAATGCCGCAGTCGCAAACCCCCCGCTGGTCCAGCTGCTTACAAGAAACGGATATGAGGTTGTAGGAGTAGGCGCATCAGGGTCCGCCGGGGTTCCGTCCGTAACTGCGGATAGCTCAAACGTTGCAACGACTATATCAGGCGAAACCTTTACCCAGATGCTTATGGATAATACATTCCTCTATCCGCTTTATGCTGCTGAACCCATAGCACAGCTCAAAGGCATCCTTAATGGGTTGGATTATTTTGATACATGCAGCTTTGATGTAAGCTCAAGATTTACCTATGCCCATATAAATTCTCCGCATCAGCCGTTTTATCTGGATGAAAGCGGAAATCTTAACTCAACTTCTAATTTTTCCAATTGGGAAGATCCGAAATATTATCTCAATTATTACAGATACACTCTGGGCAGGGTCAAAACGATCGTTGAAACAATTATTGCCAATGACCCCAACAGCATAATTTTTATAACCTCGGATCACGGTGCGCGCAGCAATCCGGAGATACCCGCGGAAGAAATAACTCATATCTTGCAATGTATTTATTACAAAGGCGAGCCTGTTTCTGAGACAGAGGGTCTTTCCGGTGTAAATTCACTCAGAGTTATTCTTCAGAAACAGTTTGGTGAAGATCTTCCGATAGTTGAGGTGCCGTGATATGAAAAAAATATTGACTCCTAAGATAATCATTTACTGCGTTTGTATGCTTCTGGTGATAATATATCTGTTCGCTGCCAATGATCTTGTTTTGGTTTTCGGAAACGAAGAATCACCAATATCACAGATAAAGTTCAGCGATCTGCAGGAAACAGTTGAGCCTACGTTTGACGGTTTATGGCTGTCATATTTAGGCGGCATAAAGGAAGAGGTGTATGTTCAGGCAAACGCTTACTGCGATGTAAAGCTCTCAGAGGGAAGAAAAATAAACATTGTTTTTAAAAACTATGATATCGATGACGATATAGGATATATTTGCTACAATGAGGCCCAACAATACGGATCAATCAAAAGAGCGGCATACGCGCAGTTTTCAACGTATATGATCCCAAAGGGAGATTATGAGGTTTATCTGAATGTTGTTGATAATGAAGAAATATACGGTGTAGTTGATACGGATCGTATTTTCCGCAAAACGGAAAATGATTTTTACGAGATATCAAAGAGTGAAAAGATATTGGAGAACAGCGCAAATGCGTCATCTGCGGTAACCGCGGTATCGGGAGAAAATTTGCTTATAAATTCTGATTTCAGTATAAATCAGCGTGGTCAGACCGAGTATACCGGACGTACCTACACGGTGGATCATTGGTTCAAAAACCGTGCCGGAACTGTGACGGTTGATGACGGTAAAATTAAGTTGGACAGTGAAGCTGTGATTCGTCAGCTGATTAACAAAAGCGAGAGTTTTGACAATCAGTTAATGACTATATCAATGAAAGTAAATGGAGTAGTCCGTTCATCGAGTTTTGTATTTGAAAAAGATAATAGTTCTTTTATTATGTATCTTGATTCTGAGATTCGCGCTTCACGTTATATCAATGAATGCGGTAGTTGGATCGTCCTGACTACATTTGTTGAAAATGTGGAGATCGAATGGATAAAGCTTGAGTTAGGAAACACTGCGACCCCGTATTCTCCGCCTGAACCGGCCACAGAGCTTATGAAGTGCCAGAGATACTATCAGATATACAGCACTCCGGATGTGCCTGAGGTGGATATAAGACCTTCAATGCGTGCTACTCCGGTAATAACCGAGCTATCAGAAGGCCGATACGCGTATGATGCCGAGGTGTACTGATCCTGCTTTGATGTGCCTTTGATAATTCAAGTTCAAGACATAGCTTTAAACTCAGTAAAAGAGCAGCGAAATTATCGCTGCTCTTTTTTGGCTGGTATAAGTCTCATAAATACTGTGCTGCGAAGGTCGGGAAATATTATCCCGATCAGTCGCGAAAAAAATTGTTATACGATAGTCAGCATACCACACCGCAGATATTTGCGCTGTCCACAAGACCGACCTCATAAAATCGGCTGTCTATGCTTGCCATAATATTATCCCCGATAACAAAATATTGTCCCTCAAATAAAGTAAGAGGTTGAGATGCGGTCTCATTCTGAACAAATACGCCTTCGTCAGGATAAACCGTGCTTTTTTCGCCGTTTATCCAAAGTGTTCCCTCATTTATATAAACAACGTCGCCGGGGATCGCAGCAACTCTCTTTATAAGAATATAGTCCGAATTATTGCATTTAAATACAATAACATCACCGTAAGAATACGGTCTGATATGTTTATCGATCAAAACTATCTGATATTCATGATACGCCGGCTCCATAGAATTACCCTGTATCATCACCAACTGAAAATGATATGTCGATATATAGTAAGAGAGGCCTATAATCACCGGAATAACGATTATCCATAGGACTTTGATATTAATTCTGCGCCTTTTACCGATTTCGTTCATCAAATCCACCGACCATTTACCGTTATAAACTGAAATAAGATGCAGATTTTGTTGCGTTTTATATTCCCAGATCCTTATTCCAGAATTCTCTGCAGGTGATCATACTTTTTCGCTGTTGATAATCCGCGCTTGCATTATTATAGCGAAAAAGCAATAGCAATGCGATCCCAACGGACTTGAAACCGTAGCGCACAAACTTCGCGAAGTTCCTTTCAGTGTACAGCCCGTTAGCTCCACCCAACTGATACTGAATAACCGCTCTTTGACGAAAACAATCCTTTGCAGACGCTCTCGACAGCGGTACTGCAATGACTCCTTTTTTTAACGCGAAGCGGGGAATAAGATGTCCCGCGCCGGTTATTGCCATGATCGGAGTAATTTTTGTATCTTTTATGTGATCGTCACAACGCAATCCCTCATTCCAAGAAGAAAGCTCCTCAAGAGGAGACATCTGCATAACTCCCCTGATAAGCTCTGAATTGAGATGTTCGCTGTCTGTTGACAGAAAAAAATCGACTCCGGACAAAAAATCCTTCACAGCCCGTATAACGATTGGAATATTATCGTAGCGATACAGGACCAGTTGTTTGAATACCGCCTTCATAAATAATCTTACGGCTTCTCTTGCTGACCGATTATACAATGAATTGACCACGAGCTGATTTCGCAGGTTGTAGTAGTCCAACGTAAAATTAGTTTTCTTATCAAAGGCTTCATGCCGTACAGCAATGCCGTTCACTGTGATTATTTCCACGCCCTGAGGCCTGCGCAGTCCGTATTCGATATCATCAAATTTAATAAAGAAAGGATACGGAAACCCATTATCAACAACTGCCAGCGGCATACACAGCGTCCACCAGCCGCCATAATTGATTTGAGGCTTATCCATATTTTTCAGGATATTCCGTAAATCGGTCATATCCAGATTATTGTTGTTTACACGGGCAGTTCTGCCGTCCCAGTACGCTCCAAGTTCATATTGTATCTCAGGAGTGTCGATCGGGATCATTCCCGCTGAGAACCAGTCGCAGATATGAGTGTCTTTAAGCAGGGACATGAACACAGTCATCTGTTCCAACGATTCCGGGTGAAACTCGATATCGTCATCCATAAAAACAACATGAGAGAATCCGCCGTCAAGCGCCTCAATAAGTCCTCTTGTAAATCCGCCGCTGCCTCCATGATTTTTATTGGCAATTACCTTGACCGTCTTATCCGATACAGAATCAACGTCAAGTGTCCCTCCGTTATCAATAACAAAAACACGGTTTATAAAGCTAAAGCTGAACTTTTTAAAAAGCTCTGTGTTCTTTGCGATATATTTTTCTCTTTTATATGTGCATATCGCTATGCAGCAGGAAATATCACGCGGCTTACTGTCTGTGTGATATTCACCGCTGATAAATGTGAGATTTGTCAGAGCGGTCAGTCTCGGATATAAAAAACCTCTGTCCGGAAGATCGGAAAGCTCTGCGGAAAGCTCTGCAGACTCCGTGAAATCACCTGAGCATATGATATGCTCACTGCCGTCATATACACAGAGGTCAACCCTGGCTGTTCCATTGAATTTGCAGGAAAAGCTAACTGACTTTACCATAGTGTATTCCAGGTACTTCACATAAGAAAAACAATTATAGAATGTGTCAAAAGAAATGGCTTTGCCACTTGAAAGCACTGTATCTCCTTTGAAATACATCTCAGATGGCAGTTGTCCATCATCGGGGATGATCACACTCTGCAGACGCATTATCTCACCTCTTCAATTCCTGTTCTATCATCATAGATATGAAAAATATGCGCACCGTTTGCGGTGCACATTTGCAATATATACCGGGTGTAGCGGCTATGATCTGTCATCAAATTATTTCAGGCAGCTTTCCGGTTTTAAGAAATTCTTCATATAAATCGCACAAAGGCTCTGTATCTCCAAAGGCGATCTGTTTTCCGTGGTCAAGCCAAAGAACTTTGTTGCACATTCTCCTTACCTGAGCGATAGAATGTGAGACCAGTATCGTAGCCTTGCCGTTTTGTATTATCTCACGCATTTTTTCTTCGCTCTTATGCTGGAATGAGCCGTCTCCCACGGACAACACCTCGTCAAGAATAAGTATCTCCGGTTCAACCATACTTGCGATCGAAAAAGCTATTCTGGATTTCATTCCGTTTGAAAGCTGCTTGAAGGGCCGATCCTCAAAGCATTCAAGCTCAGAAAACGCAAGTATATCAGGGTACTTTTCATCCATAAACTTGCGTGTATATCCCAACATTGCTCCTCTCAGATACGCGTTTTCCTTAAGATTCAATTCTCCGTCAAATCCGCTTGCCAACTCAAGAAGCGCGGCAATTTTTCCGTTTACTGTAACGCTTCCTCTTGAAGGCGTCATAATTCCCGTTACTACCTTCAGCAGTGTGGATTTGCCGGCTCCGTTTGTGCCGATTATGCCCAGCATATCTCCCTGTTCGAGAACAAAGGACACTCCGTCCACAGCCATAAAGTTCTCAACACGGTAGTTGCGAGTGAGTTTCTTCATAAAAAACTCTTTGAGACCAATGTTTCTGAGGTCACCCGTGATATATTTAACCTCAATATCGTTTACTTCTATTATAGGGTTCATATTATCACCTAATCAAATATAGTACAGGAATTTATAGTTGTTTTTCTTGTAAATTATCGCTCCGATTATGATAGCAACAATAGCGTATCCTGCCGCGAGCAAATGGAACGACGGCTGAGGTATGACCGATTCAAGGATAATTTTCCTGAAATAACGTATATACACATAAACAGGATTAAGGTAGAACAAATACTGCACCTTAAGTTCATACGAGTCGATAGAATAGAATATCGCCGAAACGTACATCAGCAGCAATGTAAAAATATCGTACAGATATTTCATATCGCGGAACATAACATATAAAGCGGAGAGGATAAGTCCCATTCCGATGTTAAAAACTATAAGACAGGCCGCAGGATAGACAAGCAGCACAAACTTCCAGGTAAACGTTACGCCGTCTATCAAACAGAAAATAAACAGTACTACGAGATTGATCCCGAAGTTGATAAGCACGGAAATATTTTTTGACAGCAAGAACATATACTTCGGAACATTTACTTTGGAAAAAATACTTGCGTTATCATAAAGCGACGTCATGCCGGTTACTGTGGATTCCTTAAAATAACCGTATAAAAGGTTCCCGCAGAACAGGTAGATGACGTAATGCTCCATATTACGTCCGAAGAACTGCGTGAAGACAAGCGCCATTACTCCTAAGCTCATCAGAGGTCCAAGCACGCTCCACAGCATACCGAGCACGGTTCGCTTATACTTCTTTGTAAAGTCGCGTTTTACCAGCTCTTCAAACAGGAAACGGTTCTGTTTGAGTTTTAGGAAAATATTCATAAAAACAACCCTTTTTATTTCAGCCCGCCATATCTGTTCATAAATTCAGCGAAGCTCTGTAAATTTTTATCTTTGTCCGCAAGGATAAGATTATCTATACCGCCGATGCGCTCAAGACCCCATTCTACACCTATATCCGGGTCATTCCACATAATGCCGTCGTCAAATTCTCCATAGAATTTTTCACCGCATTTGTATGAAACTATTGACTCTTCCAACACCAGATATCCGTGCGCGCAGCCGCCCGGAACAAGTATCTCGTTGTGCTTTTCTCCGATAAGGTCGAATCCAAGCCACTTTTTGAACGCCGGACTGTCCGGTCTAAGATCAACGACAACATCGAAAACATGACCGTGAATGCAGCGAACCAGCTTTGCCTGTTGGCGGTCACGCTGAAAATGCAGCGCGCGTATAACTCCCTTGTATGAAGTCGTGTAGAATACCTCTGCAAGGTCGTGAGTTATCCCGTTTGCTTCAAAGACCTCCTTTGAGTAGTCCTTGGTAAAGCACCCGCGGATATCGTCCGCGTTGAATGGGGTGATTTCAATAAGCCCCGGAATCTCCGTTTCGTGAAACTCAAACTTCTGGATCATACTTTCTCCTTGTTTACAAACAATTTTTTTAGCTTTTTATTCCATAGCAATTTGCCTAAAGCAATTAACGCAAAATAAACAGCACAGTTAACAGCAGTAAAAGCCGCCATTAAAGCTACTCCTTTTTTATAGCTGCAACCCGGGAAGTATTGTACGACCAAATTTCTTGCTGCCCAATGATTCAAATAAATCGCAAGCGAGGCGGGAGCAAAATATTTCATCCACTTGAATCTGAACAGCTTACCAATATAACTCTTGCCGCTGAAAGTGATTGCAAGAGCTATAGGAAGAATAAGCAGCGTCGAATCA
Source organism: Oscillospiraceae bacterium (assembly GCA_022508925.1). Taxonomy (GTDB): domain Bacteria; phylum Bacillota; class Clostridia; order Oscillospirales; family Ruminococcaceae; genus CAG-115. Next base: position 24,859 of record JAFLUF010000008.1, on the reverse strand, counting down.
ATAGCCTTAACATCCCTGATAATAAACCATGACACGAAGAAAATGATATATATAAGAACCTCTGATATTGTCAGGAAAATTTGACCGTTTTTATCCGGTTTCCATTTGATTATGCGGTCATAGATAAGCCATGCTGTAATTCCGAAACAAAGTCCGCACAAAGCACGAATGATTCCACCTATAACAATACCATGAAATGTATTGCGGTCTATTATCGCAAAATTGTTGCTTATACACATATATCCGAATGAAATTAGCGCAGCTAACGGCGAGAAAACATATAGCGTAAAATCCCTGTGTCTATAAAGCATATATGCAAGAGGCAACATACATATAAACATAGCGGATAAATACCAGGTCGGAGAATTGTATTCTATTAAAATACCGGAATTACTTACCAGAAACAATTCCGGAAAAATTCTCAGCAATAAAGTAAAAATGTTTTTGATTGCTGAAGTGTTGTGCATATATATATATATATAGTCATGAACACAAGAAGCGCCGACCAATATTGCAATAATATATTTTTGAGTTTGTTCAGTACAAATTGCATTGCAGAACGCCCTGATGATAGGATATCGGGCTCTTTTTTCACAATACTGTTTGCCATAAGCATTCCGGATACAATGAAAAAGAAATGCACAGTCACTGCTCCCATCATAGGCGGGATAGTTATACGAGTATTTTCTCCAACAAATACAGATGAATGCTGAAATATCAAAAAGAAAGTAAAAACCAATTTAAGAAAATCAAGCTGATAATTTCTCGAAGGATTTGTCTTGGCTGCTGTCATTGTCATAGCTGCTTTATCCATTCCATAGTCCTCCTTACTCCTTCGCTGAAAGATATCTCGGCTTTAAAGCCCGTATCCTTTTCGGTGATAGAGCAGTCGAAATCTTCAAGCGGCATATTAACTCCCGTAAACGGAACATCGCCGAAAATAAAATTTTTGTCCGGCGCAAGCGCTTCTTTCATCTCCAGAATAAATTCTCTCAGAGGCTTGGCATTCGAGCTGCCTATAAGATAATGACAGAATGGCTTGCCGTTTTCTCCGATAAGTCTGAAAGCCCGCGCAACATCATCAATATAGACGAAATCATAATTCTGTGTTCCAGAGGTGAATTGCAGAGGCTCGTTGTTGATTATTTTCCGGATCGTTGTATTTACAAAACGGGGAGAGAGCTCGCCCGCTCCATAGGCGTTGGTGATCTTTGCCCATACGAGGTCAATACCGATATCAGCCGCAACAGACGCGCACATGGTATGAGCGACCAGCTTTCCGCTGCCGTAGATATAACCAAGTCCCGGCTTGTTGCCTTGCGTGTATGCCGCGGATATAGTCTCGTGTTCCATAATGGAACCGGCGCATACAAATCTTGCGCAGTTCATATCCTTAGCCGCGCGCAGACAGTCAACCGTCCACTGCACGTTATTAAGCTGCAGCGCGGTATCCGCGCGCGCTGCGCCTGCCGAACCGGTCCACGCGAAATGATAAAATACATCTATATCACGGTCTGTTATAAGCTCCGGAAGCCTTGCTGATTCAGCCAGCTCATGCGGTACAAACGTTACGCCGTCCGGTATATTGTTGTTGCAGCCGTCGCGGTCAAGCGCGATCACTTCTATGCCGTTATTCACAAGTTCACGGACAAGCGCGCTTCCGACAAATCCGTTAGCGCCCGTCACAAGTGCCTTTTTCATCATCAGTCCTCCAGATATTCTTTGATCTGTTTTTCCATTACCCCATTGATATTGCCGCCCGAAAGATACACCTTACTCCATTCAACGGTCTTTTCCACCGCGTCAGCAATGTGCCAGCGGGGTCTCCATTTCAAAGCGGACTTTATTTTCGAGCAGTCGAGCTTCAGGAAATTTGCCTCGTGAGGAGCGTTACCCTCTGCCACGTTCTTCCAGGTTGCTCCGTCGCCCCACACATTGCAGAAGATATCCACCAACTCTCCCGTAGAAACGCAGTCGCAGTCATCGGGACCTATATTGTAGCAGCCCGCAAGAGAGTGATCCTTATATTGTCTTTCCGCAAGCATAAGATAGGTAGTGACCGGCTCTAAGACATGCTGATACGGCCTTGTTGAATACGGATTACGGACGATTATTTCGGAACCGTTCTGCATCGCCCTTACACAGTCGGGAATTATCCTGTCCTTTGCGAAATCCCCTCCGCCGATCACATTGCCTGCACGGCAAGTTGAAACAGCGATATCCTTTACGTTGAAGAACGATTTTTTATAGGAGGAGGTCACCAGCTCAGAGCAGGACTTGGAGTTGGAATACGGGTCGTAACCGTCAAGAGCGTCCGTTTCTCGGTATCCCCATTCCCACTCGTTATTAAGATAAACTTTATCTGTCGTGACGTTTACAAAGGATCTTACGCTGTCACACAAACGAACAGCCTCGCAGATGTTTACGGTCCCCATAACATTGGTTTCGTATGTGTACACCGGGTTTGAATAGCTTTCACGCACGATAGGCTGCGCCGCCATGTGTATAACGATATCCGGGCTGTACTTGTGAATAATATCACAAAGCTTGTCCAGATCGCGGATATCCCCGATGACCGAAGTTATCTCCTTTGATATTTCTGCGGTTTCAAACAGGGAAGGGGAGGTGGGCGGTTCAAGCGAATAGCCTACAACATTCGCGCCGTGCATTGTCAGCACTCTGCACATCCAGCTTCCTTTAAATCCGGTATGACCGGTCACAAGAACAGTTTTTCCGTTGTAAAAATCAAGCTTATACATTAATCTGTCCACACTTTCCAAGGAGCGTTTCCGCTTGCCCACATCTTTTCGAGCTGCTCTTTCTCGCGTACAGTATCCATGCACTGCCAGAAGCCGTCATGCTTGTACGCCATAAGCTGACCTTCGCGCGCGACCGTTTCCAGCGGAGCTTTCTCCAGGACAGTACTGTCGCCGTCAATATAATCCATAAATTCCGGCTGACATACCATAAACCCGATGTTGATAAGGTTTCCGTCGCCTTTTGTTTTCTCGCGGAATTCCTTGATATGCCCGCCCTCGTCGATGTCCAGTACGCCAAAACGCTGACCCGCGTTATACGCGGACATTGTGACAAGCTTGCCGTGCGCCTTGTGGAACGCCAGAACTTTTGCGATATCCACATTTGAAACACCGTCGCCGTAGGTCAGGAAAAAGGGTTCGTCATTGATATACGGCTTAACGCGCTTTACGCGTCCGCCGGTCATTGTATTAAGTCCCGTATCAACGATCGTGACCTTCCACGGCTCCGCGACATTGTGGTGGATTATCATCTCGTTTTCATTGGAGAAATCAAAGGTAATATCGCTCTGGTGAAGGAAATAATCCGCGAAATACTCTTTGATGACGTGCTGCTTATAGCCCGCGCAAATGACGAACTCATTAAAGCCGTATGCGGAGTACAGCTTCATAATATGCCACAGTATGGGTTTATCACCTATTTCCACCATGGGCTTGGGTTTGAATTGGCTTTCTTCGCTGATACGCGTGCCGAAGCCACCGGCGAGAATAACTACTTTCATATTTCTCCTTCCAAGTCAAAACGCGTCGCAGTCCCAGCCACGCAATTTAAAATAAAACTTTTTCAGCTTTTTTCTTCTGTTTGTATACGGAGGGAAAAAAACATTAACAACCGGCATAATTATTCGGTGTTTGACTTTACTCTTAAAGGAAGTGCCTTGTCTGATCCTTTCCGCATCAGATCGACACATCAACATAATAAGCCGCTCATAGAAAACAGAGGTCCTGGCATATTTCCAGTATAAGTCGCCGAGATCTGAGTTTTCCATATAACACGGCATACTCTTACCGACATAATGGACTATATACGGATCTTTTCTCGCAGCCCAGTAAGCGGAATAGAATTCGGGTATTAGATGATCTTCGTCAACGTTATTGCGATCATTTATAACCATAACATTCCATTTGTTATCAAGCGCGAGTATCCTGCCCTTGGCAATGATGTTCATAAGATCCTGGTCAAGCCACAATAACTTTCTTGAGGAAGCTTCCGATATCAGGTATCCCTCCGCAAAGCTTTTCCTGAATTCTGTGATATTATACAGAGATACCCCGCACTGAAAATAAGAGCAGAGGTCTGTTACACCGATAACCTCCATATAATAATCGAACTGCTGTACCTTCATTTCGGTATTCTGAATACTGCCGACAACATGAGTATCTCTTGCGGCAGCAAGCAGATATCCCGAGACATCTGTATCATACAGCTCGCCTATATCATGGTTTACGATAATGTCACTGTCAAGATAAATGACCTTATCATAATTGACAAACAGATCGGGGATAAGCAGCCTGAAATAAGTGTATACCGAAAAGCTCGCCCAGGTATAGAAATTCATGCCGCTGACAATATCGTTGATATTGAAAAACCTTACCGAAATATTGGGATAAGATTCAACAGACCGGTTGATATACTCCATATTAGGCTCAGACATATTCGTGGTAAGGATAGTGATATCATACTGCCTGTCCGAAGAAGAGTTTAAGGCAATAGAATGAATTACAACACCCGCAAAAATCGAATATTCATCGCTGCTTGACAGACAGACGGCGACATTATTAGAGGAAAACACGGGTTTTAGATCATCTCGGCTTTTGTATATCATGGCTTACTCGCACTCCCAGCCGCGCATTTTAAAATACGCTCGTTTTAAGGACTGACGTCTTTTGGAGCCTTTGGGGAAGAATAAATTTACAACAGGCATAATGACCTTCTCCTTGAATTTTTTTTTCGGTGATGAAGACTTTTCCACTTTTCCGGCAAGCTGATATTCTTCAACCAGACTTTGTTTGAACCTGCCTATTTTGACGTCTATCATCATTGAGATCATAAGTTCATAGTAGGGCGTGGTGCGCGCGTATTTCCAGTACAATTCGTAGAAATCGGCAGCGGGTTTGTAACACGGCATACTCTGACCTATATAATGAACTATATAAGGATTTTCTCTTGCCGTATAGTAGTTTGACTTGTATGGCTCTATCAGATAATCTTCGTCGATTATCGGATTATTCTTAATCATAACATTCCACTTGTTTTCAAGAGTATATATCTTTCCCTTTGCAAGTATGTTAATCAGATCTTGGTCGAGCCATTTAAGCTGTCTGGTTGAGCCCTCCTGCAGAAGATATCCGCGCGGAAACGCTTTACGGCATTCGTCTATATTGTAAACAAGAACGCCGCACTGATAGTATGAAATTCCGTCGTCAACGCCTACATCTTCAATAAAGTGTGACACATCGTTTATTTCCGGGCTGCAAAGTCTTCCCATAACATGTGTATCTCTTGCGGCAGCCATCAGCCAGCCATTTACATCGGTATTGAACAATTCCGCAATATCGTGGTTCACGATGATATCGCTGTCCAGATATATTATCTTTCTGTACTGTTCGAAAATATCCGGAACCAACAAGCGGTAATATGTGAATTTTGTAAATGGTCCCCATGTATAAAATGTTTTATTTCCAATGAACTCCGAAACATTAAAGAAACGGATGGACACATTATCATAGCCGTCAGAGATGCTTTGGATCTTGTCCATATTGTTTTCTGAAATGTCTGTATTCATCACAATGATGTCATAGTTGTTATCCGCCGAAGAGTTTTGTATCAATGAATTGATAGTTACACACGCGAAGACAGAATAAGCATTGCTGCATGCAAGACATACAGCAACGTTGTTTAAATCAAAAGCAGGTTTAATTGTGTTATCCATGTTATACTGTTTCCCAATTTAGTCAGATAAAGAAATCTTTGGATTTCAAAAATTCTTCGATTTCCTGGATATGAGGTTCAAAATAATAGAAGTGAGGCGCGTTTTCGATATCCTTAGGAACCTGCCAGTAGTCTCCATAGCCTCTCAGATACAAATCCGGGTTTCTGGGGATATCATACATTACACCCTCAAACTCATGCTCGATGGTCGGAAACATCTCTTCTTTAGGGATAACAGGATACGGAAACGGATAATTGTCAATGGCGTAGTAGATGCTGTTTCCGTTTTTTCTGTCACCCATTTGTTCAAGACCGCGCTCGATCATCTCATCGGCGATCTTTGCGTTTTCTTCACTAAAAGGACCCCAATGATTGCAGCCGATATCCTGTACGATCATCTGAGGCTCGTATGCAAGGAATTCTTCAATCATTGAACCTCTCGCTTCACTGAAAATCCTGATGTGTTCAGCAACGTCCTCCTGCGTTTCCACGTTGCAGCTATCAAACACGAAAATATCAACAAAATTCGGTATTTCCCCATTTGCCAACTTAAACTGATAACCGCGTGAAAAAGTATGATTATCATGATAATATGTGTTAAGTTTGAATTTCGTATTGCTTTCAAGCACTTCAAACAGCTTGTCAATATCCTCTCTCATCATCGCGACATCTACGTCGTCATCCCATGGGATGCAACCGTTATGCCGCATAGCGCCGATAAGAGTTCCGCCGTGCAGCCAGAATTTAAGACCGTTTTCATCGCATATTTTCTTAAGCGCACGAAGAACATACATATTTCCGGCCTGAACAATACGCATATCTCCTTCGGCTCTGGGATAGCGCATCCAGAACTTCTTCTGCAGCATTTTTACATTAGCGGGCTCGTCCGACTGAAGCCACCATAACATGGTTCTTGTCTGTATCTGATAACTCGCCATATTGCGTTCAATACGTGAGAGTTGTGCCTGCAATTCGCTGATCTGGCTCTGTATTACGCTGACCTGGCCCAGTATTATGTTTACCGTGCCCTGTATAGCATCCTCTCTGTCCTGTAATCCGTTTGCCTTATCTTGTATCGCATTTACCTTTTTATACGTCGGACTGATTTTCAGCAGAATGCCTTTGATAGCCTGTTTCAAACCCATTGATTTGGTCCTCCCGAGTATGGTTATTTCTGTTTGTTGTGCCACGATATGTGTCCCGCATCATACGTAACGTAAAGAAATCTATAAATCAAGTGCTTCTATAAATCACAATTTCCAATTTTTTACATTTTCGCTTCATTTTAGACACAAATAGCCCTTTTACATCAACATACCTTTAATTATATAATAAATTCACTGTTTTGTCAAGTACCAAAATGCCAAAAACGAAAAATGTCAGCTTTGATCGTATCTCGGTACTTGTGTACAGCGAATTTTATTCAATTTATTGTTCATTGCTCCCAAACCGGAAAATAATTTTGATCGTTTTTTAGTTTTGATTGCACAGTAAACGGCGAATATGCCGCAATAGAGAAACAATTCGGTATTTATGCATGTGCGGCTTTGAAAAAGTACAAGCTGTGCAAGCGTATTATGATCCCGCAATTAATGCCTTCACCTGACCTTTTTATTTCATAAAAGTTATGATAATTATACCATATGCGTTTTATTTTTACAACCTTTGATAATATTTTTTTATTCCAAAAAGTTATATCATAGAGTTAAGGAGGTATGAGGTATTATGAAACGACTTAAAATTTTACGCGAAGAACGTGGAATGAGCCAGCAAAGGCTTGCGATAGAGCTGAATATCGCACAGGCTACGGTAAGTAAATACGAACTGGATATCTGCGAGCCCGACATAGCTATGATACGGCAAATCGTACAACTGTTTGGCGTATCGACGGACTATTTGCTCGATATCAGTGATGATAAGATCAGTGTGTCCGCTTACGGTCTGTCCAATGACGAAAAATATTTATTGTTCGGCTTTAAGCGGCTCGATAATTTTCAAAAGGCTAAATTACAGGCGTATCTGCAAGGATTGCTTCAGGAATAGGATGTAAAGCGACAGCGGATCTTGCCGGTGATATTTTTTGTTTTGAAATACGCATAAAGAAATAGAATGTAACCTTCTAAGCAAACGAGCGATACAAAATGTATTGAAATTTATATGTTTTTATTTGACCGGGTATTGTCATTATAGGATATACGAAAAAAGCAAATAGTTATATTGTAATAAACATGGTTAAAAACCTGATTATCAAAAAACAAGTCTGTTTTTTAACGAAGGGCAGGGAAAAGGTTGAAATATGATAAAATAATAATTGGTGCAGGTCTGTATGGATTGTATTCGGCACTCTATGCCGGACAAAAAGACCAGGATATCCTGGTGTTAGAATGCGACCCGACGCCGTTCAGACGAGCGACATATATCAACCAGGCCCGTGTACATCAGGGATATCATTATCCGCGTTCAATTTCTACAGCTATGAAATCCGCGGGATATTTTGAACGGTTTAACAAAGATTACGGATTTTGTATAAACAAGGAATTCAACAAGGTTTACGCTACATCACACGAGTACTCATGGACAGACGGAAGTCAGTTCAAAAAGTTTTGCGAGGCCGCAAACATTCCGTGCGAGGAATTAAATCCGGAACGGTATTTCAAATCACATATGTGCGACGGAGCGTTTTTGACGCGTGAGTATACTTACGACGCAATGATTTTGAAAGATTATTTTCTTGAAAAATTGTCAGATATCAAAAATGTGGAGATCAAGTATGACATCACAATAAAAAGTATTGAAAAAAATCAGGATACTTTTGAAATTACTGCCAACAGCGGCGAAAAATTCCGGACAGGCTATTTGTTAAATGCGACCTACGCTTCAACAAACCAGATCCTCGATATGCTTGGATACGAGAAATTCAAGATCAAATATGAATTGTGTGAGATCATATTGTGTGATGTAAACGAGAGCTTGAAGGAATATGGATTTACCGTTATGGACGGTCCGTTTTTTTCAATAATGCCATTCGGTAAAACGGGTTTTCATTCGCTTACGTCAGTTACATTCACTCCTCATACCACAAGTTTTGATCCTACTCCCGTCTTTGCGTGCCAGAAATTAAGCAACGGATATTGTGAGCCCTTTCATCTTGGCAATTGCAATGACTGTCAGGCAAAACCCGTATCGGCGTGGCCTTATATGGCTAATCTTGCCGAAAAGTACTTGAAAGACGATTATAGATTTTCTTACAACAAGTCCTTGTTTTCGATGAAGCCTATTCTTATGAGTTCGGAAATTGACGATTCACGACCTACGGTCATAAAGGTTTGTTCGTAAAAACCGAGGTGTGTAAGCGTGCTTTCGGGCAAAATAAATACGGTGTACGATTTGGATGAGGTGTTGGATGATGAATAATAAGGAAAAGAATTTTATTTCCGCTGTTATCTACTGTCACAACTGTGAAAAATCAGTCGGAAATTTTTTGTCTATGATCATTGATGTGATGGAAAGCAATTTTAATGACTCAGAGATCATATGCGTCAATGATCATTCCGCTGACAGTACTGTCGGTGAAATAAAGGAGGCAAGTAAAACCGCTAAACACACGACGGTATCTGTTTTGAACATGAGCTATTTTCACGGGATAGAATCAGCCATGAATGCCGGCGTGGACCTGTCCATAGGAGATTTTGTTTTTGAATTTGATTCGACTGTTGCTGATTTTGACAGATCTGAAATTATGAATGTTTACAGAAAATCTCTTGAGGGCTTTGATATTGTCAGTGCTTCTCCGAATAGAAAGCCAACATTTTCCTCGACACTTTTTTACAAAGTATTCAATAAGTTTTCGGATCTGCCGGGTAATTTATCTACCGAACGATTCAGGATCCTAAGCAGACGCGTGATAAACAGAGTAAACAGCTTAAGCAGGACGGTTCCGTATCGTAAAGCTGTCTATGCAAACTGCGGGCTTAAAACGATAAATATACAGTACAGCTGTATTTCAAAGTCAAATGCCAAAAACAGAAATAACGGCAGGTACAGGCGAAAGCTCGCGACCGACGCTTTGCTTCTGTTTACGGACGTAGGATATGCTTTTTCGGTTACAATGACTGTTATAATGATGATCGTATCGGCAAGCATGGCTGTATATTCCGTATTGATCTACTTTATGAGCATACCCGCAGAGGGGTGGACTACCACGGTATTGTTTTTGTCATTTGCTTTTTTCGGACTGTTCGGTATTTTGTCGATCGTAATAAAATACCTTGATATTATTGTCAACCTTGTTTTCAAACGGAAAAGTTATAATTTTGAGAGTATTGAAAAACTGACTAAATGAATTGTCGGAGGATATGTTATGAATATGCTGGTCGGGTATACAGGCTTTGTAGGAAGCAATATTTACGCCAAAGGAAAAATTGACAGGGCGTTTAATTCAAAAAACATTGCACAAGCATACGGAGCAAGTCCCGACCTTCTTATATACGCGGGACTGCGCGCTGAAAAATACCTTGCCAACAATGCTCCCGAAAAGGATATGCAGCTTATTTGTGAGGCAGAAGAAAATATAAAAGGAATAGATCCGAAAAAAATAGTGCTTATATCGACTGTTGATGTATTTAAAGATCCTGTAAATGTTGATGAAACATCGGAAATATATTGTGACGGACTTCACCCATACGGATTAAACAGATATAGGCTGGAGTGCTGGGTGCGCGATAATTATCATGACGCGGTCATCGTAAGACTGCCTGCGCTTTTCGGAATAAACATAAAGAAAAATTTCATATATGATTTTATAAATATTATTCCCTTTATGCTTAAAAGCTCCAAATTTGATGAGCTTACGGCAATTGACCCGGATATAAGACAATACTATCAAGGTCAGGGGAATGATTTCTACCGTGTTAAAGATCTGAGTGATGATGACAGGCGGGTACTCAAAGAAAAATTTAAGAATATCGGATTCAGCGCTTTGAATTTTACGGACAGCAGAAGCATTTATCAGTTTTATCCCTTAAGCCGTTTGTGGGACGATATTCAGATAGCGCTCGATAATGGTATACCGTTGTGGCATCCGGCAACTGAGCCGGTCTCGGCGGGAGAGATATATGAATATCTCACGGGCGATAAGTTTGTAAACGAGCTGCCCGGAGAGCCCGCAAAGTATGATTACAGGACTAAGTATGATAATTTATACGGCGGAGCAAACGGATATATATGCGGTAAACAAGATATCCTCAGAGAGATAGACACATTTGTTAAGAGTAGTAATTAAGGAATAAAGGAGAAGCGGCAGAGTGAAGCAAATGATAAAAAATGGGATCGCCAATGCAAAACGGTGTAACATCGTTAAATTGGTTTTATGCTTATTTGTTTTTGGCTTGAATGTATACAAGGTTTTTTCGGTTGATCTGAACAGGTATTTTTACACTGCTGTCCAAAGCAGTGTTGAGCCTGTTGATGTAAGCGAAGTAATATGCTCGAAAGATAAAATAATTGAGCAGAAATATTTTGCTGATGGAGATATACTTAACAGCGTCAGGCTTTATCCGAAAAACGTCGAATATCAGTCTGACGATAAGCTTTATATAGAAGTTTCGGATGCTTTCGGAGTTGTTTTTAATACGGGTATACTGTTGAGTGACATTGTTTGTGACAGGTGGAATACCGTTGATGTAAGCTGCAATAATCTGAAGATCGGAGATGAGTATATCTTAAAAATATATACCGGTGAGTCTGCGGCTCAGGTCACTCTGCTTACAGATCTCAGCGGATCTTACAGTGACGCATTTGGAAGCTGCGCTGTTTCAGGAAATACTATAGACGGCAGGCTTGTTGTCGGTACTGTGTCCGCATTGACGTTCAATAACGTAATAATACTGTTTGCGGTCATAATTTTTGCGGGAATGGCGATTGTCACATTACCTGTCTGCTATGTTATCTTCAACTTCAAAGCTATTAAGGATAACTATTTTTCAACGGACAGAAAGAAAAACCTTATAATGTCGGTGTTCGGCGCTCTGACCTTTTCGCTGATATACATTCCGGTTTATCCTGGGGAGAATACGATCACAGAGTTTTCAAGGGTTATTGGTCAGGCGACTGTAGCAGATTTTGACGTAAGCCGATTTATTGTTAATTTTACTCTTTGGCTTGCGGTATTGGCGCTTTCTTTTGTTTCATTCCATATGCTTTTATGTTATTATGTGGGCAAATCGCGTTCCGAAGAACATCGCAAAGCATTCGATTTTCTTCATAAGCTTTGTGCTGTTGGGTTAGTTGTTATTGTTTTCAAATATAAGCATTTTTTTTCCGAAACCGTATGGGAACAGGGGAATGTATATTCCTTGTTTACCATATATCTGATAGGCGCAGCAATTATAGCGTATATCCTATTTGATCTTGACAGGAAAATTATTTTTGATAAATATGTTCAAGTTGTATTTGTTGGGTTATTGCTGAGTTTCCCACTATCATTTATGTCGTCCGGCATATTCTTCAAAAACAATAATTCGGTATTTTCCCTTATAATTTTCTGTTTTGTGTTTACAGTACTTATAATCGCTGCGTTTTGCGTTTTACCCAAAAAAGTATTTAACAAGAATTCAATATGCATCTGCGATTCTTTGGTTATTTTCTTTTCGGCTGTTCCGTTTATCACATCGGTATATATCGAGATGATAAACATACTTAACCAGCGCGGGATATTTATCGGCAAACCTCTGAGAAATTATGTTCTGGTCATACTTTTTATTTTGATCCTGTCGATTGCTTCGGGAATTTTTTTGATAAAGAAAAATCGCACAATAACCTTTGACATAAAAAAATATATGTATCCGATGTTCCTTCTGGGGATAGCTTTTATCAGCGTTCAGCTTCCGTTGGTCATAACAAAAGGGTACGATATATTTGAATCGGCGAATTACAGCGTTCTGATAACGGATTTTCTGAATTTCGGCAAGATACCTATAGTTGAGCATTACGGCGGACATATGCTGACTGATGTTGTTTCGGGCATCATGTACGGATGGATAAATCAGGACGTTATCGGCGCCGCATTCAGTCCTTATGCCGTATATATCAATCCGATACTGGTTTTGATATTTTACTGTATGCTGAAAAATCTTCTCGATGAAGATTATGCGTTTTTTATATCCTTGCTTTTCCCCTTTATGGATACATATATCTATTGGTCATATTTTGGCCTGGGTATGATAGTCGCGTTGGCGATAATTAACTATAATAAGAAAAACACATGGATAAGAGCGGAGATCATATGGATCATGTGCGTCATAGCCGTTTTATACCGGCTTGACCTTGGAGCTGCCTATGGCATAGCCGCGGTAGTAACACTGGTTTTGCTGTCTCTGAAAACTAAAGACAAAAAAAGTATAAAGCAATTATTTATAACGCTTGCCGCAACAATAGCCGCGGTAGGCGTTGCCTGGTTTGTAATCTGCTTTGCAAAAGGTATCAATCCTGTTACAAGACTTGTTGAGTTTATAGTGATAAGCGCGTCAAACCAAACCTGGGGAAGAGCGACTATAGGGGATACGAATAATTTCATATTCTTGTTGACATATCTTATACTCCCTTTTTCAATAATCTGCATAACTGTATATTGCCTGTTTATTTCAAAGAGATTTTCAGGTAAGCTCAACGCGCAATCCATAATACTGTATGTATTGGCTTTTTCGTATTTTGCTAATTTTTCAAGATCGCTCGTTCGTCATTCAATGGTTGAAATGACACAGCAATGTATGTATTGGACTGGTTGGCTCTTTTTAGCTTGCTTTTTTGCTGTTAATTTTAAAAAGAAGTCCCTCTTTCTCCCGGTATTTGCCTTTGCCATAGTATGCAATGCAGCAGTAAAGGATCCAAATGGGGTTACATCTTCTTCCGTGATCGATACCGCATCTTTAAAGATCAGTAATATAAATGAGAGCTGGTTTACTGAAGATGATGGCACAACATACTGGGAAGATATCAAAAAAGATAAAACAATAGTTCAGCGCGTAAAATATCCGGATGAGCTGCAGCAGAGGATCGATAATTATAACATGGTATTTGATCTGTTGCTTGAAGACAATGAAACGTATGTGGATTTTGTTAATTACACCTTTTTGTACTCGGTATTAAACAGATATGATCCTGTTTATGTATCTCAATCGCCGGGACATCTTTCGGGAGAATTCTCTCAGATGCAGTTTATCTCGGATATTGAAAAAAACAATGTTCCGATAGCAATTATGCCGATGAACATTTCTTTTAGCTACAGCAAATCTCTTGACGGAATCATGAATAATTTCAGATACTATAAAGTAGCGGAATATATTTATGAAAATTATCGTCCCCTGTGTTATCTGAACGATTCAGCAATATGGTGCCTGAATGACCGTTATGAAAGCTATATAGAAAGATTAAAGCTGCCGGCTGAGAAGTTTGATTTGAACCGTTTTAACACGCTTGATGGTCATAATTGTAAAATAGATAACAACGACGGCGTAATATCCATTACCGCAACAGGCACTGATCCGTCCGTATACAGATTCCATAATTTGTTTGAGGCGTTTCCGCGTGAAGATGCCGGTCTTAATATTTCTCTGTTTTCGGATAAAAGCGGTACAATACAAATGTATTATACCACAGAACCTGACGAGAGATTTTCAGAGGAAAAATCTGTAAAAATATCTGTTATAGCGGGAGAGCGCACGGTTTCAATGAAGATTCCGTTTAATGAATACACTCAGTTGAGGTTTGATATCCCGGATGACAGTTGTGTTCAGATATATCATATGTATATGACAAGCACACCTGTCGCCGATTACGGGTATGATGACAAAATACATTCTTACAACATCAATAAGCTTCCGCTTATCTGGGCAGAGCGCGATAAAAAGGGCGCGTCGCAGAATCAGGTATTATCGGATACGGTTAAAAATGACAGCGGAGTATATGTGTTTACTGATGTCGAAAGCGCGCATATGAGCCATGATAACGGAAAGTATCTGCTTGTAAGCGTTGATTACCCGGGTAATGACACGGCCGGATTTACCGGAAATGATGATGAAAGCTGCAATGCCGTGCTGAGAATGGGAGTTTTGAACGAAAAGTTTGTCAGTATGTACTCCTATAGTTTTACCGTACAGGAAGGAAAGCACGATTATATTTTCAGAGTAAGCAGCGACTACTATTGGAACGTTGCAAACATCAACTCCGCGGTGATCGAGTGTGGCTCGAATATTTACAATGTAAAGATGTGTGTGTTAGAAGGAGACTGATCAGTGAAATTATCCATTTCAAATATAGCGTGGACACCGGAAGATGATGAGTATGTTTATAGCCTCATGCAAAAATACGATTTTTGCGGACTTGAGATCGCGCCTACGCGCATTATTTCCGAATGTCCATATGATAACATTCCCTCGGCTGTTGAGTGGTATGAAGGGCTGAATAGGGCTTATGGATTTGTTATCCCTTCGATGCAGTCAATATGGTTTGGGCGACAGGAAAAGATATTCGGGAGCAGCGAGGAAAGAAAAGCCCTTATCGATTACACAAAAAAGGCGATAGATTTTGCCTCGGCTCTCAATTGTAAAAACCTTGTGTTCGGTTGCCCGCGAAACAGAAGCGTTCCGGATGGTGCGGACAGCTCGGGCGCGGTGGATTTTTTTCGCATAATCGGAGAATACGCTCTTTCCAAAGGTACTGTTATAGGAATGGAGGCCAACCCGCCCATTTACAATACAAACTTTATCAATGATACCCCCTCTGCTCTGGAGCTTATTGAAAAAGTGGATTGTAAGGGATTTTTGCTCAACCTGGATATCGGGACAATGTTACACAACAATGAACCGATAAGCTTGCTTGAGGGAAGAGTCAAATCCATCAACCATGTTCACATAAGCGAGCCCGGACTCAAGCCAATAGAAAGACGGGATATGCACAGGGAACTGCTTGAACTTCTCGCGTCGGAATCATATGACAGGTTTGTTTCTGTTGAGATGGGAAAGGATGGTCGCGGCGTGATCGAGCCAACACTTGAATATATTAAGTCTGTATTTCGGTGACAGCCTGTGTGTCGGGGTCTTAGTCCGCGCGCGATCAATCGTAATGTATCGCGGAATTTAAGATTTGGTATTAATGATTGCAGCAAGGTCTGTAATTTGACAGAAGAATCCGCAAAACTTCGGACCCTTTTCTTAAAACCGGTTAAAGGAGTGATCATATGATATTTCAAAGACGATCCGGCGTTCCTCAGTTTGAGTGTACGGAATACGCGCCCAAAAAAAGCGAGTATGTTGTTCTTATCCCTATAATCAACGAAGGCGACCGTATCCATAAGGAGCTCAGGCGGGCGCAGAAGCATAATATATCAAGATTTGCCGATATCGTTATATGCGACGGGGATTCGTCAGACGGCTGCACAGATGAACGGAAATTACGCAAATTGGATGTAAACACTCTGCTTGTAAAAAAGGATTCCGGCAAGCAGGGAGCACAGCTGCGAATGGGTATGTGGTGGGCTCTTAAACGAGGCTATAAAGGGATAATCACAATTGACGGCAATAATAAGGACAGCATCGAGGATGTTCCTCGTTTTATTCAGAAGCTTGAGGAAGGTTATGACTTGGTTCAGGGCTCGCGCTTTGTCAATGGCGGCAAGGCTGTAAATACACCGTTTATAAGAAATGTATCTGTGCGGTTTATTCATGCGCCGATCATATCGCTGACTGCTCGTCATGGATTTACGGATACTACCAATGCTTTCAGGGGATACTCCGCGGAATATCTTAAAGACAAGCGTGTAAAGCCTTTCAGAGATGTTTTTATGACCTATGAGCTTCTGGCATACTTATCTGTGCGCGCCACGCAAATAGGATACAAAGCCTGCGAGATTCCTGTTACAAGAGCATATCCCAAGAAAGGAAAAACACCTACAAAGATCAGTTTTTTCAAAGGCAACAGCGAGCTTATGAAAATTCTTATCAAAAACTTTTTCGGTGCGTATAAGCCATGACTTGGGATAGGAGAAAAGCGATATGGACGAGAAAAAGGATTCTTTTTGGAAAAAATTCATAAAATTCTTTTTTACCTCCGGCATAGGATTTATTATGGATTTTGTAACATATACGATTCTTACTCAGTTGATGAATTTTGAGGTGTTGTATGCTAATTGTATAAGTTCTATTATCGGAGCGGTTTTTGTTTTTTTCGTTTCTACGCATAAAATATTTGAAAAGGGCAAAGGCATTCTTCCAATGCCGGCAAAATATGCGGTCTACATAGTATATCAGCTTTTGTTGATCTTTTTGGTGTCTAAGCTCGGAGAATTTATCAACGAGCTGATTATTACATACATAAATGTGGACTTGATACTGCAATACAGCAAGCTTGTCTGCAAGGTCCTGATCACACCGGTAATCATGGTATGCAATTTTTTAGTCGTTAGGTTTATTGCTGAAAAAATATAGTTGAGATGAATTTTGCGAAGTGATGATACGGATACGCCGGGCTGTTGGCGGCAGATAAGGATAAAGATCAAATCGTTTATATTTCAGGAAGCGGTTGTAGGGTGACGGGTATTACTGTTTATGATTTAAAAAGCGGTGAAAACTTTATATATAAGATGAATGATCATGTTTTGTATGAAACTGTATTTATGCAGACCAACCGCACTCGGATCTTCGGGTGCGGTTGGTTTTTTGCTCGGAATACATGGCATACCGTCAGTAAAATCGGCCGTTTTTCCCGCATTTTCGCTTTATTTGGCTCTGGTTTTGTTTTTATAGTTGTTGCTCTCTTCCGATGTAAATCTGCCAAAACATCAGCGAGAGCAGAATATTTACTTGACTTCTTGTGTGAAATGTGATATAATTCGTAGTATGAATGATATATTTCCGTGAGGTATTGAAGCTTCTTCGATCCTGAGAGGCTTATACCGGGAAACTGCCGGAAAAGGGCTAATTATGAGTGATATAAAAATATTTATGTGCTGCCACAAGCCGTATGAAACAGTTCCGCCGATGTGTATTCCCATACAGTGCGGCAGCGCGCTAAACCAGCCTGTTGAGGGTGCTGCTGCTGATGATATCGGAGAGAATATCTCAGCCAAAAACCGTGAATACTGCGAGCTGACTGCCCATTATTGCGTGTGGAAGAATGTGACCGCCGATTATTACGGATTTTGCCATTATCGGCGTTTTTTTTGCGCCGACGAGACTGTCGGTCCGCCGTATACGGTAAGGGGAACTCTTTCCGAAAAAGAATACGGAAAGCTTCTTCTGAACGAGGAGCAGTGGCAGAGGCTTGTTCGGAAATACGATATTATTGTTCCGCGAAGCGAGGATATGGGACTTAGTACCCGTGAGCATTACTGCACCTCGAGGTTTCATTATACCGAGGATCTGGAGCTGTTTGCTGAGATACTGCGGGAGAAGTCGCCGCAACTGATCGGAGCGATGGATAAATATCTCTCTCAGAACAGACAGTATTTTTGCAATATGTTTGTAATGAGCGGAAAATATTTCTTTGAATACTGTGAAATCTTATTTGCTGTATTACAGGAATTTGATAAACGCAAAACGGTACACGGAGATTTTCAGTCGGACAGAACAGACGGATATCTCGGAGAGATATTTACCGGCATATATGTCGGTTACTGCAGTGAAAACGGTGCGAGAATAAAAGAACTTCCCCGGCTGGATACGGAGTGTCCCGTCAAAAAGCGGCTTTTATATAAGCTGCTTCCTCCCGAAAGCAAACGAAGATTTTTGGTAAAGAGACTCGTAAAAAGGAAAGGCTGAAATGTACGATTATCTGATTGTAGGCTCCGGCTTATTCGGTGCGGTTTTTGCTTATGAGATGACCGGGCGCGGGCGGAGATGTCTTGTTATAGACAGACGCTCACACATAGGCGGAAACTGCTATACCGAGCTTGTTGAAGGAATTAACGTTCATAAATACGGAGCGCATATTTTTCACACCTCCGACAGAGAGATATGGGATTATGTGAATCGGTTTGCCGAGTTTAACAATTATATCAATTCTCCCGTTGCAATATACGGTGACGAACTGTATAATCTGCCGTTCAATATGAATACCTTCAGCAAGATGTGGGGAGTAAAAACTCCTTCCGAAGCAAAAGCGAAGATAGCCGAACAGCTTGCGGGGCTTAACATCACCAAACCTGAAAATCTTGAAGAGCAGGCTCTGTCGTTGGTTGGACCCGATGTGTATGAAAAGCTGATAAAGGGTTATACCGAAAAGCAGTGGGGACGTAAGTGCAGCGAGCTTCCGGCGTTTATAATAAAGCGGCTTCCGCTGAGGTTCACATACGACAACAACTATTTTACCGACCGATTTCAGGGGATACCGATCGGCGGATATACTCAGATCTTTGAAAAGCTTCTCAAGGGAACAGAACTAAGGCTTGATACCGACTATTCGGCTCTGAAGAACGAAAAAATCGCGAAGAAAACAGTGTTTACAGGTTGTATAGACGAGTTTTTCGAGTACGGTCTCGGCAGGCTTGAATACCGTTCTGTGCGGTTTGAAAATGAAATTCTTGATACGGACAATTTTCAGGGCAACGCCGTGGTGAATTACACATCTGCCGATATCCCTTATACCAGAATAATCGAACACAAGCATTTTGAATTCGGAACACAGAGAAGTACCGTTATCTCCCGCGAATACTCCGCAGAATGGTGCTCCGGAGCAGAACCGTACTATCCTATAAATGACGGAAGAAACACGGCGCTGTATTCCGAATATGCCAAGCTTGCCGGATCGCGTCGTGATGTTATTTTCGGCGGCAGGCTGGGAATGTACAGGTATTTCGATATGGATAAAGTCATTCGGGCTGCTCTGGACGCGGTAGAAGCGGAAATGAAACAACGCATGGAATAACACTTTTGCCGTAATGAAAAAGATATGCGGTGTGTGAAAGTAAAGTGGCGGGGGAATGGCGGATGAAGAAAATTACCGTTGTCACAGGACATTACGGCAGCGGAAAAACCAATTTATCGGTAAATCTTGCGGTAAAGGCGAGAAGCAATGCTTCAAAAAACGCGGCCGTTGTTGATCTGGATATTGTAAATCCGTATTTCAGGGCGGCGGATTTTCGCGAGCTGTTTGAAAAGTCGGGAATAACGTTTATCGCGCCCGATTTCGCTAACACAAACCTTGATATTCCGTCGCTTCAGTTTGACTTGGCGCGGCTTGCGGAAAGCTATGATAATTTGATCGTTGATGTGGGCGGAGACGACGCGGGAGCGTTTGCTCTCGGGAGGTTTTCGGGAGAGCTTAACGCGTACTGTGATGTGGAAATGCTGTATGTGAT
This sequence comes from Oscillospiraceae bacterium, assembly GCA_022508925.1. Classification (GTDB taxonomy): domain Bacteria; phylum Bacillota; class Clostridia; order Oscillospirales; family Ruminococcaceae; genus CAG-115. The sequence goes on along the minus strand of JAFLUF010000008.1, from coordinate 4,761 downwards.
AAATCAGCGCAGATTTCTCACCCAAACCGCGGAAGAGGCGGTTGAGCTTATGTACGAAATAGAACGCGCCTCGCGAATGAAACACACGGCAATAGTAAACAACACAAACCTCGGCATTGAAACTACCGCCCAAATTATAGAACAGTCGGAAGGATTTGCGCTTGAGGTTTCACGGAAAACCGGACTTCCGATAAAGTTTACGGCTTGCTCTGAGGAGCTTTGCGAACAGGTAAACGCAAAAAACATCTTACCGATAAAGATATATGTTAGACCCATTTGGGATAAATAACGGAAAACAGGGGGAGCGAAAATGGCAAAAATGACAGTCATCACCGAGCGCTGTAAGGGCTGCGGTTTATGTACTACCGCGTGTCCGAAGGAGATCGTGGCGCTGCAAAATGAAAAATGCAACAAAAAGGGATATTTCTACGCGGTCTGCACCGACGAGGATAAATGCATAAGCTGCGCGATGTGTGCCATGATGTGTCCCGACTGCGCGATAGTTGTGGAAAAGTGAGGTGGGGAAAAGTTGGACAGAAATCTGATGAAGGGAAACGAGGCGCTTGCAGAGGCGGCGATTCGCGCACAGTGCAGGTGCTTTTTCGGCTATCCCATAACGCCGCAGACCGAGCTTGCGGCATATATGGCAAAGCGTATGCCAAAGGCGGGCGGAGTTTTTTTACAGGCGGAAAGCGAGATAGCCGCGGTAAATATGGTGCTCGGCGCGGCGTCTACGGGAAAGAGGGCTATGACCTCGTCGTCCTCTCCGGGAATTTCGCTTAAATCCGAAGGTATTTCCTATCTTGCGGCTTGTGATGTTCCCGCGCTTATCGTAAACGTTCAGCGCGGCGGTCCGGGTCTTGGCGGGATACAGCCCTCTCAGGCGGATTATTGGCAGGCGACAAAGGCGCTTGGCCACGGAGACTTTCACGTTTTGGTATTCGCGCCCGCTTCCGTTCAGGAAATGGTGGACATGGTATCAAAGGCGTTTGATACCGCCGAAAAATACCGCATTCCCGCAGTGCTTTTAGCTGACGGGTTGCTTGGGCAGATGATGGAGCCGGTGACTATTCCCGAGCCTTCGGAAAGCAAATGCGACAACAGCAATTGGGCGGCGGACGGACATAAATTCAAGCGTGAGCATCATATCATAAACTCGCTTTATCTTCAGCCCGATGACTTGGAAAAGCTCGTTCTGGAGAGATTCAGGCGTTATGAAATTGTAATGGAAAACGAGACCGACGCCGAGCTGTATCTTACCGAGGACTGCGATGTCCTGCTGTGCGCGTACGGCGCGTCCGCGAGAGTAGCCAAAACCGCGGTAAATTCCGCGAGAAAGCTCGGGATAAAGGCGGGGCTGTTCCGTCCGAAAACACTTTGGCCGTTCCCTGTAAAAGAGCTTAACAAAGCGGCAGAGACTGCAAGGGTATTGCTTGATGTGGAGATGTCGATGGGGCAGATGATAGACGACGTAAAGCTTGCGATAAACTGCTCAAAGCCGGTATATTTCAACGGCAGAACGGGCGGCGCGGTTCCCGTTCCTGCAGATGTTTTAGAGGAGATAAAAAGGCTTGTGGCAACAGGGGGTGAGCTTTAATGGCAGTCGTATTTGAAAGACCAAAGTCGCTGCTTGACGTTCCTACACATTATTGTCCCGGATGTACGCACGGTATCGTTCACAGGCTCATCTGCGAGGTCATTGACGAGATGAACATCGAGGGCGATACGATAGGCGTTGTTCCCGTAGGCTGTTCGGTAATGGCCTATGATTATTTCGGCTGCGACGTTATCGAAGCGCCGCACGGGCGTGCTCCCGCGGTAGCTACGGGAGTAAAGCGCGCAAATCCCGAAAAGTTTGTGTTTACATATCAGGGCGACGGCGACCTTGCGGCTATTGGAACGTGCGAGACGGTTCACAGCGCGGCCCGCGGAGAAAACCTCGTTATCATATTTATCAACAACACAACTTACGGAATGACCGGCGGGCAAATGGCGCCTACTTCACTTCCCGGGCAGATAACTCAGACTACCCCATACGGCAGAGACGTAAAAACGGCAGGTTATCCGATAAAGATGTGCGAAATGCTTTCAACGCTTGAGGGCGTGGCTCTCGCTCAGCGTGTATCGGTGGACAGCGTTCCGCATATACGCGAGGCGAAAAAGGCGATACGAAAGGCGTTTGAAAACGAAAAGGAACAGCGCGGACTGTCGATAATCGAGGTCCTTTCGACCTGCCCGACAAATTGGGGATTGACTCCTCTCGAGTCAATTAAGAGACTGCAGGACGAGATGATACCGTATTATCCGCTCGGGGTATACAAGGATATTTCGGGGGAGGGAGCAAAATGACGACAGAGATTCTGCTTGCGGGATTTGGCGGACAGGGAGTTCTTTTCGCGGGGAAGGTCCTGGCGTACTGCGCGCTTATCGACGGAAAGGAGCTTTCGTGGCTCCCGTCATACGGACCCGAAATGCGCGGCGGCACGGCAAACTGTTCGGTCTGCGTTTCCGACGAGCCGATAGGCTCTCCCGTGGTAACATATCCCGATATTCTCGTGGCTATGAACCAGCCGTCTTACGACAAGTTTATAAACGCGGTAAAGCCGAGCGGCTCGGTATTTATCGACAGCTCGCTAATTGAATCAAAGTGCGGCAGGAGCGACATTTCATGTTATTATCTCCCTTCGACTACTCTTGCGAGTGAAAACGCCCTTCAGGGCGGCTCGAATATGATATTGCTCGGAAAGATAATAAAGGAAACAAAGCTGTTCACGCTTGAAACGGTAAAGAAGGCAATCGAAAAGGTCGTGCCTCCGACAAAGGAAACGCTTATAAAAAACAATTTCAAGGCGATAGAAATAGGAATGAGCATATAAAAAAAGTAATAGGAGAGCATACAAAAAGTCTTTGAAAAAGGGGTGCGAGGGCGCATTATTCGCCTGCGGCGAAAAAAGCTAACCTTTCTTCAGAAAGTTTTTCTCCCACAAAGCCAAAAGATTTACTCTCGTTTTGATAGTCTTTTATGGTAAGAGACCGCAGAACTTTCTGCGGTCTCGGGCTGTAGATAAAGTTAAAATTACCGTGGGGGCTTTGGTCTGTCGGTCAGCCCCTCCGTCACTTCGTGACACCTCCCCCACCGGGGGAGACCACCCCACACCCCCACCAAAGGGGCAATGCCCCTTTGGAAACTCAAAATACAGCTTTCAAGATCAAAATGTCGGTTTAAAAGTGATCGCGGGCTTTGGCGCTGCCGACTTATCCGAATCGCTTTTTAAATTGCCGCAGCCGCAGTTTCCGTCGTCGGTTACAGCGCCGCAGAGCGGACATTTATGCCGTAATTTTATTTTCTTAGCGTCGTTTGACAGATTATCCGAGATTTTCCGCGTTTTATTCGCGGCGGCCGTTTTCTGCTGTACGGAACTGCCCTCCGCCGAGGGGTTGTGTTTGAGATTTACCCCGCAGTTGTTGATTACCGTAGGATATTCGCACAAACAGGTCCCCTCGTCTGAGATCGTCAATCCGCAGATTATACAGCAGGGACGCTGTTCGATGACTCTTCCTCGCGGGACCTGCAAATTATCCGAGAGCTTTCTCGGCAAATTCCGGGTTGTGGCTTGAATACTCGCGCGCTCCGACAAAAGCTCGGCAAAGTCCGAACTTGAATTATTCTGACGGACGGGTACGGTATTTTCCGAGACTTTTAACGCACTTAAAACACTTTCAATTGTCATAATAACAGTCCTTTCATTTTATTCCGACTTGATTTTTCTTACTCTCATTTTTTCCGCAATTTTGAATACTATTATCCAGAACGCTCCCGACGCCGCGAAAGTAATGTTGCTTATCGGAATTACGTAAGACGGATATGAATATGATCCGCTGAAATAGGCGTTGAGATCTGTAATTTGAATGATAAAGACTGCTGTGAGAAGAAGTACGGGAACATACGCAAATACCCAGAACAAAGCGGAATTAATCGCGTATTTCTCGCGGAACACCAAGCGAATGCGGTCAATGCCAAACGACGCGGCGAGGGTCATTGCCGCAGCAATAGCGTAGCCGATATTTTCTATCATCGTCGCAAAAAAATTCAACAGCATCAGCATAAACGAAACGATCAATACCCCGATGATCAGCAGAGCAACAGATACACCTTTTTTGACGGAAATTCTTTCTTTGCTCCTTATCCGGAATACAAGCTGCCAGATCGCCGCCGCGAGTATGATTTCTCCAACGTATATCAGATAACCGATACGAATCTCGTCAGCAAGATAATCACTGTACTGCGAGCTGAATATTACCGCGTAGACCGTATTAAAAGCAAAAGCGGGCGCATAAGCAAGCGTAAAATATAAAGGAGCTTTTATCCCGAGCTTTTCATTGAACAGTCTTTGCACGCGGTTTATAGGAAGAGTAACTCCGAGCGACATTATAACCGTAAGTGAAACTAAAAGAAAACCTAACTCGCCATTGTGAATGCCAAGCAATACCATAGCCGTATTGAAGAAACCCGCAATGAACAGCACGGGCAGACAGCAGATTATAAGTAAGACGATTGATGATATTTTTTTCATAAAAGTTCCTCCTTTGCGGTTGATTTTCGTTGGAATAATTATATCACAATTTGAATTTTATTACAAGTGTTTTTTTATAATAATTCCGCAGAAATAAACATCATACTGTTTTTCTGAGGGGAAACTTTCTGAAGAAAGTTTCCCCTCATAGCGTTTTTCGCCGCAGGCGAATAATGCGCCCTTATCA
>JAFLUF010000079.1 GCA_022508925.1 Oscillospiraceae bacterium | reverse complement strand
AGACATATCCCGACCGCCCGCCGCGTATCCGTTTTCTGCGCAGAAGCGGCGTCACGTCCGATCTTTGCGGCGAAAAGCTTACCGAGAGCTTTGTGCGCGGCGTCTGCGCGTCTCTCGGCATAGCGGAAAGCTTCTGTCTGCTGGCTCCCGAGGGAAAACGCTATTGCCTGTATACAACGGCGCGTGATATAACAGATGAAATGCTGGATAAAGCGCTTTGCGAAAGCTATCACTACAACTACTGCCGACAGCTCGGACAGCTTCAGACCGCGAAAGTATGCCGCGTTGGGGGAAACCCCGAGAGGCGGTATCTCGAGCGGCTGGCGGCTGACGGAATGCGGCTTGGCGACATCAAGCCCGCGTATCTCAGTAAAAAAAGCTGGGCGGATATTTTTGATTTGGAGGGAACGGATAAATGCTGAAAATTGCGCTGTTGGCTCCCGCGGGGGCGATGCACAGGTACTCGGGAAGCTTCGGGAAATCGCTTCACTACGCGCCGCTGACGCTTACGACCCTTGCCGCGCTTATACCCGAGGACATTGGATCGGAGGTCGTGATATACGATGAAACGGCGGGGAAGATACCGCTGGAGATCGACGCGGATCTGATCGGAATAACCTGTATCACAGGAACCGCGCCGCGCTGTTACGCATACGCGGACTATTTCCGAAAAAAGGGTAAAACGGTGTTTATGGGCGGCGTTCATCCGTCGATGATGCCCGAAGAAGCGGCACAGCACGCGGACGTTGTGTTTACGGGATTTTCCGAGCAGACTTTCCCGCAATTTATCCGGGATTATGTAAACGGAAGCTATCAGAAATTCTACCGTCAGAACTGTGATTTCACCATGGACGGCAGACCCGCGCCGCGCCGCGAGCTGCTAAATAAAAAGCGCTACATAACAATAAATACGGTCGAGGCGATTCGCGGCTGTTGTCACACCTGCAGCTTCTGCGCTTATCCCGCGGCATTCGGAAAGCATGTGTACAAGCGCCCCGTAAACGAGATAGTAGCGGAGATCGCCGCGCTTAATTCAAATCACGTTCTGTTTCCCGACGTAAACCTGCTGACCGACCGCGAGTATGCTCTCGAGCTGTTCAAGGCGATGATACCGCTGAAAAAGATGTGGCTGGGGCTGGTTACATCGTCCGTCGGTATCGACAACGAGATAATCGGCGTGTTCCGCAAAAGCGGCTGTAAGGGTTTGCTTATCGGATTTGAGAGTATCACGCAGGAATCTCAGCAGTATATCCACAAGGGCGTTAACAAGGTTGACAGCTATGTTGACCTGATGAACAGGCTTCACGACAGCGGGATACTCGTTCAGGGCTGTTTCGCGTTCGGCGGCGACGAGGAGGACGAGAGCGTTTTTGAGCGCACGGTCGAAATGGTTATCAAGGCGAAGATAGACCTTCCGCGATATTCGATACTCACACCGTTTCCCCGGACAGAATACTACGCGCAGCTTGAAAAAGAAGGACGCATAGTCGAGCGCAACTGGGCGATGTACGATGTACAGCACTGCGTTTATCAGCCCAAGCTGATGACAAAAGAACAACTTGAGGCAGGCACCGACCTCGCGTGGCGGCTGACCTATTCGACAGGAAATATAATGAAGCGGCTCAAGCCCTTCGCGCATAGTCCGTGGCTGTCGCTGCCGCTTAATCTCGGGTATAAAGGCTATGCCGACAAGTGGCATAAATTCACGCGCGAGGTTATGTGCGACAATTCGGATATACCCGTGTTATGAGGTTTTTGATATGAAAGTTACGTTTGTTTTACCGGCTATCGGCAAAAAGCCGGGTAAAAAGTACATCGGCACATGGAAAATGGAGCCGCTGACAATTGCCGTGTTAAAGGCGCTCACTCCGCCGGAAGTCGAGACCGAGCTGTTTGACGACAGGATAGAGCTTATTGATTATAATACCCCGACAGATCTCGTGTGCATTACTATTGAAACCTATACCGCGAAACGCGGCTATAAGATAGCCGCGAAATTCCGTGAGCGCGGAATACCCGTGGTTATTGGCGGCTATCACGCGACGCTCTGTCCCGAAGAGTGCGAGGAATACTGTGACAGCGTGATAGTCGGAAACGCCGAAACGGTCTGGCTCGAAATGCTGGAGGACGCGCGGCGCGGAGCCCTCAAAAAGATATACAGAGGGGGCACAGCGGAGTACGATATTCAGCCCGACAAGAGCATTTTTACGGGCAAAAAATATCTCCCCGTTTCGCTGGTGGAAACAGGGCGCGGCTGTATTCACAGCTGTGATTTCTGCTCGATCTCAAAGTTCTACTGCAGTAATTACTACGCCCGTTCACACGAGCTTATCGCCGATGATATCAGCAGGTCTCCGCACAAATATTTCTTTCTTGTCGATGATAATCTCGTCGCCGACCACCAGAACGCGATGAAATTATTTGAGAGGATAGAGCCGCTTAAAATCAAGTGGGCGGGACAGGGTACGCTGTCTATGGCGAAAAACCCCGAACTGCTCAAAGCTATGAAAAAAAGCGGCTGTGAGATAATCCTTATCGGCTTTGAGAGCCTCAACAACGACAACCTCCGTCAGATGAACAAATCCTTCAACTACGCCATGGGCGAGCGCGACGAGCTTGTAAAGCGCGTTCATGACGCGGGAATAGGCATCTACGCGACGTTTGTTTTCGGCTATGACAACGACGACGAGCGAACCGTGTCAGACGCTCTGGAGTTCGCGAAAAAGCATAATTTCTACACGGCGGCGTTCAACCATCTTCTGCCGTTTCCCAACACCGCGCTTTATCACCGCCTGAAAGAGGATAACCGCCTGATCTACGACAAATGGTGGCTGGCGGAGGACTATCACTACGGAGAGCTTTCGTTCCACCCGAAGATGATCTCCGCCGAGAAGCTGAGCATTCTCTGCCGCAACGCCCGCAAGGAATTTTCCTCTCCGAAAACAGTTCTGAGCCGAGGGTTTGCGTCGCTCGGACGGACAAGCCCGCTGGTATGGAGTTTGTTCTGGGCAATGAACCTGCGGCTGGGAGAAGAGATCGACCAGAAAATGTATGTCCCGATCGGAGAAAACCTCGATGAATTCCCAAAATAAACGGTATATCATGCGGTTTGCGGACAGCGGGGACAGCGACGGGATAAAAGACGTTTTTGAAAGCGGCGTGTTCGGCGGAGATCTCAGCGTTCAGTATCTCCGCGGCGAACGCCCCGTGGATTCGTTTTTCGCGGACGGCGATGACGCTAAGATCATTGTCGCGGTCGATACCGAGGAAAACTCGGTCATAGGCGTCGGAGCGGCGGTCGTGCGAAGCGAATTCCTGAATGGACGGGTGGAAAAATGCGCTTATCTTACGGGACTTAAGATACACCCGAAATATCAGGGGAAGCTTCCGTTTATCGCGAGGGCTTACGGGCTTATGCGCGAAGAGATATCCGACTGCAAATGCGTCTACACTACCATTCTCGACGACAACAAGCCCGTTATCTCAATGCTTGAGAAAAAACGTAAAAATATGCCCGAATACCGCTATCTCGGGCATTACACTACCTATTGCTTCCACGGCGGAAAGCATATTCTGCCGCTGGAAAACGACCTTAACGGTTTTGAAGATATCATGCGGCGCCATTTTGCCGAACAGAGTCTTGTGCCCGCAAAAACGGATCACGCGGGCTTTGGAGATAAGCGTTTTTACTGTTACAGAAAAAACGGCGAGATCATAGCCTGCTGTTTTGTCGGCGATCAGAGCGAATTCAAACAGTATAAAATGTCGTCTTACGGCGGAGCGTATAAGCTGCTGTCGCGTCTGCCCACGCGGCTTCTGGGTTATCCCGCTTTTCCGAAAGCCGGCGAGATGATTCGCCACGGCGCTGTGTCATATCTCTATGTCAAGGACAACGACCGCAGGTTGTGTTCGGATTTCTTAAGGTCAGCGGCGGCAGATGCCGGGTTTTCGCTGCTGATATGGGGAGGTTTTGAAAACAATCCGCTGTGTATGGCGATGGATAAAATGAAAACCGTTCACTACGGCAGCAGACTTTATCAGGTGTTCTGGGACGAGCCTGTCAGCATAAACGGAATAATCGGTGTTGAGGCGGCGCTTTTGTAAGATTTTGAAGTTGAAAAGCCGTAATGCCCTTTGCTGAGCCAACTCTACGAAGCGTATGACATTATTTCCGGTTTTGGTTATAATAAAATTACCGGTAGAATTCAATCATAATTTGTCATTAGTTCGATTTGGAACTCTTTCGGTTCAGTAATGTGAATATCAGAGCTGTTATACCTCCCGAAGCCGCGATAATCAGCAAATCCGCGGGAGCAAGAACAATTCCGGGTATACCCGTAAAAATGAAACCATCGCCAAAGCTGTACAGATGTCCGTTTAACAGGATCATTTCACCGATGTACATGAGGAGGGTCATTGCAAAGGAAACGATCGCGGGGATCCAGACCGAAATAAATTTACGTTTTTCCAAAAGAAATGAGCCCGCGAAAACCCCCGCTGTCATTCCCAACAGGATAAAGAATACCGTCATCAGAGCGGCGGACAGGGGAGATACCCGAATACTTCCGTCCCTCCAGAAAGCCGTAAAGCAGGCAAGAATGCAAAGACCGAGAAATGTAAGCGAACAAACCGACTGTAAAACCAAGGATTTAAAACGTTTCTTCTCGCCGGAATTTATCATCTGCCCGAAGCCGTATAAGCAGTTCAATACCGAAAGTATAAGAACGAGTGAGATGACGTAAAAATGCAGCTTGAACGCGGGATCGTAGTTCCCCATAAGAATATCGACCGCTGTCTGTGTTCTGTATGTGGTTGTAGTTTCCGTTTCGCCGAATGCTCCCGGCGGAAAAGCGCACATAAACATCTGCCAGTCTTCAAGCTTCGTGACAGTTTCGGTCTCTGCCGTTGTTACGACAATTTTTTGTTCAAACAGCGCTTCAAGCACGGCGAATGCTCCGATTGACAACACCGAGCCTCCAATCAGCGCAAACCGCTTGAACAGCCTGATCCACAAGGGCATCATAAGGACGCCGGCCAGAACCGCAAGGCTTATAGGAGTATATGGAATAATATATTTCGGATAGTTTTCCTTCATAACAGTTCCGTCAACTATCATATCGGTTACGACACGCACCCCCATTGAAAGGGGATAATAAGAAGCAATCAGAACGCCAATGCAAGAAAGCAAATAATATATGCCGAATCGTTTGTTTTTCATATTCATTCTCCTTTCATCTTCTATCCCGCGTTTGTCAGCAGCACATAGAAAATCGCGAGGATCAACGCAATAAATACAGTCAGTGAAAACCAAGTCATTTTCCTGAAGGACAGTATGTTTTCGATTCGTGTTCTGATTTTCGCGCCGCCAAAAGCAGAGGCAAATACCGTCGAGCTCTGCTTGCTTTCCAACAGCGACAGAGCGTATTCTTTTGCGCGGTCATCACCTATTTTGACAAGCACGCGCTCGTCGCAGGAATGCTCAATATCCGCAAGGAACAGCTTTAAGAATATCCAGCAGAGCGGGTTGAACCAATGTGCCGCGACAATTATATGCGCCAGCACACGCCACAGATTATCGGCACGGCGGATATGCGTTTTTTCGTGAAGCACAATAAGCTCGATATCCTTGTCCTTATACGACAAGGGCAGGATGATTTTGGGCTTTATGATACCGTATACCGAAGGAGACATTATTTTATCCGAAAGGTAAATGTTATCGCGCAGACGCGCCGAGTCTTTAATTTCATATAGCGTTGTAAAATATACGACCGTCAGCATAAGGAGTATCGCTAAATACACGATTATCCATACGACTGATGCAGCGCCGAACACCCCCTCAAGAATATTTACCTTATAGGTTATCGGGAAATAACTGTTTGCCGCCATAACAAAATTTGTCATGGAAAAGGTTACCTCTTCCGCGGGTTGGTAAACGGTTATCGTTTTCGTTGTGATTTTGGATAACAGCGACATCAGGCTGTACGGACTGTTTAATCCAAAAGGAACTGTCATTCGGAAAAAGGGTATCAGCCAAAGAAACACTGTAAGTCTTTTCGGGAGCTTTTTAATAAGCCTTATCAGCATAACGAGCAAGCCTGTCACGGCAGAGGTTATGCTCATATTGAATATCCAATAAAACACTTCCTGAAGCATGGGCTCACCTTTTATCGATCAATTTGCGAAGGTCGTTTATTTCCTCTTCGGTCAACGGCTCATCTTCAAGCAAAGCCGAAAACAACGCTTTGCGAGAACCTCCGAACACTTTTTTTACAAGAGAATCAGCCTCGACTTTCTGCATCTGACTTTTCGACACCAGAGGAGTGCAGATAAAGTTCGGATCTTCACGCTTGATAAACCCTTTTGCTTCAAGCTTTTTAATTACGGTATAAGTCGTGTTTTTATTCCAGCCAATAGTTTCGGCGGCGATAAGACTGATGTCCTTTGCCGAGATAGGGGCATTCGCCCATACGATCTCCATTACCTTTGCCTCGCTGTCAAAAAGTTTTTCTTTCATTATGCAACCTCCTCAGACTACTTCTATAGTCTATACTATCACGATAGTCTGAATTTGTCAATAGGTTTTAAAAAAAATTTTCACAGATAAATTTACAGCGGAAAAACAATTGACGACATAGGTATGATCGCTTATACACTGACTGCCATAACCAAAGATTGCAGCACGAAATTTAATATTATTTTCAATTGTTAAAAATATTTAAAAAGCAATTAACAATATGATACAAGGTTATGTATTCAGCGGCGATTTACTACCGAATTATAATTCGCGAGTGTGCGCGGGCTGAATAAACAAGTTCATTCGACGAACTCCATTCATCTTGCAGACGGCATAGCTTCGGGTCGCGTCATGACAGGGAATTTAATAATTGCAGCGCTTTTTGGTTTGGAGAAGCGCATTTTTATTTTGGTTCTGCCAACATATTGTTGATTTTTTGTGTTCTATATGGTAAAATTAGATAACAACAAATCGGAATTTAGAGGAGGATAAATATGTATTTCATTAGGAAAATAAACAGTGATGAGGTTACTGAGGCTCTTGCGCTTGCTTTAGAAGTTTTTATGCAATTTGAAGCGCCCGATTATAAGCCGGAAGGAGTTTTGACATTTAAGCGTGATATAGTTGAGAATGAGGAATTTATCAACAGTTGCAAAAAGGGAGATTGTCCGATCTATGCCGCTTATGATGAAAATAAAATAGTCGGGATCATTGGTATGCGTTCAACCAGAACACATATCAATCTGGTCTTTACAAAAAAGGAATATCACCGCCAAGGCATTGCGACGGCACTCTTTAATTATCTGTTGGAAGATGTGTTGAAGGAAAATCCTTCACTTAATGAGATTACCTTGAATTCTTCGCCCTATGGGAAAGAGTTCTATCTGCATCTCGGTTTTATACCCTTATCAGAGGAACGGGAAATAGATGGAATAAGGTTTACACCGATGAAATACGTGGTGCATTAAACTCTGATTTATCGGGCGATACAGCAAGGGCAAGTTATTAACGACTTACCCTGTTTTATGATATCAAGTGTTTTCAATGGATTCCAATGATGTAATTTACAGTGATTTCCGGAACAACAAAAATATTTCAAAAAGTACTTTACAAATCAACAACAGTATGGTATAATGCT
>JAFLUF010000078.1 GCA_022508925.1 Oscillospiraceae bacterium | reverse complement strand
AAAATCTGGGATTTACCTACGCGGAGCTTGACAGATATATCAGAAAAGAGACCGACCTATCCGACAAGCCCGAGTTAAAGGAAAAGATCGACCGTATGCATAAGTATAATCTGCACAAGCTTCTGCCGATGCCAAAATACGTGCAGAACGACAGATAGACTGAAAAAATATCCTGCCTTCCGCGGCATTTCTGTTCATTGATCGGAGATGCCGCGGCTTTTTGTTGACAAACCTATTTATCTGATGTATAATAGTTTTATAACATTTATGGGAGGCGCAAAAAATGGAAGAAGACGATAAGATCACCAGGCAATTCAGATTAGGTTTATCTGAGGACGGGACATCGTATTCGGCTCAATTGGTTTTCAACAGGGAGGATGACCGGATAGTTATTCCCGAAGAATACCACGGAACGCCGATAACGGAAGTTTATGTCGGCTGGTATTCATCAGATGAGCCGATACATACTATCTGTGTTTCAAAAAACGTGAAGTTATTTTTGAATACCGGTGAGCTAAGACAGGATCAACCGTATTTTGTAGAGATCTCCCCCGAAAATCCGTGGCTTTGCGCCGATGACAAAGCGGTTTTTTCAAAGGATAAAACAATACTGTATGCCTTCACCGCGAGAAACGACGAGAGCTACACTATTCCCGACAGCGTCAGGAATATCTGCCACAGCGCGTTTTACAATACAAACAATTTAAAAGAGCTGAATTTCCCCGAGGAACTGGATAGGGTAGGTGCGATGGCGTTTACCGGGTGCGGCGTTAGGGAGTTGAGACTGCCGAAAAAAATAAAAAGGGTCGAAAGAATTGGGTTCGGCGGTATTATTCAGGCTGAAAAAATTTTCCTTCCCGAAAGCATCGAGGATTTTGTTGCGGGTGCATTTGACAATATAAGCTGCTCGTCTTGCGTATACATTCCCGATTTTTACAGCAAGCCCGAATTCGGCGTTCCGAACGGTATCCTGGCACCCGAGTATATTATTGACGAAAACAGTAAAACTCTGTGTATAATCGATGGCGTTGTTTACTCAAAGGATATGAGGTCGCTTCTTGCCATATCAAAAAATGCATCGGATGTTATCACAGTCCCCGACGGGGTTGAGGTGATCGGGGTACAGGCGGGTATTAAGAACGATAATGTCCGGGAAATAATTCTTCCGAAAAGCGTGCACACGATCATGGAATTTGCGTTCGACTCCTCTGTGCTCGAAAAAATTGATCTTGAAAACGTTAAATTTATTGGCGACGGTGCCTTTAACGAGTGTAAAAATCTGATCGAGACCGGAAAGATAGGTGCTGAGAGTATAGGTGAATTTGCTTTCTCAATGTGTGGTTCTCTTGGGTCTGTCTATCTGACGAGTGCGAGGGAGCTTGGATTTTCCGCTTTTTCAGACGTAAAAGATGGAGCACAGCTCTTCCTTCCGGAGGGGCTTGAAAAGCTCGGAGAGCTTGCGCTTAAAAGCAATTTCAAGTCGGTCAGGATACCCCGCAGCGCTTCCGGATCGGAAAACTTCTTACAAAGCACCTGGCGTGAGGTCGAGCTTTATGATGTGGAGGATTCAATAATATATAAAGAGCCTATTAAGGAATATATTTTTTGTCCCGGCTGCCTTGTAAAGGTGCTGTCGCCCGACACGGATGAGATCATGTATGCCATGAAGATCTTTGAGCCGGAAGAATTAAGCCTTATAGATGATGGTTTATGGTCATATATAAGCAGCTTGTTCGGTAATGGCAGTTTTTTTGACTTGAAGTCCTATGATGAGTATTTCCGGACGCTCAGCGATGAAGAGTATATCATGTCAAAATACGAGGCGGCATATTATAGGATAAAATACCCCGCGGAATTAACAGACGCCGCGCGTGAAACATACTTGAAATACCTTGAGGATAATGCCTTTATTGTGCTGAACCGCATTATGTGCAAGGAGGATGTGAGGACAGAGGAAATAACGGATTTTCCCTATCTGTACGGCCTGCGGGAAAAGGAGCTGATCGAGCTTGTCACGCGCTCCGCGGAGCATAAGCTTACCGAAATAACCTTATTCCTGATGAATTATAAGAACGAACGTTTCCCATTGAATCAAATCAACAGAGGAGCTGAAAATGATGATAGATCTGAGGCATGACGGATATTCGCTGGAAATGCTTGAGGACGGCACTTATATGGCAACGGTTGAAGCCGAATATGGGTGCTCTGTGCACATAGAAATACCCGAGGAATATAACGGGATACCCATTACGGAAATACAGGTCTACGGCTATCCCAGTAAGCCTTTACGTACTATCTGCGTTTCAAAGCTTGTAAGACTTTTTAAGAATTCCGAAATGTTATTTTATGATGATCTGCCGTTTTTTGTGGAGGTATCGCCCGAAAATCCGTGGCTTTGCGCCGACGATAAAGCGGTTTTTTCAAAGGATAAAAAAATACTGTACGCGTTTACCGCAAGGGGCGATGAGACCTACACCATTCCGAGCGGGGTCAGGGTAATTTATGAAAACGCCTTTTATGAAATAAGTTATTTAAAACTGGTAAATTTTCCCGAGGAGCTTGAGGAAATTGGAGACAGGGCATTCTATGGCTGCGAGCTGAAGGAATTGACGCTGCCGAATAATATAAAAAAGATAGGCTCGGGAGCGTTTGCACATGGTTTTACTAAGCTTGACACCCTCGTTCTTCCGCGTCATATTGAGGAAATGGCGCCGGATTCGTTTTATTCGAAGGCGTGCCGTTCACCCGTATACCTTCCCGACTGCTATAATAAGCCCGAATTTTGTATCCCGAACTATTTTTTGTCGCCCGAATATATCATTGATGAAAACAGCAAGTCTTTTACTGTGATCGACGGGGTGATCTATTCAAAGGATATGAAGGCACTCCTCACGATAACACAAAAAGCGCCTTCTGTGATCTCCGTGCACGAGGGCGTTGAGGTCATCGCGTGTTATGCGAGTGAGGTAAATGATACTATTCGTGAGGTAAAGCTTCCGAAAAGCACTCATACAATATTGAACAACGCGTTTTCATATTCATTTCTTGAAAAAATAAATCTTGAAAATGTAAAGATAATTGAAAAACAGGCTTTTTATTCCTGCGATTTTCTGACCGAAACAGGAAAGCTGGGAGCGGAAAAAATAGGCGATGAATGTTTTTGTGCCTGCGGCTCGCTTGATAATGTGTATCTCACAGGCGATAAGGAAATAGGCAAAAACGCGTTTCATAAAATAAAAAAGGGAGCGCACGTCTTTCTGGAGGAGGGGCTTGTAACGATCAACAACAGCTTTAGTAACAACTGCACGGTAATGATAATTTCCCCCGATACAAGTGAAATAAAATACGCGGTAAAAGTTTTTGACGCGGAAAACGATGCCGGCATTAAGGATACAGAGGAATATATAAATCGGCTGCTGAACTGGGATCGGGAATACTGTCTGCGCAAATATGATGAGTTTTTTGGATCACTCCGTTCCGTTACCCTTTACAAATATGAGATGGCATACTACAGAATAAAATACCCCGCGGATCTGAGCGATGAAATGCGGAAAACGTATCTGTCATATCTTGAGGAAAATAGTGGGTTTGCCGTTCAGAGCATATTGAATAAGCAGTATCCGCAGGCGGAGGAAATAGCGGATTTTCCATATCTCTACAGCGTTGGAGAAAAGGATCTGGAAAGGTTTATAGAGCAGTCGGTAAAAAAGGGTCTGAACGAGATAACGGCGTTTCTGGTGCCTTACAAATTCAGCCGTTTTCCGCACTCTGACAATAAACCCGGAGGTAAATTATGAATATGTTTGATCTGGACGGCTTTTCATTCGTACAGTTTGAGGATGGCGGTCTGATGGTGCAATTGACCGAAGCGTATGCGTCGGACGAGGTGATCGTTCCCGACGAGGTGAATGGCATACCCGTTACGTCATTTGTTTTTTCCGCGAAGGATGTCAGCCGGAAGATAAACTCAATAAAGATCCCGTCAAGCCTTCGGAATTTCTCTGCCGATCCCTTTTATTTGGAGCACAGTATAAGGCTTGAGATCGATGAAAATAATCCACATCTTTTTACCGACGGAAAGGCGGTATATTCCAAAAAACGAAGTGAGCTGATATTCTTTCTGGCTCGCGGCGACGAGGAATATACTATCCATGAGGACTGCAAAACGATCAATAAACAAGCCTTTGCGCTTTCAAAAAATTTAAAGCGTATTGTCTTTCCGAGCGGCTTGAAAACAATTGAGGACAGCGCTTTTGTCTCCTGCGGCAGACTGGAGGAGATCGGACTTCCCGACGGACTGATCGGAATAGGTGTGTGCGCGTTTAAAAATTGTCCGAAGCTCGAAAAGCTCACTCTTCCTTCAACGCTTGAATATATCGGCTCGGAGGCGTTTGCCGAGGATCCCGAAATTCTTTCCGTCCATCTCCCCAAGCCGCTTAAGGAAATAGGCGAAAGTGCCTTTTCCGATAATTGCGAGATTAGCTTAAGTGATGAAAACCCGTATTTTATCTGCCGTGACGGCTTTATTCTGTCGCCTGACGGTCGAAAGCTGGTACGCTGGGCAACACCGCCCGAGAACGGTATTCTGGTTATTCCCGAATATATAACCGAAATAAGTCCTTACGCGTTTTCCCACAACAATAAAATAGAAAAGGTCGTCTTTCCGAGATCTCTTCACACGATCGGAGACAGCGCGTTCTGGTGTGCGGATAATTTAAGAGAGCTGGAGCTTGAAAATGTCAGCGTGATCGGCAGACATGCCTTCAGCGGATGCAATTCCCTTGAAAGAGTAAGACTGAAATGCGGCGAGCTGGGCGAGAGAGTGTTCGCGCACTGCGGACATCTGACCGAGGCGGAGGTGGATTGTCCGAGAACAGGGGATTATATGTTCGCGCATTGTCCGATGCTGCGAAGGGTTGTTTTAAAGCATACCAAGGTCATTGGCATAGCAGCCTTTACGGATCTGACGGGATTAAGGGAGATAGTTTTTCCTCCCGAGCTTGAAAGCATCGAAACAGCGGCTTTCTACGGCTGCGGTATAAGATCATTGACGATACCAAAGACCGTCAGACGCATCGGAGAGTATATTGCCAATGAAGTGCGGGAGATCCATATTTATGATAATATCGAAACGGATATAGGTATGAACAACGTTCTTTCAGATAAGGACTATATCCTGTATGTCCGGTCCGCCGAAACCGATGAAATAAAATACGCCGTGCCGATCATAGGCGGCAACTATCACAAATATCATCAGATTCTCGTGCATAAATCGCTGCTCAGTATGTTTAAAGGCGGAGCGTCCTTTGATTTTAAAAAATTCGACGCCCGCTTCGAGGACGCTATGTTTCAATTTGAGGGCATTGACACAGATTTTTTAAATACACCCTTAGCCTATTTACATGATAAGCTCAACGCGGGGCTGCTGCGCCTTAAATACGGCTTTGAGCTTGACGATGATGTGCGCCGCAAATATGAGGCTCGGCTGGACAAGCTCAGCTGCTATATTACGAAGAGCTATATCAATGAAAATACGATAGAGCCGATATTGGAGCCCGCGCTTTATACATATATGAGCATCGATAATCTGCGTTCGCTTATCGATATTTCCGTGGAGCGGCACCTGACCGAGCTTACCGCTTTTCTGATGCGGGTATGTAACGATAAAAGGGAGGGGAACGGCGGTGTTGACGGTATTATCGATCAGGGCGGCTGAAAATAAAGATTTTTGTTCTGTCAGAGATTTTTATTATTCTTTAATTGACGGCTTTGAACAAATGAAATATTCTCCCGGCTGGAAAAAGGGAATTTACCCGACCGATGAATATCTGCTGGATTCGATCAAAAACGGTGAGCTTTATATTGGTGAAATTGAAGGGAATATTGCGGCTTGCATGGTGGTGAACCACAAATATAATGAAGGATACAAGGGGATAAAATGGTCTGTTGAGGCGGCGGACCCGGAGCTTCTTGTAATTCACATACTCGGCGTTCTTCCTGCTTATTCGGGCAGGGGCACGGCAAAGCAAATGGTTCGGCGGGTCATCGAAACAGCGCGTGAAAACAATATAAAAACGATCCGACTTGATGTTCTTATCGGAAATATTCCCGCCGAAAAACTATACACAAAAATGGGCTTTAATTATCTCGAAACGGTCAGAATGTATTATGAGGATACGGGTTGGACAGAGTTTAAGCTGTTCGAGTACATAATATAATTTAAAATATTTATGTATCGTGAGGATAGTTATATGAGTGAAATAATTGAAAAGGACGGCTTTATTTTCGAGCTGTCCGATGACGGCACAGCGACGGCGGAGCTTATCTCCGATTACCCGACAAATGAGGTCATAGTTCCGACTGAGGTAAACGGCATACCTGTAAAAGCTTTTCGCGTGCATTTTTTCCTTGTCGAGAAAAAAATAAAGTATTTAAAAATACCCGCAGGCGTGAGCAGGCTTGTTTTTGGCAGAAACTATAATTACGCGACAAAGATCGAGATAGATGAAAACAATCCGAACTATTATTCCGACGGCAAGGCTGTCTACACCAAAGACCGCAGCAAGCTTATCTGTTTTCTGGCGCGTGATGACGAGGAATATACGATCCCGTCCGGCTGCAAAAGGATCTCAGCCTCTGCATTTCAGGGCTCGCCTAAGCTAAAACGTGTTTTCTTTCCCGAGGGGCTGGAATCTATCGGCGGTATGGCATTTGCCAAGTGCGTGGCGCTTGAGGAATTTGACCTGCCCGAGGGACTTACCGAGATCAAAGAATTTGCGTTTGTGGAATGTGACAGTCTTAAAAGGATCACGTTTCCGTCAACGCTTGAGGTGATCGGGGTCGGGGCGTTTGAATATTGTTATTCAAGGCTCACCGTATATCTGCCGGCGGCGCTGAGGGAGATACGTGAGGCGGCTTTGCCCAACACCTGGACGCTGATATTGAGCGAGGAAAACAAAAGCTTTATTTCCCGAAACGGCGTTATTTTATCGGCTGACGGCAAAAAGGTATTGCATCATGCGGATCCCTTCGGAAGCAGTGTCGTGACCATTCCCGATAACGCTACAGAAATAGCCCCGTTTGTTTTTTCCTGTAATCATGTAATTGAAAAAGTGATCCTACCAAAGACGCTTCACACTATAGGCAACAGCGCGTTCGTAATGGCAAAAAATCTGAGGGAAATAAACCTTGAAAATGTCAGGGAGCTTGGTGACAGTGCGTTTCGGGATTGCGAATCGCTCGAAAAAATAACACTGAAATGCGATAAACCCGGTGCGATTTCGTTTTTATGCTGTAAAAACCTGATCGAGGCGGAGGTGGACTGTGAAATAACGGGAGCGGCGATGTTCGATGAATGCGAAAGTCTTCAAAAGGTAGTTTTAAAGCATACAAAGGTCATTAGCGAGCAAACATTCCGGAAAACGCCCATGTTAAAGGAGATAGTTTTTCCGCCCGAGCTTGAAATAATTGAGGACGTGGCTTTCATCGCCTGCGGTATAAGCTCGTTGACGATACCGAAGACGGTCAGGCGCATCGGAAATAATATCGCCGGAAAAGTGAGGGAGATCCATGTTTACGATAATATCGAAACGGATATAAACCCCGATAACGATTTTTCTGCGGGCAGCTACACCCTGTATGTTCATTCGGCAGAAACGGACGAGCTGAAATACGTCGTGCCAAATGTAGGTCGTGATGCCGATTTGTACCATTTTCATCTTTTACATATACGGATTACGGGAATGTTTAAAGGCAGAGTTTCCTTTGATTTCAAGAAATTGGACAGCTTTTTTTTCAGCGAAATGTCCGATGAATATTTTGTGATCGAAAAGGTCGCCGTAGCAAAAGTGCGCCTGAAATACGGCTATGAGCTTGACGAACCGACGCGCCGCCGATATGAAGAGTTCCTTGCCAAATTCGGACGGGCTGCCGCGGAGAAATATATTAAATATAATGATCTCGAGGAAGCTTTTGACCCGCTGCTTTACGAATATATGAGCGCGGAGGATATGCTTTCGCTTGTCGATCTGTCGGCACAGAACAACCTGACCGAGCTTACCGCTTTTCTGATGCAGAAATTAAGTGAGAAAAAAGCGTTGTCATGATCTGAAATGCCCCCGTTTTCCACAGAGAAAATGGGGGCACTTTTTTATGCCGTTTTGAGTTTTGTCTAGGGAATTTCGTCAAACGCTCCCGCTTCTCTGAGCGCTTCGATAGCTGCATCGCTCACTTCGACTTTTTGTAAAATCTCATCGGGCGTTTTGCAGCCGAATTTATCAACTGCCTCTTTTATCTTCTGTGCCGAGATCACTCCGCACTCCTTGACGGCATGGAGCGGAGGTCTTATTTTCCCGCCCTCGACCTTGTAATTGACCGCCTCGGAGCTAAAAACGCTGATTGGCAGAAGATTTATCCCGCGTGATTTAAGCTCGAGAATAAGCCTGAGCGCTTCCAGCTTCCCGCGTTCGCCCGGTGGTGAACCAACGAGCTGATATATACGTTTGATCATGGACTGCCTGTCGCTTCTGAGCATATCAAGGTTAAGCCTGATCTCATCGTCATACTTCTGAAGCAAAGCGGCGTAAAATTCCGCCGGTCGGTATATCTTAAACCACGCGAGCTTGAC
>JAFLUF010000077.1:6510-8869 GCA_022508925.1 Oscillospiraceae bacterium | reverse complement strand
TGCATTTGACACTTGCGTTTATCGGGGAATTCAACGATCCCGACACAGTTTTGGAAGCTATGGAACAGGTGCCATTTGAACCATTCAATCTGACATTGGGCGGCTATATCGGGAATTTTGGTGATCTTTTGTGGGCTGGCATTGATAAATCTCCGCAGCTTGAAAAATACGTTAAAAGTCTTCGACACGCACTTTCGGAAGCGCAGATACCATTTGACGGAAGGAAATTCAATCCGCATATAACACTGATGAGGGACGCGGAAAGCAAGCGCGGATTCTCTGATATTGTTATCAAAAAAGAAGATATGTCTGTTTGCAGGGTTTCGCTTATGCGCTCGGATTTTGGCAAGCATGGAGCGGTTTATACGGAGTTAGGGAGCGTGTGAAAATATCCGCGAAAAGTCCGCTGGGGTGGTAAAATACCACCCCAGTATTGTATTTGCGAATATCAGAGAAGTATTTCATTCACAATTCAAGCGCCTTCTCATTCAGCAAGAATTCCTCGATCCCGAGATACAATATCCCGTTCTCATCGTGCCATGGAATAATATTATCCTTGACTATCACGATCTTTTTGAAGGAATCCCCCACGCGGTTGAGAGAGTTGGTTTCCTGGCGGCGTTTTTCCTCATCGTCAATTGACAGCGCCGATTGAATATAATAGCGATTGCTGCCCTTATTAGCGACAAAATCTATTTCAAGATCGGTGCGTACTTTCTTCCCCGATGCGTCCTTGTGATTATACTCAACAACGCCCACATCAACATCAAATTCGCGCAAGGCAAGCTCGTTGAAGATGATGTTCTCCATGATGTGGTTCTCTTCCTGTTGGCGGAAATTCAGGCGGGCGTTGCGAAGTCCGATATCGGTAAAATAGTATTTCAGCGGCGTGTTGATATACTTTTTGCCCTTTACGTCATACCGCACCGCCTTGCTCAGTATAAACGCATCTATCAGACAATCGATATATTTTGAAATCGTTGCTGAGGAAATGTTTGTGCTTTTGATGCTCTTGAAAGTATTTGAAAGCTTTATCGGGTTAGTCAGTGAGCCAACGCCCGAGGACAGGATATTCAGCAAGTCCTCCAATACTTCCTTGTCGTTGGAGATCTTGTTGCGCTCCAGAACATCGGTAATGTAGGTTTTTGAGAACAAATCCTTCAGATACTTGCTTTTTTCTTCGTGATTTTTCTTGGAAAGAATCAGCGGCATTCCCCCGTAGGTGAAATATTCCCGCCACGCGTAACGCTTGTCACCTTCAAAGGCGTTGTAGAATTCCGCATACGAAAGCGGATTGATGTGTATCTCATCGCCCCTGTCCTTGAACTCGGTCAGGATATCCGAGGACAACATTCTTGAATTGCTCCCGGTGACATACAGATCAACATTTTTCAGCTTCATCAGTCCTAACAGCACGTCCGAAAACCCGATCTTATCCTCACTGCCGTTGACGTATGGATTAGGCATATCGACTATTTTCTGTATCTCATCAATGAAAACATACTGCATTTTCTTTTTGCCCGCCACACGCTCGCGGATATACTTGTCCAACTCAAACGGATTTCTGTAACGCGCGTTTGCCGCCTCGTCAAGAGCTAGCTCCACGATATTATCATCGGACACGCCGATAGAATTTAGATAGCTATGATAAAGCTCAAACAGCAAAAACGATTTCCCACAGCGCCGTATTCCCGTGATAACCTTGATAAGTCCGTTCTCCTTTTTGGAGATCAGCTTGTTGAGATAATAATTCCTTTCAATAATCATATATTACTCCTAAAATTTTTGCGGATAGCCGCAATTTTATTTCGTGCTATGAGAATAGTATACCACAAAACACTGAAAAAATCAAGTCGTATGAAAATTTTTATTGAATAAAAATAGGCGGGGCAGATGAGTACCCCATCTTTAAAATTGAGTCACTGTAAACAAAGAAATACGCTGCGAAAAATCCAACGGGGTGGCAAATTGCCACCCCGATATTTTATTTTCTAATATCTGAATAATATTGTTCAAACGTGATTTCACCCGTCAGCGCTTTGTCGCGCAGCTCGGACGCGAACCGCGACCATTCCTCAAACTGAGCGACCGTCATTTTCTTTTTCAGATACCGCGCGTAATGCGTTTTGTATGCGCGGTTGTAGGTCTGCCAGACGGGATCGTTCCTGCATTTGTCGCCGTAACGCCGCCGAGAGCCGACATCGCGGCAGGTCTTGTCGGGGTCATCGGAAAGCGGACTGTCGCAGTAGGAATAGTATCTTCCGCCGTTTATCAGAAAGAATTTTCCGCAGTGCTTGCATTGGTTCGGAAGAAAATTGTGCTTCGTTCCATTGAAAAAATCGTAGTACAAAAACGAGCC
>JAFLUF010000077.1:2361-6410 GCA_022508925.1 Oscillospiraceae bacterium | reverse complement strand
CGGAGCGAATCCTCCATATCATCGTCTAAATCATCAAGCGAAAGCAACTCAAATGTGTGCAAACGCAGGCGGTAATGTCCCATCTCGTCAATCTCTCCCGCGCCGTATTCGCTCACATAGTCCTCGTCAATGCGGTCGGATGAACTCAATCCGTCCTCGAAAAAGTAATCGTAGCTGTTCAGAATATCGTCCAACCTTACGATCTGACCGTTCAGAGTTTTATTGTATGGCGGTAACTTACGGAGCATTTTATTGACCTTGTCAAGCATTTCCATCGCGTCATAAACGATGCGGTTATAGCTGTGAAAATGGTCATAGTCCATGTCGGGAGAGAGCTGTAAGCGGTATTTGAATTGTCGAAGATTGTAGATAAAATCTTTCAGATCTATGCTTTTCGGGGGTTTGTAATTCAGATATGCCGTTAAAATCTCGTTGGAATCGTACTTGAATTTTTCATTTATGTAGACCTCGCTGTTCCAGAAATACGCTTTAAAATCAAACATTTCCGACCTCCGGAATATTTTTAAAAATAGATAATGTCAGATTGAAAATAGAGAATATATTTTAATTATACAACATCTATTGAAATTTTTCAAGGGGTGTGTTAAAATAAAACAAGCAATAAAAAAAGTATATTGCGCTATAAAAAATGACGGAGGTTAAAAATGAAAGAATCGTTCTACACAAATTATGATGAGCTGCCGCTGTTTTTGAACGCGGAAACGCTCGCAAGACTACTGGGAATTTCGATCTCAAGTAGTTATGAGCTGATGCACGAGAGGGGCTTTCCCGCTGTCAGGATCGGCTCAAGATTAGTCGTTCCAAAGGAAAAATTAAAGCTCTGGGTTGACGAAAACGCGGGAAAGTGAGGTTAAATGTACACAAAATATCCTAAACGAAACGCAGTCAGGGACTACTTCCCATTGCCTAATGAGATATTCTCTCTCAACCTTTCACCCGGTGAGATTGCGGTATACGCGTATCTGCTCTACCGCGAAAACAGGAAAACATTTCAGTGTTATCCAAGCTACAAAACCATCGGCGCGGCGCTGAAAATGTCACGGAATACGGTCAGCAAATATGTAAAGCAGCTCGAGGAAAAGGAGCTTATACTCACCACGCATACCGATGTTTTCACAAGACGCGGCGAGAAGCGCAACGGGAATCTGCTCTACACTATCCTCCCGATTGAACAGGCGAAGAAATATTTTTACGATTGGCAGATGGAGAATTTACAACAGCAGATCGCGAAAGAAAAGCAGAGAAAGCGCATAGCAAAGCTGGTCGAAGAATAACACAGCTAAAGTTATGATTTTTATGCAAGTTAAAGCGACGGGGTCGCAAACACAGCGGACGGCAAAGCCGACCGCATTGTAAAGCCAATTATGCAACATCAAATAGGTGGCTGTAAAATCAAAAAGTATGACTTTACGGGGATGTAACAACATCGGATGCGATGACAAACACGCCTTTGCGCTTCCGAACAGTTATACTATTGAAAAAATGTGAAAAAGTGAGGAATTATGACAAAGAAAATAGGTATCAGCTTAGATGAAGAAACGCTTGAACTTTGCGAAAAATATTCCGCGGAATATTCGAGATCGCGCTCGGAATTTATTGCCGAAGCGATACGCGAATACATCTCAACTCTGGAAGTCGGTCGGCAGAAAAATATTATCGCAAAAGAGCTTGCCGATGAGATCATCAAAGGCAGCGAAGCGGGCGTTTCTAAAATTTCAAAAGGACTTTTCCGTTACGCCGTTGAGGTAGAGATGATAATTATGATACTGTCATAACTTGCGGATGTGCCTAAAGATGTATTGGAACAGTACAGAAAAGAAGCGATAAACAATGTCCGCCGAACCCGCGGGAAAATTGATCTTGATGATCTTATCGCGCGGAATAATCGTGAATTTGCCGAGCAAAAAATCTTCGAAAATATTTCCTGAAAACCAAAATAAACGCTGGACTTTTGCGAGGGAGTGTGGTATACTGTTTGGTTGAAAAGGAGGTGTACCTATGGCAAAACGCAGACCTTCGGGTGACGGAATGGTTCGCAAGCGCGCTGACGGACGTTGGGAGGGCAGGATCGTTGTAGGTCACAAGAACAACGGCGAGCCGATCTTCAGATATGTGCTTGCGAAAACGCAGAAAGAACTCACACAAAAGCTGCATGATAAAATTGAAATGTATCGTGACGCGAATCTCAGCGAGGACTGCAACATGACGCTTGGTGAATGGCTCGACAAGTGGATAAACGAATTCATGATCTTCACACTCCGCAACAGTACATTGGCAAGCTACAAAACGATGATAAAAAATCACATCAGACCTCATCTCGGCAATCGTCCGCTGTCTGCGCTGACAACTCAGGAGATCCAGAAATTCTATAACACGATAAAGAAAACCGGACGCGTCCGCCCCGATAAAATTCATGGAACCGAACTGGCAGACAGTAATGTTCGCGGAATACACATGATGCTTCATGAGGCGCTTGAAGCGGCGGTCAAACAAAGGCTTATCATCAACAATCCCACTAACGGGACATCGGTTCCGAAACATAATTATCCGCCAAAGCAAATTCTGAATGACGAACAGCTTGAAAGATTTATGAATGTGATCAAAGAAGATAATTTCTGGTACGATTTCTTCTACACCGAGATCACAACGGGACTTCGCAGGGGCGAGATCTGCGGATTGAAATGGGAGGATCTCGATGAACAGACGGGAAGATTAAAGATCAAGCGCAGTATAGGTGCAAAACTCGCAGTAGGTGAAACAAAAACAGAAACAGGTACCCGCGAGATCCTATTGCCGCCAAGCACTGCTGAATTATTGCGAAAAAGAAAAGAAAACAAAGAAAATTCGATCAGCGAGTGGATATTCCCGAACTGCGCTAAACCCGAGCAGCCTATAAATCCGCAAAGCGCGTACAAGCATTTAAAGGTTCTTCTGAAACAAGCGGAGCTGCCGCTGATACGATTTCATGATCTCAGACACACATTCGCGACCCACGCGATCGCGGGCGGCGTGGACGCGAAAACTCTGTCGGGAATTTTAGGTCACACAAACGCCAGCTTCACGCTTGACACCTACACTCATGTCACTACGGATATGCAGAAAAGCGCGGCGAGGATCGTAGGGAATTTTATGGACGAAATAATCGGAGGCGCGAATGGGTAAACATCGAAAGCATGGCGAGGGAACGCTTCGGCTTCGGAATGACGGGCGGTGGGAAGGCAGGATCGTTGTTGATCACGATGAAAAAGGAAAACCGATCACCAAAAATGTTACCGCGAAAACCAAGACCGAGTGCGTTCAGAAGCTCGAGGCTCTCAAAGAAAAATACGGGAAACCAACCGATAAGATCAAGCCGGATATGCCGTTCGGTGAGTGGATTGATTTCTGGTATCGGACATATTGCAAGCACACGATCCGCCTAACAACTCAATTGGAATATGAAAGCAGAATTTACAAGCACATCATTCCCGAGATCGGAAATATTCCTCTGAATAAATTAACGCAGACCGATCTCCAGCAATTCTATGCGCGGACAAAGGTCAACGGCAGACGGATCCGCATTGAAACTTATGGCGAAGGGCTTTCCGACAGAGTGATCAGAGCGATACACGCGAATTGCCGTTCCGCGCTTGAAAAGGCGGTGCGCGAAGGATTGATACGAATAAATCCCGCGATAGGCTGTAAACTGCCGCCGAAAAAATCCCGCGAAATGAAAGTGCTCACGCAAAGCGAAATAATAAGATTTTTGAACAGAGCAAAAGAGGAAGGATATTTTGAATTGTTTCTGCTTGAACTCGGCACAGGATTGCGGCGCGGAGAGATACTCGCGCTGAAATGGAGCGACCTCAATTTTACCACAGGAGAACTCAGAATCGAGCGACAGGTCAACGTGCTTAACAAAGAGCAGATCATAACCGAGCCGAAAACCAAAGCCTCAGTGCGGACAATAATTCTGCCGGGATCGCTGCTCAAAATACTTGAGGAATACAGAAAAACCGTTGATTCCGAGTGGCTCTTCCCCTCGCCGC
>JAFLUF010000077.1:0-2261 GCA_022508925.1 Oscillospiraceae bacterium | reverse complement strand
ATACTTGAGGAATACAGAAAAACCGTTGATTCCGAGTGGCTCTTCCCCTCGCCGCTTGACAACACAAAAACGAAAAATCCCTCCGCAGTCCGCAAACGGATGCAGACAATTCTTGAACGCGCGGGGTGTCCGAAAGTCCGATTTCATGATCTCAGACACACATTTGCGACCATGGCTCTTGAACACGGCATGGATGTAAAGACTTTATCCGCGACAATAGGCCATGTTTCCTCGGCGACCACGATAGATATTTACAGCCATATCACCGATAATATGCAGCGTCAGGCGGCGGTGAATATTGACCGCAAAATAGGCGGCACAGACGCCGAAATGCCGAGGTTTGAGAAGCCGGTAAGGAAGGATGACAACCCCACGCCGTTCGAGCCGTACAAGCCCAAAATACGCAAATCCGGGACAGGCTGTGTGACGATGTTAAACGACCATCTGTTCGAGGGCAGATTCAGCCCGAGAAACGCCTACGGCAAGCGGGAGGCTCACAATATTTACGCAAAGACCCGCGAAGAATGTGAGGAAAAGCTGGCGAAGATGATTGTTGAGGTCAAGGCAAGAATCAAGGCGGATAAGGAGCGATTAAAAGCGGAGGGCGAATCGTTAACAGAGGGGTTTACAATGGGAGGAATGTAATCAAAGATCGGAAATCCCGACCTTTGAAGCATATAATTAAACAGCATTAATCTTGTTAAAATACTGATCCGCCGCAGACAAAGAAAAGCCGGTGGTCAGATTCTTGGTTGACTTTTATAAGAATATCTGATATAATTATTTCAGCAGAAATAATAGATCGCTGAAAAGGAGAGATAAAATGAATTATTCCATTCAACAAAAAGGTGAACTGATCATTGCGGAATGTATGAAAATCAGTGACACAAACCCGTACGAGATCTTTCGTACAATTGCTCAAATGGATTTTATTAATATACACGGTCCTGAACATCATGTTCTTGACGGTGCGTGTATTCTGACCGCGTTTCACAATGCGGGCGGTAAGATCGAACTTTACGATGCTTTGCAGAAGCTAATGCACGAAGGACTAAGAATGCCCGGAGCAGCCTGCGGATTGTGGGGTGTTTGCGGCGCGGTTACGTCCATAGGCGCGGCGCTGGCTATCATTGACGGTACCGGTCCTCTCTCTGCTGAGGACTGGGGTAGTCACATGGAGTATACTTCCGCAGCTCTCGCAAGGCTTGCCAAAACCGGAGGTCCGAGATGCTGCAAGCGTGATGCTTTCTTATCTATGGAGCAGGCAGTCGAATATATCAAAAAACGCTATGACATAACGCTCGATATGTCACCTATCAGATGTGAATTTTCATCGCGGAATGATCAGTGCATCGGAAAGCGGTGTCCGTATAATATTTCCTCAAATGATTAGTGCGTACCAAGTTTATTATGATAGGAAAAATTTGGTTTAACTTAAATCTCAGAACTAAACCTTCTGTTAAAAATCGAAATTTCTTGGGTATGGGTCACGAAAATTGTTGAAGTTAGATCCGATAAGAAAAAGTATATGGATTTACTCTTTCTCGCTGATGAACAAGAGGATATGATAGACCGTTATCTTGAGCGAGGGACGATGTATATTCTTGATGATAGTGGTGTTAAAGCGGAGTGTGTTGTCATTGAAGTGTCAGACAGAGTTTTGGAAATCAAAAATATTGCAACAGACCCTAACCATCAGAGAAAAGGCTATGGTAAGGTGCTGATTGATTTTATCGTTTCAAAGTATTCGGGAAAGTACGCGAAGCTTCAGGTTGGTACCGGGGATAGCCAATTAACAGTTCCTTTTTATGAAAAGTGCGGATTTCAACGCTCACATATCATAAAGAATTTCTTTATTGATAATTATGATCATCCGATATACGAATGTGGAATACAGCTTGTAGATATGGTTTATCTGCAAAGGAAACTCTGAATTGTGATCAAACTTAACACCCTTACCCGCACTGCCGTTTCGGCAATACCGAAATTTCATTTAGGGCATAACAAAGCGGTGCACCCTTTCAAAAGCTGAGCCGCCGCAGGCAAATAAAAGCCGGTGGGCATATTTTGGTTGACTTTTGGAGAAAAATTTTAATATAAATATTTCAGTAATAATCTTAACACTATAAATCGGAATTTACAATAGGGGGTTACTTGTGATAAAGCTGTTAAAGTACGGAAATACAAACACTTTTTATATCGAAAGTGGCGATAAAGGTATTTTGATTGATACTGATTGGGCAGGAACGCTGACTAAATTT
>JAFLUF010000076.1 GCA_022508925.1 Oscillospiraceae bacterium | reverse complement strand
TGCCGTACAACTGATTTCGAGTCAGTCCCGTTATGACCACTTCGATACGCTTCCGAATATAGCATAAAAATGCAACAATAATATTATACACATGAAAAAACGATTTGTCAAGAGGTTTTAACAATTTAAGCCAAAAAATCCGAAATCCGTCAAAAAAGATAAAATTTATTGACAAACAGCGTAAAAAGAGTTATAATCTACCTGAGACAGGTTAATTTTTGAAAGAAGGTATTTTATGGAACTCGACAAAATAAAAGGGCTGAGAAGAAACCTTATCCTTATTGCCACGGTTGAGCTTATCGGCGGTTTGTTTATGATAATATACAGTGCCAATTCGCTGAATATAATCGCGAAAACGCTTGGAATAATCGCGGCGGCGTACGGGATAATTTCTCTGTTGGTATGGCTTGTGAGAAAAGAAAAAACCAACGGCGCTCCGGTTATTATTACGACTGTTCTGGGCGTTACGGCGGGCGCGTTTCTGATATTCTTTACCGATGTAATACAGGGCGTGGCAATGCTTATCGCGGGCATTTTAACGGCTGTATTCGGGATATTAAAGCTTCCGAATATGTTCTCGCTCAAAAAGGCGGGCTTCAGTAAATGGGCGCTTATTCTGATACCTGTGGGAATCACCGCGGTACTCGGAGTTATAATAGGACTTGTCGCTGTAAAGGTCATTGAATTTGAGTACGGAAGCATTCTCGCGTCCGTTCTGCTCGGCGTTTCGCTTATCTCGGACTGCGCGGCGGATATTATTTCAATTGCGGGCGCTTCGGAAACCGAAAAGAACTTTAAAAAGCCGGCGGAAATTGTCGAAAGCGAGAACGGCGACAATTCCTGATTTTTTCCGAAAGAGGTGTTGGTTTGCCATTGGGGCTTAAGACCGCCGCGCTTTATACGGCGTTCTGGACGCTGTTTACGGTTAATTTCGCGGTGATGTTCGTGCTGCTTCTGATCTGCGCGCTCGGCATTCCTTCGGGGATCATGCTGGCGGTGCTGGGGGCGGCGGTGCTGATGTTCAGGGCGGATTTTGTTATCACCGCCTTAGCTCCGCAGGTGATGATCTTCGGAGGACTTTCGGCGGCGTTTTTATCGGCGTTTTTCGGACTTTTATCGGTGAAGATGGGCTTTGGGATATCGGGTCTTTTCATAAGGATAAGGCGAAAATGCGAAAGGCTTCGTGAAGCCGATCAATCGGAGATATGAAAAAAACAATAAACAAATGGCTTATAGTTACGGCGGCGGGCGCGGTCATTTTCGCGGGGCTTACGTTTTTGTTCCGCAACTCAGAGCATGACAGTCTAATAAGCGGAGACAAGCTGTGCGGCTTTTGCGAGTATATAGAGGTCGATCTGCTGAGGCTTGACGTTACGGTCGTTCCTTATGACGGAAACGAGATACGGGTGATATATAAAAACGATCTGCCGATAGATATCGAGTTTGGGGACAACAGCATGACTATTTCCGAAAGCGACAGGTTTGTCATTTCGCTGTTTTCAAGGACCACCGAGGATTTCGGGCTGTGGCTGTATCTTCCGCGCAAAAGCTACAGAGAGATCTCCGTATACACGGGGCAGGGGAATATAAGCGTTGATAAAACCGAATGCGGTCTTATCAGACTTATCACCGAGGACGGGGACATAACCTGTAAGGAGCTGTCGTCGCAGGCGGCGATAACTACCTCGAGAGGATTTATCTCTCTTGATATCGAAGAGCTTACGACAAACATCAGTCTTATCTCGCGAAAGGGAAACGCAAAGGTCATGCTGTCGAAAAGCTCATCTTTTGCAATTGATTTTGAGACCGAAACGGGAGAATGCTACTGCGAAATTACGGGCACAAGGCTTACGGACAGCGGCGTTTTCGGGATAAACGGCGGCGAAAAAACGATATTCGCCGAAATTCCCGAGGGGACGCTCAATATATCAGAACGAGTTTAAATTTATTGGGAGAAAAAATTGACTGATATTTTTAGAAATGAAAAATTGAATGAGATATTAGGAAAAATACGCGGCTTTTTTAAGAAAAGCTACGCGTATTTTTTCGTGTTCTTTGTACCGCAGATAATACTTTTCACGGCTTACGCGATGTTTGAGGTGTATCCTTTCGGAGAACGCTCGGTTCTGGCGCTGGACCTGAACGCGCAGTATGTGACATATTTTGATTATCTGTATGACGTTTTCGGCGGCTCGCAGAGCCTGTTTTACAATTGGTCGGGTTCGCTTTCCGAGGGCTTTTTTGGGCTGTTTGCGTATTATCTCGCAAGCCCGTTTAATCTGATAATTCTGATGTTCCCGAGAGACATGATAACCGAGGGAATTATGGCGATGCTTCTCGTAAAGTCGGGTGCGGTGGGGTTGTCGGCTTGCTTTTTCCTGAAAAAGCACCGAGGGTATTCAAACTACACCGCCATGCTTTTTTCGGTCATGTTCGCGCTGTGCGGATATTTTACGGCACATACGATAAACCCCATGTGGCTTGACGGACTTATCGCCCTGCCGCTTGTGCTTGCGGGAATAGAACGTGTTGTAAAAGAGCGCAGGTTTTTGCTGTATTCGCTTTCGCTTTTGTATATATTCATAGCGAACTACTATATCGGCTATATGGTCGGAATTTTTTCCGCGCTGTATTTCGTTTATTATCTCTGCGTATGTGAAAAGCTGAGGAAATTCCGCGAATACGCGGCGGCTGTCATAATATTTACTGTCGCCTCGATAAGCTCTATCCTTATGTCGGGAATTATGATAATACCCGCGTACAAGTCTCTTCAAAACGGAAAGATAGAATATAACTACACAGGCGACCATTTCTTTGAGGATAACCTTGCGGAAAACTTTAACATCGGCGATATTTTCATAAAGCTTTTTCCCGCGACCTACGACACCGAGCGTCCGGACGGACTGCCGATGCTCTACTGCGGAACGCTGGCGCTGATCTTTGCGGTAATTTATTTCGTTATGAAGAAAATCCCGCTGAGAAGACGCGTCGGCGGAGGGATCCTTCTGGGAATATTGACGCTTTCGATGTATATAAAACCCGTTGATATGCTGTGGCACGGCGGGCAGGTCCCTGTGTGGATGCCGTACAGATATTCGTTTACGATAATTTTTCTGCTTATTGTTTTCGGCGCGGAGGCTTTTGAAAATATCGCGGATGTACGCAGAAAGCAGATAGGCTCGGCGTTCGCGGTACTTGCCGTGGTTTTGCTGATGTCGGATTATTACGGCGGAGGAGAGCATTTTGATACCACGCTTATAATCGTTGTACCGCTTATCTGCCTTTCGGCGATGACCTGCGTCGTGCTTGCTCTCAGACTCAGCCGGCGCACAATAGTATTAAGGATAATCGCGGGCGCGGCGGTATGTTTCGAGCTGTTCATAAGCTGCCGAAGCTATCTTGGCTCAATACACAACGACGTTTATTATTCCCCGCGCGAGACCTATCTGGGCGATATTCCCTTTACAAGATACGCCGTACAGCAGGTAAAGGAATACGACGACGGTTTTTACCGCATGGAAAAGACCTTCCACCGCACGGTAAACGACAACATGGCTCTGGGAATGTACGGAGTCTCGCATTCTACCAGCACCTTTAACACGCGCGCCTTACAGCTTCTGCGCGATCTGGGCTTCGGCTCGCGCGACCATTATTCGAGATACGACGGCTCGACGATGCTTACGGACGATATTCTCGGGATAAAATACGTTCTGTCAAAGCGGCAGATACTTACCCCGTATGAAAAAACCATTCCCATTGAGTCGAAAAAAGGGATAAAGGCTTTTGAAAACTCCGACGCTCTCGGTATCGCGTTTCCGGCGGACGAGGGTGTGATAGGCTGTGAGATCAGCGAAAGCTCGCCGTTTATGTTCCAGCAGGCGCTTGCTTCAATTCTCGCGGGGGAGGAGCAGGAGATATTCAAGCCCGTTTACGACATGATCTTCGACAGCTCGAATGTTTCCATCGGCTCTACGACCGACTATCACGCTTCGTATAAAAAACGGATCTCAAACGAGGACGCCACGATAACATACAATGTCCTGACCTCGCGGGGCGGCGCGGTGTACGCGTATTTCCCGAGCAGTTATGAGCGTGAATGCGGTCTGTATATAAACGATGAGTATATCAAGAATTATTTTGAAAGTGAAAACCACAGCATCGTCTATCTCGGAACTTACAGCGCGGGAGAGGATTTTGACGTTAAGCTCAAGCTTTACAAGGACGATCTGTATATAATAAACCCCGAGTTTTATGTTATTGACAGCGCGGCGCTTGAGGCGTTTACGGCCAAAATGAGAGAAAATTACACCGAGATCACCAAAACGAGCGGCTCTTCGCTTTCGATAAAGGTAAACGCGAAGGATAACTGTGCGCTGTTTACGTCCATTCCGTTTGAGGAGGGCTGGACGGCGACGATTGACGGACAGGCTGTTGAAGTATTGTCGGGAGTAAATCAGACGCTGTTATGCGTAAGGGTTCCGGCGGGAGAACACACCATCGAGCTGAATTATTTCCCCGCGGGACTTAAAACGGGAATTATCCTTTCGGTCAGCGGAACTGCGCTGCTTGTCATAATGCTGATTGCGGCAAGCTATGTCAGGAAAACTCGGACTTCTAAAAAATGACTGTCTGATTTTTCTTTTAACTTCTAAGGCGGTGATTTTTTGCAGATACCTCAGCCTATAAAAGAAATAATAGAGCTTCTTGAAAAAGAAGGGTATGAAGCGTATGTTGTCGGAGGGTGTGTGCGCGACAGCATAATGCGCCTGCCCGCGCACGACTATGATATCGCTACCTCGGCCCTGCCGCTTGAAACAAAGCGAGTTTTCAGCTTTTGCAGAATAATTGAAACGGGGATAAAGCACGGAACGGTTACCGTTCTTTACAAAGGCAGTTGTGTTGAGATAACGACATTTCGCGTTGACGGAGATTATACTGACGGCAGACACCCGCAGAGCGTGGATTTCTCAGCGAAGCTTATCGACGACCTTTCGCGCCGCGATTTTACGGTAAACGGCATCGCGTACAGCCATCTGCGCGGCTTTTACGACCCGTTTTACGGGGCGAGGGATATAACGCTTAAGATAATACGCTGTATCGGAGACCCCGAAAAGCGCTTTTCCGAGGACGCTCTGAGGATACTGCGCGCGCTGAGATTTGCGGCGGTGCTGGGTTTTGAGATAGAGGAAAAGACCAAGGCCGCGATCTTTTCACACAAAAGCGATATAAAGCGGGTCTCCAAGGAACGTATTTTCGCAGAGCTTAAGAGACTTGTGTGCGGTGAATATGTGAAAAACGTAATTTTGGAATTCTCGGAGGTCTTCGCGGAGATAATTCCCGAGCTTTCCGCCGAAATAGGATATGAGCAAGGCTCGAAATATCACAACAGCACTCTTTTAGAGCACACGGCGAGAGCGGTAGACGCCGCGCCGCGGGAGGTCCATCTGAGACTTGCCATGCTTTTTCACGACATCGGAAAACCGCTTTGCAGGACTGTTGATGAAAACGGCGAGTGTCATTATTACGGACACGCGGCGATAAGCGCGAAGATTTCAGACGGGATACTCAGGGAGCTTAAATGCGACAACGCCCTGAGAGAGCGCGTCTGCGAGATAGTAAGGCTTCACGATATGCCGACCGAGCCTGATGAAAAATTTATCCGAAAACAGCTTTCAAAGCGCGGCTATGAGTTGTTCCGCGATATTCTTTACGCTAAGATGGCGGACGACTCCGCAAAGATACCCGAGGCGGAAGAGCGTATACCGCTGCTTTTAAAGACGCTCAAGCTTGCGGAGAAAATAAATGACGAACAGCCGTGTTTGTCGGTGCGCTCGCTCGCGGTAAACGGAAACGACCTCAAAGCGTTTATCCCGCCCTCCGCGGCAATGGGAGGGGTGCTTGCCCGCTTGCTTGACGAGGTGGTAGAAGGGACGCTCGAAAACGAAAAAACGGCGCTGTTGTCCCGCGCGCGTGAGATATATAATGAGAATGATCTCTGACGCGGAGAAATTATGGTCTATTTCACCAAGAGTTTTTTGTTTTTTTCTGTGATTTTGTAGATTTTAACAATTTTTGCCTTGACAAACCAATGTGATTATGTTAGAATATGCTTAGGCAATAGCCGAATTTTAAATACATTGGAGGTAATCATTATGCAGCTTGGAAATGTTATCGTCGGTCAGTCGGGCGGACCTACTTCCGTTATCAACTCGAGCCTTGTCGGCGTTTTTAAAACCGCCAAGGACGCGGGCTGTCCCCATGTTTACGGCATGAGAAACGGTATCGAGGGTCTTTTAAAGGAGACTATAATCGAGATGTCGGAGTATGTAAAAAACGACCTTGACATCGAGCTTTTAAAGCGCACGCCTTCGTCTTTCCTCGGGACCTGCCGCTATAAGCTTCCCGATTATACAAAGGACGAGGATACATACAAGAAGATCTTCGCTATCCTCAACAAAATGGATATAAAGCATTTCTTCTACATCGGAGGAAACGACTCGATGGATACTATCGACAAGCTGTCTAAGTATTCCGAGATCATCAAGAGCGATATTACGTTTATCGGTATTCCCAAGACGATAGATAACGACCTCGCCATGACCGACCACACGCCCGGCTACGGAAGCGCTGCGAAGTACATCGCGGCCGCTATGAAGGAGATCATCCGCGACGCTACTACTTACAGCACCGACAGCATAAACGTTGTTGAGATAATGGGACGCGACGCGGGCTGGCTTACGGGCGCGGCTACGCTTTCAAAGACCGAGGACTGCGCGGGACCCGACATTATCTGCCTGCCCGAAAAGGTGTTTGACTACAATGTATTCCTTAAGAAGATAGAAGAGGTCCGCAAGCAGAAGAAGGTTGTTACCATAGCGGTTTCCGAGGGTATCAAGACCGCTGACGGAAAGTATGTCTGCGAGGCTAACAGGCGCTCTATGACAGAGGACTCCTTCGGTCACAAGACGCTCGGCGGTACGGCGCTTTATCTTGCCGACTTTATCGGCGGAGAGACCGGAGTCAAGTCAAGAGGAATCGTGTTCTCAACGCTTCAGAGATGCGCTTCGCACCTTGTTTCGCGCCGTGATATCACAGAGGCGTTTACCGCGGGAGCAGACGGCGTTCAGCTCGCGCTTAACGGCGAGACGGGAAAGATGATCACATTCGAGAGGATCTCCAACAATCCTTATCAGCTCAAGACCTCATCCTGCCCCACATCGGCAGTAGCTAACGTTGCGAAGATGGTTCCCGACGAGTGGATAATCAACGACGGAACATATGTTTCCAAGGAGTTTGCGGAATACGCGCGTCCGCTCATCATCGGCGAGCTTTCTCCGTTTATGGTCGACGGTCTGCCCAGACACCTGTTCCTTGATTAAGAGGTCAGATGTTAGAGGTAAGAGGTTAGAAGGTAACCAACAGTCAGTTTTCACAATCAAAACGCGCCCGTAGTTCCGGGCGCGTTTTTGCTGTCACCTGCAATTATTGCGTCAATTTTTTATCGCTATGTACTTGAAAAATTGTGAAAAGTATTGTATAATGTAGTTGTATGGCAGAGCTTCTGCTAAATAAAGGAAAAAAGGAGAAATTTATATGACTTATTCTCATGAAGTCGAAGCAATGTGTCCTGTGGCTCAGGGCGTTGCTCACGGCGCGGCGCCTATCCCCGAAGAAGCAAAATGGGTAAAGGCTAAGGAAATTTCAGACATCAACGGCTTTACACACGGCATCGGCTGGTGTGCGCCTCAGCAGGGAACCTGCAAGCTCTCCCTCAACGTAAAGGGCGGAGTTATTCAGGAGGCTCTCGTTGAGACTATCGGCTGTTCCGGTATGACGCACTCGGCGGCTATGGCGGCGGAGATCCTCCCCGGCAGGACCATTCTCGAGGCGCTTAATACCGACCTTGTTTGTGACGCTATAAATACCGCCATGAGAGAACTGTTTTTGCAGATAGTTTACGGACGTTCCCAGTCCGCTTTCTCCGAGGACGGTCTTACGATAGGCGCGGGTCTTGAGGATCTTGGAAAGGGACTTCGCTCGCAGATAGGAACAATGTACGGAACCCTTAAAAAGGGTCCTCGCTACCTCGAAATGACAGACGGCTATGTTACGGGTCTTGCGCTTAATGAGGAAAACGAGATCATCGGCTATAAGTTTATAAACTTCGGAAAGATGATGGACTTCATCAAGGGCGGAATGGACGTTAAGGAAGCTTATGAAAAGGCTCAGGGTCAGTACGGAAGAGTTGCTGACGCGGTTAAGGTCATTGACCCCAGAAAGCAGTAATAGGAGGTAAAGAAGAATGGCTTTATTTGAATCTTATGACAGACGCGAGAAGCAAATTCTCGAGGTTCTGAAAAAATACGGCATAAACTCTATTGAGGAGTGCGCCGATATCTGCAAGGAAAAGGGCTTTGATCCCTACAAGATCACCGAGGGCATTCAGCCTATCTGCTTTGAAAACGCAAAGTGGGCGTATACCGTTGGCTGCGCTATCGCGGTAAAGAAGGGCTGCACAAAGGCGGCTGACGCGGCGGCGGCTATCGGCGAGGGACTTCAGGCGTTCTGTATTCCCGGTTCTGTCGCAGACCAGAGAAAGGTTGGTCTTGGACACGGAAACCTCGGCAAGATGCTTCTTGAGGACGACACCAAGTGCTTTGCGTTCCTTGCGGGTCACGAGTCGTTTGCGGCGGCTGAGGGAGCTATCGGAATTGCCGAAAAGGCAAACAAGGTTCGTAAGGAACCGCTTCGCGTTATCCTCAACGGTCTCGGAAAGGACGCGGCGCAGATCATTGCGCGTATAAACGGCTTTACATATGTTGAGACGGAAATGGATTACTACACAGGCGAGGTCAAGGAAGTATTCCGCAAGGCATATTCCGACGGACTTCGCGCTAAGGTAAACTGCTACGGCGCTAATGACGTAACAGAGGGCGTTGCTATCATGTGGAA
>JAFLUF010000075.1:2339-8968 GCA_022508925.1 Oscillospiraceae bacterium | reverse complement strand
GGTAACGAATAATGCTGCTTCCTAAGAGAGTAAAGTACAGAAGAGTGCAGAGAGGACGCCGCAAGGGTGTTGCTACAAGAGGCAACAAGGTCTCCAACGGCGAGTACGGTCTTCAGGCACTTGAAGCCGCATGGATAAAGTCCAACCAGATAGAAGCTGCCCGTGTAGCTATGACACGTCATATAAAGCGCGGCGGTCAGGTATGGATAAAGATATTCCCCGACAAGCCCGTTACTACCAAGCCCCTCGGAACCCGTATGGGTTCGGGAAAGGGCTCGCCCGAGTACTGGGTATCGGTTGTAAAGCCCGGCAGAGTTATGTTTGAGATAGCGGGCGTAAACGAGGACGTTGCGAGAGAGGCTATGCGTCTTGCGGCACACAAGCTTCCTATCAAGTGCAAGTTTGTGAAAAGGGAAGACGGAGGTGAGCTGTAATGAAGGCTTCGGAAATCAAATATCTTACTGAAAAAGAGCTGGAAACAAAGCTCTCCGAGCTTAAGCAGGAGCTTTTCAATCTCCGTTTTCAGCTTGCGGTAAACCAGCTTGACAATCCTACGAGAATTAAGGCTGTTAAGAAAGACATCGCACGCATAAAGACGATACAGCGCGAAAGACAGCTTTCCGCTGCCGCTGAAAATTGAGGAAGGAGGAACAAGAACTAAAGTATGGAAAGAAATCTGAGAAAGACCAGAGTAGGAAAAGTCGTAAGCGACAAAATGGATAAGACCATCGTGGTTGCAATCGAGGATAATGTTCGGCATCCTCTTTACAAGAAAATCGTAAAGCGTACAATCAAGCTCAAGGCACACGACGAGCAGAACACCTGCAAGGTCGGCGACAGAGTTGAGATCATGGAAACGCGTCCCTTGTCCAAGGATAAGAGATGGCGTCTTGTAAACGTAATCGAGCGCGCTAAGTAATCATTGAGCAATCGGTTTTAATTCTACGAAAGGAGTAGCAGGTCAATGATACAGATGCAGACAAGGCTTAAGGTTGCCGACAATACCGGCGCTAAAGAGCTTATGTGTATCAGAGTTCTCGGCGGAACAAGAAGAAGATACGCCAACATCGGCGATGTTATCGTAGCTTCGGTCAAAAAAGCTACACCCGGCGGCGTTGTTAAAAAGGGCGACGTTGTCAAGGCTGTTGTGGTTCGTTCTGCCAAGGGACTTCGCCGCGACGACGGCACATATATCCGCTTCGATGAAAACGCGGCGGTAATTATCAAGGAGGACAAAAATCCGAGAGGAACTCGTATTTTTGGGCCGGTAGCGAGAGAGCTGAGAGACAAGGATTATATGAAGATCTTGTCGCTGGCTCCCGAAGTACTGTAATGGAGGTGCCGCAGATATGAATATAAAGGTTGGCGACACGGTTGCCCTTATGACGGGCGACAAAAAGGATAAATACGCAAATGGCACAAACGGCAAGAGAAAGATCGGAAAGGTCCTTACCGTTTCCCCCAAGGAGGGCAAGGTCATCGTAGAGGGAATGAACATGGTAACCAAGCACGTCAAGCCCAAGCAGCAGGGTCAGCTCGGCGGAAGAGTTCAGGCTGAAAGCCCTATTTACGCGTGCAAGGTAATGCCTGTTTGCCCCAAGTGCGACAAGCCCACCAGAGTAGGTCACAAGATAGAGGACGGCAAGAAGATCAGAGTCTGCAGACACTGCGGAGCAGAGCTGAAGTACTGATCGCCGGAGATAGGTCGGGTATAAGGAGCGCGAAAGGCGCTAAAACCCGGCTGTCAGATAGGAGAAAATACAATGGCAAGAATGAAGGATTTCTACAAGGAAACCGTTGCTCCCGCGCTGTTCAAGAAGTTCGGATATAAGTCCGTAATGGAAACTCCGAAGCTTGACAAGATAGTTGTAAACGTTGCTTGCGGAGAAGCAAAGGAAAACGCTAAGATCATCGACAACGTTATGCAGGAGCTTGGACAGATAACGGGACAGAAGCCCGTTGCGTGCCGCTCCAAAAAGTCCGTTGCGAACTTTAAGCTCCGCGAAGGACAGGTTATCGGTGTAAAGGTTACGCTCAGAGGAGACACGATGTACGAGTTCCTCGACAGACTGTTTAACGTTGCGCTTCCGCGTGTACGCGACTTCAGAGGAATAAACGCCAATTCCTTCGACGGAAGAGGAAACTATTCCTTTGGCCTTAAAGAGCAGCTGATTTTCCCTGAAATCGAATACGACAAAATCGACGCTGTCCGCGGTATGGATATAAACTTTGTTACGACCGCGAAAACAGATGAAGAAGCAAGAGAGCTGCTTTCGCTTATGGGCGCTCCCTTTGAGAAGTAAAGACGGAGGAAATCAAATCTATGGCTAAGACTTCTTTAAAAGAAAAGCAGAAGAGAGCTCCGAAGTACAGCACAAGAGCTTACAACCGCTGCAAGATCTGCGGAAGACCTCACGCTTATATGCGTAAGTTCGGCATCTGCAGAATTTGCTTCAGAGAGCTTGCTTATAAGGGTCAGATCCCCGGAGTTAAAAAGGCAAGCTGGTAATCAATAAGAAACGGCTTCTGCAAGATCCCTCGCCGAATGGGTTTTCTTAAAGTTCGGCTGTTTATTGGAAAATATGTGAGTACGACGGAGTGCGAAGCTGATGCTTCGGATAGACTTCGTAACGGCTCTCGTTTACGGAGGTAAATGAATGCAGATTACAGATACAATCGCGGATATGCTTACGAGAATCCGTAACGCCAATTCCGCAAAGCACCCCACTGTTGACGTTCCCGCTTCCAACCTCAAAAAGCAGATCGCTCAGATACTGCTTGATGAAGGCTATATAAAGGCTTATAAGGTTGTAGAGGACAACAAGCAGGGCGTAATCAAAATCACGCTTAAGTACACGGACTCAAAGTCCGGCGTTATCACCGGTCTTCGCCGTGTGTCAAAGCCCGGTCTTAGAATTTACTCAAACTGCAAGGATATGCCCAAGGTTATGAGAGGTCTGGGAATCGCTATTATTTCCACCTCAAAGGGCATTATGACCGACAAGAAGGCTCGCGAAATGAATGTCGGCGGAGAAGTCCTTGCGTTTGTATGGTAAGAGGAGGAATGGTAATATGTCAAGAATAGGAAGAATGCCTGTTGCTGTTCCCGCAGGAGTTGACGTAAAGATCGACGGCTCCGTTGTTACCGTAAAGGGACCCAAGGGCACTATCACAAAAGAATTCAACCACATAATAAAGATCACTCACGACGGCGGCTTTATCACTGTAGAGCGCCCGAACGAGGAGAACCTTTCAAAATCCCTTCACGGCCTTACAAGAACGCTTATCCACAACATGGTAGTGGGCGTTACAGAGGGCTTTAAGAAGGAGCTTGAGATAAACGGCGTCGGCTTCCGCTGTGAAAAGCAGGGCAAAAACGTTGTAATGAATCTCGGCTATTCCCACAAGGTCATCGTTTCCGATACCGACGACTGCAAGCTCGAGGTACCTTCGCCCAACAAGATCATTGTTACGGGAATCGACAAGCAGAAGGTAGGTCAGTGCGCGGCGGAGATCCGCTCGAAGCGTCCTCCCGAGCCTTATAAGGGCAAGGGCATAAAGTATGCCGAAGAGCATATTCGCCGTAAGGAAGGTAAAGCAGGCAAGGGCAAGAAGTAATTGAAAGGACAGTATCAATAATGGTTAAAATGATTGATAAAAACAA
This sequence comes from Oscillospiraceae bacterium, assembly GCA_022508925.1. Lineage (GTDB taxonomy): Bacteria > Bacillota > Clostridia > Oscillospirales > Ruminococcaceae > CAG-115. The sequence goes on along the minus strand of JAFLUF010000075.1, from coordinate 5,304 downwards.
AAGCAGAATGCGCCGTCATAAGCGCGTTCGCGGTAAGATAAGCGGCACGCCCGAGTGCCCCAGACTCTGTGTTTTCCGTTCTTCGATGCACATTTACGCTCAGCTTATCGACGACGTAAACGGAAAGACCCTTGCGGCGGCGTCTTCTACCGAAAAGGGCTTTGGAATGTACGGCGGAAACGTTGAAGCGGCGAAGAAGGTCGGACAGATGATAGCCGAAAAGGCTAAAAAAGCGGGAATAACCGATGTCGTTTTCGACAGAGGCGGTTATGTTTATCACGGCAGAGTTGCTGCTCTTGCGGACGGCGCAAGAGAGGGCGGACTCAATTTCTGATAAGGAGGGAACAAGACTTTGGCTAAATTTGAACACGATCAGCAGACAGAAGAGCTGTCTGAAAAGGTAGTCGCAATTAACCGCGTATCCAAGACAGTTAAGGGCGGCCGTATCATGAAATTCTCGGCGCTTGTAGTTGTAGGCGACGGAAAAGGCACAGTAGGCTTTGGAATGGGCAAGTCCAACGAAGTTCCCGACGCTATCCGCAAGGGAATTGAGGACGCGAAGAAAAATCTTCACAAGATCGCTCTCAAGGGAACGACTATCCCCCACGAGATAACCGGTAAATTCGGCGCGGGCGCTGTTCTTATGCGTCCTGCTCCCGAGGGTACGGGCGTTATCGCGGGCGGTCCCGTTCGTGCGGTAATTGAAATGGCGGGAATAAAGAATATCCGTACAAAATCTCTGCGTTCCAACAACCCCTGCAACGTCGTAAGAGCGACAATGGCGGGTCTTACCGCGCTCAGAACCGCGGAAGAGGTTGCGGCTCTCAGAGGCAAGTCGGTAAAAGAGCTTTGATCAAAGGGCATAGGAGGTAATTGAAATGGCTAATTTGAAAATTACTCTTGTACGCTCTTTAAATAGCTGCAAGAAAAACCAGATCGCCACGGCTAATTCGCTTGGACTTCGCAAGCTGAATTCCTCGACGATCCAGCCCGACAACGAGGCTACAAAGGGAAAAATAAAGGTTATTTCTCACCTTGTTAAGGTAGAAGAAGCATAATTTACACAAGTACAGGCGGCGGACAAAAACGTTTTTTGTCAGTGCCGACCGTAAGAAATGGGGTGCAATAATATGAAGCTACACGAATTGGCTCCCGCGGCAGGCTCCACTAAGGAGGTAAAGCGTATCGGCAGAGGTCACGGTTCCGGAAACGGAAAGACCGCCGGTAAGGGACACAAGGGTCAGAAGGCTCGTTCGGGCGGTTCTATAAGACCGGGCTTCGAGGGCGGTCAGATGCCGCTTCAGAGAAGAATACCCAAGCGCGGCTTTAACAACATTTTCGCAAAGGAATTCGCGACCGTAAATGTATCGGAGCTTGAAAAGCGCTTTGAAAACGGCGCGGTCGTTGACGCACAGGCTCTTATCGAGTCCGGCGCTATCAAAAACGCAAAGGACGGCATAAAAATTCTGGGCAACGGCGAGCTTTCAAAGAAGCTGACCGTAAAGGCTGTAAAGTTTACAGCGGCGGCTCAGGAAAAAATTGAAAAGGCAGGCGGAAAGGCTGAGGTGGTGTAATTGAACGGAATGATCCAAGTCTTACGCAACGCGTGGGTAGATACCCAGCTTCGCAAAAAGATTTTGTACACGCTGTTTATCATCGTCTTATTCCGCTTAGGCTCGTGCATTTTCGTTCCGTTTCTTGACAACACCGCAATAACAAACCTTATTTCGGGCGCTTCGCTTCTGAGTTATCTCGATACGATGACGGGAGGCGCGCTTGGAAACGGAACTCTTCTGGCAATGTCCATCACGCCCTACATCAACGCGTCGATCATTATCCAGTTGCTAACTGTAGCCATACCGCCGCTTGAAAAGCTCTCGAAAGAGGGCGAGCCGGGCCGCAAGAAGATCAATAAGATCACAAAGCTTGTCGCTCTGGCAATCGCTATAATGCAGGCAACCGCGTTCTATTTCACTCTCAGAAACGGAACAAGGGATTCAAACGGCTATCACGTTGATATTCTGAAATACGGCGAAGGCGCGGATATGTTTTCGCAGATTTTGTCGGCAGTGACCATCATCGCTTGCTTTGTGGCGGGCGCTTGTATGATAATCTGGCTGGGCGACAGAATTAACGAAAAGGGCATAGGAAACGGCATTTCGATGCTTCTGTTTGCGGGTATCGTGGCGCGTTTCCCCGACCAGATACAGACCTTTATAAGACTGTGCGAACAGGATATGAAAAACCTTATCTTTGTCGCTATCGTTATTGTTATGTACGCAGTCATGATATGGTTCGTTATATTTATGACCAACGCCGAGCGCAGGATCCCTGTTCAGTACGCGAAGCGTGTTGTCGGACGCAAGATGTACGGCGGACAGTCTACGCACATTCCTATCAAGGTAGCAATGAGCGGCGTTATGCCTATCATTTTCGCTATGTCGATAATGTCGCTTCCGCAGACTATCCTGTTCTTTTTCGGAATAAAAGGCGACGGCTCAAGCGGAAACGACTTCTGGGAAGGCTTTGTAAGATTCTTCAGCCAGAGCTCGGTAGGCTACGCGATACTTTACTTTGTGCTTATAATCGCGTTTAACTATTTCTACGTTGCGATTTCGTACAATCCTATCGAAATAGCGAATAACCTGAAGAAAAACAACGGCGCTATCCCGGGTTACCGTCCAGGAAAGCCCACGTCGGACTTCATCTACAATTCGCTTAACAAGATCACTCTTTTCGGCGCGATATTCCTTGGCATAATCGCCATTCTGCCGATAATCCTCTCGTGGATAAACCCGAATTTCTCGGGAATTTCGCTCGGCGGAACAACACTGCTGATTATCGTCGGCGTTGCGCTTGAAACGGTTCGTTCGCTCGAAAGCCAGATCACGATGCGTCATCATCCCGGCTTTCTGGATTAAATCGTCAGTTCTTAGAGCTTGTTGACATTATCCGAAATGCTCGG
>JAFLUF010000075.1:0-2239 GCA_022508925.1 Oscillospiraceae bacterium | reverse complement strand
GAGTAAGTCAGGAGAGTAACTTATGAACATGATATTCCTTGGCGCTCCCGGCGCCGGCAAAGGCACACAGGCAGAGGTTGTCTGCAAGGAGCTTAATATTCCCGCGATCTCTACGGGAAATATGCTTCGCGAGGCGGTAAAAAATTCCACCGAGGCGGGGCTTAAGGCCAAGAGCTTTATGGATGCGGGCGAGCTTGTCCCCGACGAGGTTGTAATAGGGATCCTCAAGGACAGAATTGCACAGCCCGACGCAAAGAACGGTTTTATTTTAGACGGTTTTCCGAGAACCGTAGAGCAGGCTGAAGCTCTTGAAAAAATGGGCGTTGAGATCGACAAGGTCGTTGAGATCGACGTTTCTGACGAGGCGATAACCGCGCGAATGAGCGGAAGAAGAGTATGCGAGGGCTGCGGAAACTCATATCACATCGAGTACAAGCCCACAAAGACCGAGGGAATTTGCGACGCCTGCGGAGCAAAGGTCGTACAGAGAATCGACGACAAGCCCGAAACAGTACAGGCGCGCTTAAAGACCTACCACGAGAAGACCGCTCCTCTCAAGGACTACTACGCAAAGAGAGGAAAGCTCGTGACGGTTCAGGGTCAGAATGAGATCGCCGAAACATCACGTCTTACGCTTGCGGCGATCAAGGGCTGAAAAAAATGATCTCAATTAAAAACCCGACCGAGCTTAAAGGAATGATGGCGGCGGGAGAGCTTGCGGCGCAGGCTCTGGCTCTCGCGGGAAAGAACGCCGTGGCGGGAATTTCCACATGGGAGCTTGACAAGATAGTCAACGACTACATCGTTTCTCACGGCGGAAGCTGTCCCTGTAAAGGGTACGGCGGATTTCCGGGGCATAACTGCTTTTCTGTGAATGAAGAGCTTATCCACGGGATCCCAAGCAAGAAAAAGATCCTGAGGGAAGGCGACATCTTATCCTGTGATATCGTCGCCGAGCTCAACGGATATATGGGCGACAACACCAAGACCTTCGCTGTCGGGAATATTTCCGACGAGGCGAAGCGGCTTATGAAGTTTACCGAGGAGGCTCTTTACAAGGGCATCGAAAAGGCGGTTGCGGGAAACCGCGTGGGCGATATCTCAAACGCTATTGAAACTCACGTCAAAAGCGGAGGGTACGCCGTCGCGGAAAAGTTTATCGGTCACGGTATAGGACGCGAGATGCATGAAGACCCCGAGGTCCCTAACGAGGGCAGGGCGGGGCGCGGTCCGCGACTGATGCCGGGAATGACTATCGCGATAGAGCCGATGGTAAACTCGCATTTTCAAAACGTGAAAATTTTAGGCGACAAATGGACGGTCGTAACGACCGATGGCAGTCTCTCTTGTCACTTTGAGCATACCGTCGCGATAACAAGCGGCGAGGCTGTTATACTGACATTGGAGCATCACTGAAATGGACATTAAAGCGGGAAGTGTTGTTTTAAGTCTTGCGGGTCATGATAAGGGCAGGGCTATGGTTGTCACCCAAATCGACGGCGAAGTTGTTTTCGTCGCCGACGGCAAAGAGCGAAAGCTTGAAAAGCCTAAAAAAAAGAACAAAAAGCACGTTCGTCCTACTCATCAGGTCATAGAGCTGATTGAGCTGACGGACAAAAGGCTGAGGCGGACATTAAGGGAAATGGCCACGCGCACAGAGGAGTGAATATTTTGTCTAAAGAGGACGTAATTGAGGTTGAGGGAACGATTCTTGAGGCTTTGCCGAACGCGCAGTTCAAGGTGGAGCTTGTAAACGGACACCAGATCCTGGCACATATCAGCGGAAAGCTCAGAATGAACTATATCCGCATTCTGCCGGGAGATAAAGTGACTGTGGAGATGTCGCCCTACGACCTTACCAAGGGCAGAATCACCTGGCGCGCAAAATAATTCGCGTCAGCAGGTATTTAAGTTGAATTTAGGAGGGCATTACGATGAAAGTCAGACCTTCGGTTAAGCCCATGTGCGACAAGTGCAAGGTAATAAAGCGCAAGGGCAAGGTTATGGTTATTTGTGTTGAACCCAAACACAAACAAAGACAGGGTTAAGGAGGATAAATTATGGCAAGAATTGCAGGCGTGGATCTGCCAAAGGAAAAGCGCGTAGAGATCGGTCTTACCTATGTATACGGCATTGGCAGAAAATCCGCAAATGATATTCTGGCAAAGGCGGGAGTAAATCCCGATACCCGCGTTAAAGATCTGACGGACGACGAGGAGTCGAAGATCCGTGAGGTTAT
>JAFLUF010000074.1 GCA_022508925.1 Oscillospiraceae bacterium | reverse complement strand
AAACTTTCTGTAGAAAGTTTTCCCTCAGACTCCCTTTCAAAGACTTTTTGTATTCTCTGTCAATCATTATAATCCGCCATAAGCTGTCCGCACGCGGCTTTAAGCTCCGCGCCGAATTCGCGCCGCTTTGTCGCTATAACTCCGTTTTCCTTAAGCACACGGCAGAAATTGTCCACGGCTTCGGGCGAGGGCTTTTTGAAATCAGTATCCGTTTCGTTGTAGGGAATAAGATTTACATATAAATTCCGCCCGCGGATAAGCTCCGCAAGCTCCTTTGCGTGAACTTCGCCGTCGTTTATACCCGAAAGCAGAATGTATTCGAGCGTAACCCGCTTGCCTGTTTTTTCCGAGTAATACGCCGCCGCGTCCAGAACCTCCGAGATAGGGTAGACCTTGTTTATCGGCATAAGCTCCGAGCGCAGTCCGTCATTCGGCGCGTGAAGACTTATCGCGAGACTGACCGAGGGCGCACGTTCGGCAAACTCGCGTATCTTCGGGACAATCCCGCAGGTAGAAACCGTAACTCTTCTTCTCGAAACTGCAAGTCCCTTATCCTCGGTTATTATACCGCAAAAGTCCGAGACCGCTTCAAAATTGTCAAACGGCTCGCCTATTCCCATAACCGAAACTCCGCTTATCTCACAGGAAAACTCGCTTGCGAGCGCGAGGACCTGCGCGGTCATTTCGCCTGCCGTAAGATCTCTGCGCTTTTTCAGCATCCCGCTTTTGCAGAATTTACAGCCCATGTTGCAGCCAACCTGAGTTGAAACGCAAACACAGTTTCCAAAACGCTGGCGCATAAGCACAGTTTCGCAGTAATTCCCGTCCTCAAGCCTTAGCAGCAGCTTTGCCGCGTCCGCGCTGTCGAGCTTTTTTACCACCTCGGGCTTATCAAGCGTAAACACCGAGAGTTTTTTCAAAACGCGCTCGCTGAACTGAAATTCCTCAAAGCTCTTATATCCTTTGCGGTAGATGCCGTCAAAAAGTATTTCGGCTTTGGCGGGATTTTCGTCCTGCTCTATAAAAAACTGCCTCAGTTTTTCAACCGTAAAACCGTAAAAGTTCAATTTTCCACCCTATCTGTTATAAAGCCGCTCTTAGTAAAAAGAGCGGCTTGATTCATCAGTTGTTGATAAGCTTGTCCTCTTCGTTGTTCCAGCTGTAAAGCTTACGAACTTCCTCGCCTACCTGTTCGAGCTGGTGCTCTGCGTGGAGCTTTCTCATAGCCTTAAAGTGGGTCTGCTTTCCTGCGTCGGACATATCGAGCAGGAAGTCCTTTGCGAAGGTTCCGTCCTGAATATCCGCAAGGATCTTCTTCATTGCCTTCTTGGTCTCCTCGGTAACGATCTTCGGACCGGTTATATAATCTCCGTACTCCGCGGTGTTGGAGATAGAATAGCGCATTCCGGAGAAGCCGCTCTGATAGATGAGGTCAACAATAAGCTTCATCTCGTGTACGCACTCGAAATAAGCGTTTCTGGGGTCATAGCCTGCCTCAACAAGCGTCTCAAAGCCTGCCTGCATAAGAGCGCAAACGCCGCCGCACAAAACAGCCTGTTCGCCGAAGAGGTCGGTCTCGGTCTCGGTCCTGAAGTTTGTTTCAAGAACTCCCGCTCTCGCGCCGCCGATTCCTGCCGCGTATGCAAGGGCAAGGTCGTTAGCTCTACCGGTGTAGTCCTGCTCAACAGCGATAAGGCAGGGAGTGCCCTTGCCCGCCTGGAACTCGCTTCTTACGGTGTGACCCGGAGCCTTGGGCGCTATCATTGTAACGTCAACATTTTTGGGAGGAACGATGCAGCCGAAATGAATGTTGAAGCCGTGAGCGAACATAAGCATATTGCCCTCGTCGAGATTCGGCTCGATGCTCTCCTTGTAGAGCTTAGCCTGAAGCTCATCATTGATAAGTATCATGATGATGTCGGCCTTCTTTGCGGCCTCTGCCGCCGTATAAACCTCAAAACCTGCCGCCTCAGCCTTCTTCCAGCTCTTTGAGCCCTCGTAAAGACCGATGATAACCTTTACGCCGCTGTCCTTAAGGTTAAGAGCGTGAGCGTGACCCTGCGAGCCGTAACCGATGATAGCAACGGTCTTTCCGTCCAAAAGTGACAGATTGCAGTCTTCAAGATGATAGAGTTTAGCCATTTTAATGATCTCCTTTGAAAATATAAAATTTTAAGCGCCTTTAAGCGTTGTTTAACATAATTAAGTCCGTGCGATTCAGTCAGTTCCTTACGGAAACAGCCGCCTCGCCCTTCTGGATAGCTATCGTTCCCGTGCGGACAATTTCCTTTATGCCGTACGGACGCAAAAGCTCCTCAAAATTGTTCAGCGCGTTTGCGCTGTCGGAAATTTCAATCGTAATGGAATTCGCCGAAATATCCGAGATCTTTCCTCGCGCAAGCTCGCAGATGCTTATTATTTCGGGACGCTGCTTGGGAGAACAGCTCACCTTTATGAGTATCAGCTCCCTCGACACCATATTTTCGGGAGAAAGAGTCTTTACTTTTATTACATCAATAAGCTTGTTCAGCTGTTTTTCTATCTGTTCGAGCGTGTAGTCGCTTCCGTCCGCAACTATCGTTATTCTCGAAACATTCACATCGTCCGTAACTCCCACCGCGAGACTGTCGATGTTAAATCCTCTGCGCGCGAACAGTCCCGCGACTCTCGCCAGAACGCCCGCGTGATTTTCAACCAAAACGGAAATCGTATGCTTCATATTCTGCACCTCTTAAAGTATGGTTTCGAGAAGCTCCGGAACGGCAACCTCGAGCAAAAACGGCTTTTTCGCTTCAGTCAGCCTTTTTATGCCCTCTTTTGCGGCTTCCTCGCTGTCCACAAGCATATTTTCGATCCCGTATGCCTCGGCTATCTTCGTATAGCTCGGGCTTCCGTCAAGCGATACCGCGCACAGCCTGTTTCCATAGTGGTTGGTCTGAAATTCTCTTACCATTCCGAGATAGCGGTTTCTCATTACGATGACCTTTACCGCTATGTTATGCTGAACGCACGTCGCAAGCTCGCACAGCTCCATCTGAAACGAACCGTCTCCGCATACCGCTATGACCTCGGCGTTCGGTTCGGCTGTTTTAGCGCCTATTGCCGCCGGCAGGGAATAGCCCATTGTTCCCATTCCGCCCGACGTAAGAAAACGTCCGTTTTTAAGCTCGATATTAAGCGCCGTCCAGAATTGGTTCTCGCCGACGTCCGCCACAACGATAGAGCGCTCCGGCAGATAATTGTTAAGCTCTCTGATAAACCACTTCGGGTTTACAAATCCCTTTTCAACCTGCTTTATACCCTTGTCCGTGCGGCTGTCCGAAAGCATTTTCTTCCACTCGTCATGCTTTTGGATACTATCTTCCGAAACACCGTCAAGCTGCTCTAAAAGCTGTCCCAAAACCAGACTTATATCTCCGACTATCGGAATGTTTGCCGCTACGCTTTTTCCGATTTCAGCGGGGTCTATATCAATATGGATAACCGTAAGTTCTTTTTTCAGCAATATCGGCGCGGTAGTTCTGTCGCTCAGACGCGCCCCTAAAAGAATCAGCGTGTCACAGTTGTTTACCGCGCACTTTGCGCTCTCACAGCCGTGCATGCCGAGCATTCCGAAATAACGCTCGCTGTTGGTCGGCATCGCGCCAAGCCCCATAAGCGTGGATATTACGGGGATATCCAGCCTTTCCGAAAGCTTTCTCATAAGCTCCGCGGCGTTTCCCGAAAACAGACCGCCTCCCGCTACGATAAGCGGCTTTTTAGCTTCGAGCATGGTGCTTACCGCGCGCTTTATCTGGTGTCCGTTGCCTTTGGAGCTGGGGCGGTAGCTTCTTATATCGACAGTTTCGGGATATTCAAAGTCTATCTCAGCCTTCTGAACATCGCACGGAACATCGATAAGAACAGGACCGCGCCTGCCCGTGCCCGCGATATAAAACGCCTTCTTGAATACCTCGGCGGTATCCTCGGGTCTTTTAAGCAGGTAGCTGTGCTTTACAAAAGGCTCTGCAGAGCCTGTTATATCAGCTTCCTGGAAAACGTCACGTCCAATCTGGTCGGAGTTTACCTGTCCCGTGATAATTACCATCGGCACGGAGTCCATATACGCCGTCGCAATGGCGGTGATGAGGTTGAGCGCGCCCGGACCGCTCGTAGCGACGCAGACCGCGGGCTTTCCCGTAAGTCTCGCGTAACCTGAAGCCGCGTGTCCCGCGTTTACCTCGTGCCTTACCAGAATGTGATTTATGTCTGTATTGTTCAGTTCGTCATAAAACGGGCAGATAGCCGCGCCCGGATAGCCGAAAATATCCGTTATCCCCTCGGCTTTCAGGCATTCTGTCATTGTTTTCGCAACGGTCATTCTCTGCATTGTTGTCCACACCCCAAAAAACGTAATTATCTATTGTAATGTCTGTAAAAATCAACTTACCCTTTATTATAACAAATTCTTGTTTTTTTGTCAAGGGTTATTTCGGCATAATCTGAAAAAACGCGTAGAGCATAACCGCAAACAGGGAAGCGTACAAAAAGTCTTTGAAAGGGGTTTGGGGGAAACTTTCTTCAGAAAGTTTCCCCCAAAAAAATTGCATTTAATATACATCGTGATATGTATAGTTCAGCGGATCAACGCGGTTTCCGTCCACACGCACCTCAAAGTGGAGATGCTCTCCCGTTGACCAGCCCGTTGTTCCGACAATACCGATAACATCGCCCTTTGTTACCTTTTGTCCTTCGCTTACATAGATCTTACGGCAGTGAGCGTAAAGCGTTGAGATCTTTCCGCCGTGATCGATAACAACATAGTTGCCCCAGCCTCCGCCGCAGCCGCAGGAATAATACTTTCCATAGTCATGCGCGCAGCCGCTGTATACCTTTATTACCGTTCCCGACTGGACCGCGTAAATGTTCCGGCTTGAGATCGAGACGCCCGAGCCAACTATATCAATTCCGCCGTGGTTTCTTCCGCCAAATGCGGTATCCCAGCCGAAGTAGGTCGTAAGTCTGTGGAACTGCGGGTCGAGCGGCCACCTGAAATCGCTGCTGTAATCCTCGCCGCTTGAGTTCTGCTGAGCCTTTCTTATAAGCTCCTGAAGCTCCTTGTCAAGCTCTTCAAGCTTTCTGTTTGATTCCTCTATATCGTATTCAAGCCCGTCGATCTTCTCCTGCAAGGACTTGTTCTGCGCCGCGAGACCGTAAAGATAGCTCTTCTGCTCCGCGGCATATCTTTCAAGCGCGGCTTTTTCGGTCTCAAGCTCCGCCATATCGCTTTCAAGCGATCTTTTCTGATTTTCGAGATCGAGTTTATCCTGTTCAAGCTTTTCTATCTCGGCGTTAAGACCGTCTATCATCTCTTCCTGTTCGCGTATGGAAGCAAGAAGGCGGTTCATAAATTCAAGATTCTGAGCGCTTATGTTTTTAATGACATCGGAGTATACAAAGTATTCATACCAGTCGTCCGAGCCGCTTAATATCGGAATAGTATCCGAAACGTCGTTCATGTACAAAACCCGCGCAAGCTCCGCAAATCTTTTGAGACTTGCTTTGTTTCGCGCCTGCATTGCGGCGATATCCGCTTTTTTTGTCTCAATTTCAATTTCTTTTTGGGAGATCGACTTTTCCGTCATCTCAATTTCCGCGGCCTTTGCGTCTATGCTGTCCTGCTTTGCGATTATAAACTGTCCGTATTTGACAATTTCAGCGTTTATGCCGTCTATCTGCTCGGTTATGAGCTTCATCGCTTCCTGGTTGTTGGCGATATCGTTTCCGTAGCCCTCGATCTTCTTTTTTCTTTCCTCGTTTTCTTTTCTGGTTTTGTCAATTTCGTTCTGAATATTGTCCATTGCCGAGTCGCTGAACACGTTGGTGAACGGAACGGCAGCCAACAGCGCCAATGTGCATAACACCGCGCATACTCTCGTCAATAGCGCCTTAAAGTATTTTATTTTCCCCATAAAATATATCCCCCTGAATAACAGCCTGTCCGATCTTCCCCAAAATCAGACAGATTTCCTCCTTATATACATTTATTATACAACTCTCCGTATAATTTGTCAAGCGGTAAAGTAAAGGAAAAGAGCAATATTTCACCAAATTTTCATATTGATATACAAAAACGGCAGGCGCTGCGAAAACGCCTGCCGTTAAGCAGATCAATAATAGTACGCGTATTTGTAGTTGTTCGGATTTACCGCAACGCCGTTTACACGAACCTCAAAGTGCAGATGAAATCCCGTGCTCCAGCCTGTCGAGCCGACGTATCCGATAACGTCGCCCTGATTTACGTGCTGTCCTGTTGAAACGTTAACTCCCCAGACATGCGCGTACATGGTAGAAACTCCGCCGCCGTGGTCTATGATTATGTAGTTGCCGTAGCCTCCGCCGCAGCCGCAGCTGTAATTCTTGCCGTAATTGTGAGAGCAGCCGTTGTAAACGGCGATAACCGTTCCGGACTGGACCGCGTGGACCTTAGCGCCCGCGATGGACGAACCTGAACCCGATATGTCAAGCCCGCGGTGCTGTCCGCGTCTCCACGCGTCGTATCCGAAGCCGGTGGAAATTTTCTTGAAGCTCGCGCTTACGGGCCATATAAAGCCGTCGGTCGAGTAAATGGTCTGGTTTTCGTTTTTAGCCTGTTCCGCTCTGATAAGCTCCTCAAGCTCATTATTGAGCTGATCCATTTTCTGAGAAGAGATCTTAACGTCATACTCAAGGGCGTTTACTTTGTCCATAAGCTCCTTGTTCTGAGCGGAAAGCTGACCGAGATATGCCTTCTGCTGAGCCGCGTAGCTGTCGAGGTCCGCCTTTGACGCCTCGAGAGCCGTCATATCCTCTTCAAGCTTTTCCTTTTCCTTTGAAAGCTCTTCTTTTTCCTGTTCGAGCGCGGCGATCTCTCCGTTAAGCTCCTCGATAAGATCCTCCTGACCGTTTATATCGGCAAGAAGCTGTTTCATAAACTTTATGTTCTGGTCGCTTATATTTCTGATAACATCTGAATAAACAAAATACTCATACCAGTCGTCCGAGCCGCTCAGTATCGGAATGGTATCCGAAATATCGTTCATGTACAGTACACGGGCAAGCTCCGCAAAGCGCTCAAGGTTTTTCTTGTTCTGTTCCTCAAGCTCTGCTATATACGCTTTTTTATTCTCAATTTCAAGCTCTTTGTTCTCAACTTCGGCTTCAACGGCTTCTATTTCGAGCTTTTTTTCTTCAATGCTTTCTTTCTGATTGATTATCAGCTCGCCGTATTTCTGTATTTCAAGATTTACGCCGTCTATCTGCGCGCTTATGAGATTTATCGATTCTTTATTTTTGTTTATGTCGCCCGTTAAACCGGCGATCTGCTGTTTGCGCGCCTCATTTTCTTTCTTTATCTTGTCTATCTGTGCCTGGAGATCGTCTATGCCTGAACTGCCCGAGGCGCTGTTATTTACGGAAACGGTCATATTCGGCACAGCGATAAGCAAGACCGCCGCTAAAAATGACGAGCAGATCTTCACAGCCGCCGCCATTCGCCTGTTAAATGACATTTTAATTCCTCCTTTGAATTTGACCTCGAACATCATTCGAAAGCGAGTCGATAGTAAACTCCGAAAATCGCCGGAAAACTTCCGAATACACCTTTATTATACATCATCTGCCATTAAAAGTCAAGGTGTGTTTATGTGAAAAGTATATGGAAAACCTTGCCAAAAAATAACAGTTAAAAAAATTCTTACTTGCAGAAAATAAAAAAGGATATTTCATGATAAGTTCGTAAAAAAGTGCACTTTTTGTACTAAATGCTCAAAAAGGCAACAATTAAATTGTGATAAAAAACAAAATCTGACAAATGATTTGAAAAAAAATGAAAAAAATCTTGCAAAAATGATTTCGATGTTGTATAATTAAGAGGTAAATTTTTTAAAGGGAGGATTATTCCAATGGCATTGACAAATAAGTATCTTGCGGATTTGCTCGAAACAGTAAAGAAGAGAAATCCCGGCGAGCCTGAGTTTATTCAGGCGGTAACAGAGGTTCTTGAAACTCTCCAGCCTGTTGCTGAAAAGCGTCCCGACCTCGTTGAGGCAGGTGTTTTCGACAGGATCGTAGAGCCCGAAAGACAGATCATCTTCCGCGTTCCGTGGGTGGATGACAACGGTAAGGTTCAGGTAAACAGAGGCTTCAGAGTTCAGTTTAACTCCGCTATCGGTCCGTACAAGGGCGGTATCAGACTTCACCCCTCTGTATATCTCGGTATCATCAAGTTCCTCGGCTTCGAGCAGATTTTCAAAAACTCGCTTACCACGCTTCCTATGGGCGGCGGCAAGGGCGGCTCGGACTTCGACCCCAAGGGCAAGTCTGACGGAGAGGTTATGCGCTTCTGCCAGAGCTTTATGACCGAGCTTTGCAGACACATCGGTCCCGACTGCGACGTTCCCGCGGGCGATATCGGTACGGGCGGACGCGAGATAGGCTTTATGTTCGGTCAGTACAAGAGAATAAGAGACGAGTTCAGCGGCGTGCTTACGGGTAAGGGTCTTACTTTCGGCGGTTCGCTTGCAAGAACGGAGGCTACGGGCTTCGGTCTTTGCTATTATACAGACGAGATGCTCAAGGCAAACGGCAAGAGCTTTAACGGTCAGACCGTTGTTATCTCCGGTTCGGGCAACGTTGCTATTTACGCTACAAAGAAAGCTACCGAGCTTGGCGGTAAGGTAGTCGCTCTGTCCGACTCCAACGGATATATCTACGATCCCGACGGCATCGAGCTTGCGCTCGTTCAGCAGATAAAAGAGGTTGAGCGCGGACGTATCAAGGAGTACGTTGGCAGAACCTCTCACAAGAACGCTACTTATACCGAAGGCTGCAAGGGCATCTGGACCATCAAGTGCGACATCGCTCTTCCTTGCGCTACTCAGAACGAGATCGACAAGGAAAGCGCCGAGATCCTCGCAAAGAACGGCTGCTATGCAGTTGCTGAAGGCGCTAATATGCCTTCTACTCCCGAGGCTATCGAGGTTTATTTCGCGAACAAGATGCTCTACGGCCCCGCAA
>JAFLUF010000073.1 GCA_022508925.1 Oscillospiraceae bacterium | reverse complement strand
CGCTGCGGCAGGCACAAAGCCTAGCCGCAGCGGCGCTTCCTAGCATCTGGGACTTTCTCTACAGTCTGGAATTGAACTTTTTTACAAGCTGAACCAATGTCAGTAATGGCATAGTGACATTACAAAAGGTAATTTTAAAGTTGAATTAAACAATTTGTAGTTAATTGAGATAACAAAATCGGGCTGCGGAATGACAGCCCGAAACCTTTATGTAATTACTTGAAGTATCTGTTAAGCAGACCCTCGAAAGCCTTTCCGTGACGCGCCTCGTCCTTTGCCATTTCGTGAACGGTGTCGTGGATAGCGTCGAGGTTAAGCTCCTTAGCCTTCTTTGCGAGATCGAGCTTGCCCTGAGTAGCTCCGTGCTCAGCGTCAACGCGCTTTTTGAGGTTCTCCTTTGTAGAAGCGGAAACGACCTCGCCAAGCAGCTCCGCAAACTTCGCGGCGTGCTCTGCCTCTTCCCATGCGGCCTTTTCATAGTAGAGACCAACCTCGGGATAGCCCTCTCTGTGAGCGGCTCTTGCCATTGCGAGATACATACCTACCTCTGTGCACTCGCCCGTGAAATTAGCGCGAAGACCCTCGATGATCTCCTCGGGAACTCCCTGTGCAATACCTATTTCATGCTCACACGCGAAAACGAGCTTTTCGCCTTCCTCTACAGCCTTAAACTTGCTTCCGGGCACGCCGCACTGGGGGCACTTTTCGGGCGCGGAATCGCCGATATGAACGTATCCGCATACAGGACAAACATATTTCATAGTAAAAACCTCCTGAAAATTAAAATTTTAACAATATAATTCTATCACACTGACCACAATTTGTCAAGAGCCTTTCGGTCAGTTTAAGGTGAAAATTGGACAACGCGTTTTTTCCTGAAATTAAATTAAAGTGTTTTTTCAGGTAAATTATACTTTGCACTGATAACTGTAAACTGCAAAAAACTATTGATTTTTTCTTAATATTGTGATATAATTATATAAATATAACTATGTGTATTGTGGAATGTAAAATATAGGGGAAGTGATTCGGGCAATGTTAAAATTTGACGCGTCAAAGCTGTCTGTTGATAATAAATTCAAAATTATTTGTGTCAGCTGCGTGTTGATGCATCTTACATATCTGATAGAGTTTTTCCTTTTTGGCTTTTATGTAATGGGGTACTTCAATATATTCAGCATAGCGTTTTATGTCATCTGCTCGCTGGATTGTCAGAGGGGAACAGTCGGAAAGCACGCGAATAAATGGATAAACGCGATTTTTGTGGAAATAATAGCTCATGCTTTTTTGTGTACGGTTATTCAGGGGATCGAGATCGGCTTTTTTGTAAATTTTCTTCTGATAATTCCCGTGGCGTCATATTGCCTGTTTTTCTATGAGGACAGAAACAGGTTTTTCAAAAGGCTGATTATGTTTTCGATCATAGCGGCGGCTGTTCTTACCGTAAGCGTAGTGTTTACATACAATTACGTTTCGGTTTATCATCTGCTTGGTGTTCATGAGGTAGACGATTTTGAAACCGGAGTGATGAGAACCGTAAATATTTTCTACGCAATGGCGGCGCTGTGCGCTTTTTCGCTGATGTTTTTCGTGGAAATATTCGCGCTTATCCGACAGCTGAATGAAAAGAACGACGAGCTGATATACATAGCCGAGCATGACTCGCTTACAGGGCTTTTCAACCGCCATGCTTTGTGGAGCTATTTTGACAGTCTCTCGAAAAAAGAGGAGAGCTTCTGCGTTATTTTAGGGGATATAGATGACTTTAAAAAGGTCAATGACACATACGGACACGACTGCGGAGATGTAGTTCTGAAAAGTGTGGCTAAGATAATTCTCGACGAGGTCGGCGAGGGCGATCTGGCGGTTCGCTGGGGCGGAGAAGAAATGCTTATGATCTTACTCGGCGACAGAAACGAGTGCCTGTCTCGCGCTGAAAAAGTAAGAACACGCATAAACGAACTGAAGATCGTTCATGAGGGTGAAAACGTAAAGGTCAGCATGACGCTCGGGCTGGTAGACCATACCGAGCTTGAACATCACATGGAAACAGGAAAAGCTGTTCATTCCTCTACATATATGGACTCTCTTATCTCGATTGCCGACAAACGTCTTTACGACGGTAAAAACAGCGGTAAAAATAAAGTGGTCGCGTAATTCAGACTGTCGATAAGCCCCCATCTGCTTTGTCAGCCTTGCCACGGCAGGCACAAAGCCTAACCGTGGCGCGGCAGGGGTTTGCGCAGCAAACTCAGGGGTTTGCACAGCAAACTCAGGGGTTTGCACAGCAAACTCCGTTCGCTTGCATCCGAGGGCTTCTCAACAGTCTGAATAAACTACTCTACAATATGAAATTGCCATTGTACAAAATTTCTATTGAAAATTGTATAATTTGCCGATTGACTTATACAAGATATTGTGTTATACTTTAAGTGCGCCCAAAATATTGGGAAACTAAAATAACTGTTACCCAAAATATTGAGCGGCAAAATATAACAAAAATTTTGTATAAGGGGAATGAAAAACATGATCGACATTAACGTAATCGGCGGAAAGCTTTCAGAGGCAGAGGTTCAGTACTATATAAGCGAGGCAGAGGAAAAATATCCCGAGAAAAATCTGCGCGCGATAGAGCTTGAGGTTGACGGAAATTATGTAAACGCAAAGTACAGCTTCGCGGACGTTCCCTTTCAGCGTATCCGCAGAATAACGGGTTATCTCGTGGGTACTCTCGACCGCTTTAACAACGCCAAGCGCGCCGAGGAAAAGTCACGTGTGAAGCATGAGGTTATGTGATTACAGGGCACTGACAATGCAGAAAACAGCATCTTAAAATTTATTTCATTCTTTGCGTATTTTCCTGTAAGTTTCAGCTTAATTTTAAACCCCATTTCCAAAGGCGGCTCGCTTTAGGAAATGGGGTTTTTATACTGTCTGCGCACCATATACACGGCGTTTATCTGTTAGGGAAGATCGGTTTATAATAGCTTTAAAGTACACGACCGTAATATGCATAGTGGTATTATGAATTATATTTATGAGCAAGATAATCAAGCGTAGTCTGCGGCACAAGCTTTCGAAGCTCGGAAAAGTTTTTGCTTTTGGCAAGCTCACGGACGCGCGACGCGCTTATTGGCTTGGAATCAAGCTCGACTCGGGGTATCTCCACAAATTCTATGCCGTATTCCGGAAGGACTCTCCGCATAGTCTCGTTGTATTGCTTAGTTACGTTGTCAAGAGGTTCTTCTCCGGCGAAGCGCTTGGTTATATTCAGGCACGGAGCGATCTCGCGTGCGAAAACATTTACATCCAGCGAGGTGTCGATTACCCTGTCCTGCATCTCGGCTTTGTTGAAATACTCCGAAAAAGTCAGCGACGACAATACAAACTTTCCGCTCGGAATAATAGCAAGATTGGGTATATCCTTTGTGCCCTCATCGACAAGCTTCAATCGCTCATCAAACGAGAATTCCGATTTGTCCTCCTCAACCAGAAACAGTATCAGAAAGCTGCACTGCTCCAAGGCTTTATCAATCAGATAGCGGTGTCCAAGCGTAAAAGGATTGCAGTTCATAACGACCGCGCCGATGGTCTGCTTTAAAGAAGAATTGTAAAAATCGGTAAGAAATTTTTTGTATTGGGCGAGCTGTTCATTGGTGTTCTGATCGAAATCAGAGACGCTTGCCGTAGAGCGTTCATTTCCTCGTTCCGCTGCAAGCTCGTGTGCTTTGTCAAGTATACCCTGCTCCGCAAGTCCTTCATAGAGCTTTTCCGCTATCAGCTTATAGCCATCAGGGGTATAGTGAACCGTATCAAAAAACACTTCATAGTTTCGCGGTTCACAAGCGGCTTTTGATATATCAATATTGGGGATTTGATGTCCCGAAAAATCCGAACTGTTAAACAAAACAATATCCCCGGGTTTTGCCGGAAGCGCATTCAATGTAGCAGCAGTCTGCTCAAAAGTCATACCTTCAAGGTCTTCGAGGAAATAACCGTAGTTATGTACTTTTATCTTATATTCCGGCACGGATTCATTTACTATTTTTTGTAAATGAGATGCTATGGTATGCTCGTCTGACGCTCCTACGCCGAATGTACAGCAGCCTCCGTATATATACAAGTTGCTGTCGTTATGCGTTGGCTGATGACAAGTTACACGATGTCCGCCTATAATATTCACATTTTTACCTTGGTTATCCTCAAAGCGGCGCGCGCCCGTATTATCCAGATAAGATTTTGGCGTGGCAAGCACCTCCGCAGCCGTTTCATCATCATAGTATCGGTTTATAGCGAACAAATGTTTTTTCAAATTTTTTATCACTGCGCCAAGAAAAAGATTGTTGTTATTTATGAATTTCTCATTTTCGGTGAGATTGCTGGTGGGGAATCTGGGAATATTATATTCCACAACCGTAACTCCCGGGTGAGTTTTAATAAAATTATCAAGTAACTTATAGTTATCTGTTTTTCTATTGGCAAACAAAGTGCTGTATGTGTCAAAAGCCACCGCGTCTATAACCGTTTTTGCAAACTTATCATAGACGACAAAATTAAGTCCTCTTGAATTGGGAGAATAATTTGTTCCATTGATTTTAATAATGCCCTTGTTGGCATCAAGAGCATTATACCCCGCACTAATGATATTGATTTCATCATTTGTATCAAGATTCTTATTTATTTCAAGAACATTCTTCGTATTCGGCTCTAACATTTCATAAAGCAAAACACCCTCATCTATAATTGCCGCGTAGGGGCACTGAAATTTGTTGTACAAATCAATATTAAGCCCGATTCCCATAACCTCTTTTGAGATGGCTTGTGTATAGATAGAACCACACGGTGTGTTGTTGGCAGCAATGATGACACAGTATTTTTTCGCAAAAATCCTTAGCATTCTAACATAATTTAAGAAATTACGTTCGTTTCTCAGCGTTTCTTCTGTTAAGCCGCTCGGCAACGAAAAATTTCTTTTGGAAATATGACTTTTCATAACAATGTACCTTCCATTCGAATATATTTACAATAAGCCGATATACAAGATTATTTGTGCATTTTTATTATATCATAACCGCAAGGTTATGATATAATTGCCCGATACGCGCGGAGCAAATCTTTGATTTGCGGATGCGCGAGGGCATTTAAATAAATAATAAAAGCATTTATGCTTTTATTATAACATACTTACATTGACTTGTCAAATGATCCGCGCCCATCGTAGAAATGCTTGACAACTCAAAGACGGTGTGGTATAATACATAATATGACATGACCTCACAAGGCTAATGCCTAAGCGTTTGCGCTCGAGGGGCTGATTGTGCTGTGCAGCCTTAAAGAAAAAGGAGAATCTTAAATATGGCAAAGCAATACAACAGAAAGCACAATGTCGCAATTTTGGGTAATTACAGCAATGTAAATCTTGGCGGAAAGCTGACTGTTTTAACTACATATTCTACGGTAACTGAGCTGGGCTTCAGTGCCAGGATGCTGCGCGTCAAAGAGCATGATGACGATCCTACACTGATATATAACAAGCTATGTAAATTTACAGAGGAATTTGCAGATGACGCCGAGCCGCCGTTTGAATGGAACGATCATTTCGACAGCTTTCTGCTGTGCTCGGATTGGTCGTTTAAAAAGCAGTGGTTTCTCCCGATAAATATACGCTTTTTTGATTGGGTAAAGGACGGCAGGAATATCATAAGCTTTGCTTCGAGCTTCGGGACTCCGACCGGCGATTATACCGAGGAGGACTATCCTTTGTTGTCAAAGCGGTTGAAGCGTTTTACATCGCTGTCCCTGAGAGAGCCTGACGGTGTTGAAATATGCAAAAGGGTCGGAGCTGTTCATGCTGTGCAAATGCCTGACCCTGTTTTTTCACAAAAAAAGGAGTTTTATCTCAAGCTTGCCGCTCTTTCGGAGCATAAGGCGGTCGGTCATAGATACGCCGCGGTATATTTGCTTAGCAAGGACGCCGAAGATGATGTTAAGTTCGCGATAAAAGCAGCAGAAAAGGTTGGCTTGCAGCCCTTTTTTATTATAGCGGCAAGAGATCAAAGATTGATAGATATGATACAAGGTCATGAATATGCGTCGGTCGGCGAGGACGGCGTATCAGCTTGGCTGTATTATCTGAGCAACTCAGATTATGTGATCACGAATTCTTTTCATGGTCTGTGTATGGCGTTGATACTTGGGAAGAATTTTTCCGTGATCAACCGCAAAAGCTATCCGGACTTCAGGGTTAAGTCTATCCTGCCGCAATTTGGCGCGGAAAACAAATTTATAGTGACTGAGGAAGATATCCGGACATCTGTTGAAAGTTCCGTAAATATGTCTTTTGTCAATGCCCGCCTTGACGAAATGTATAATAAAACACGGGGATTTATTGTTGACGCGATAAATAAAGAGCCGATAATCCCCAATGGCATATGTACCGATTTACTGCCTCATAACTTATGTACAGGCTGCTTTTCCTGCGGATACTCATGCCCAAATAACTGCATTGTTCCTATCCGTGATGATAAAAGCGGTTTTATTTATCCGCAGGTAAACAGAGACTCTTGCGCTAAATGCGGATCGTGCGCAAAGGCTTGTCCGATACTGCAAAACATGAGACCCGAAAGGGAAAATACCCGCGTTTATTGCGGATACAGTCTCAATGAAGAAATACGTTATAATTCCACAAGCGGAGGATTTTTCTCCGAATTGGCGCTGAAGCTGTTTGAAAAAGGAGATGCTGTTGTATTCGGCGCGGCTTATGAGACTCTTTCGACAGTATGTCATATTGAGATCACATCGCCCGAAGAGCTTCCGAAAATCAGACGATCCAAATATGTTCAAAGTGAAATACGCGAAGCATATCCCAAGATAGAAAATCATCTGAACACCGGAAAAACCGTAATGTTCTGCGGCACTCCCTGCCAATGCGCGGCAGTAAAGCAGTACATGGAATTTAAAAAGGTAAATACGGAAAATTTATATCTTGTTGATTTTATTTGTCATTCCGTAAACAGTCCATATGCTTATTCCGCTTATCTGGATGATATTGAACATCAATACGGAAAAGCAGTAAAACGGGTATGGTTCAAAAACAAGGAGAAAAGCTGGCAGCAATTCTCTACCCGCATAGATCTCGAAAATTCCGATAACTACTATTTGAAGGACAGATATGAGGACAGCTTTTACAAGGGTTTTTTAAAACATCGCCTTTTCTCCCGTCCAAGCTGTATGGATTGCCAATTTAAAGGAGTGGAACGAATAAGCGATATAACCCTTGCAGACGCCTGGGGAATAAATATGCAAAGCGGTGATGACAAGCACGGTATCAGTACCGCGATAGTCCATTCCGAAAAAGGGAAAGAGCTGTTCGATTCTATAAGAAGCAAAATATACTGTGAAGAAAAAACAGCGGAAATGGCAGCAAAAGGTAATGTGCATCTTAACAACTCCGTAAAACCCGGGCCGTATTCGGATTATTTTTACCGGAGATTGGCTCAGAAGATCCCCTTTTCACAGATAATAGAAGAGATCGATTCCGAAAATTTTGTTGATTGCAGCACCGACACAAACGCCTCATTGCAGACTGCTTATCCGAATGTTGTTGTGAACGGTGCGGTCATAAGAGCGCACCCCACCGCGCAAATTACAGTTCAGAACGGCGGGCTTATACTCAATAACGACCGTTTTCCCGGCAGCAACGCCGAGTGTCTTATAGATCTGCGTGAAGGCGCTAAGCTGATCGTCAATGGAACGTATCGCATATACTATGGCTGCCGTATCGTTGTTCATAAAGACGCGACGCTTATCTTAGGAAACGGATATATGAATACCGGCACAAAAATAATCTGCCGGAATAGTATTACAATAGGCGACGCGACTATCGGTCCCGATTGCTATATTATCGACAGCGACTTTCACAGTATATCGGACAAGGAAGGAAATGTGATAAATCCTCCCGCTCCCGTAAAATTTGACGGTCATGTGTGGCTCGGACAAAACGTGACTGTTTTAAAGGGAGTTACGATCGGAAACGGTTCTTGTGTAGGCGCGAAAAGCCTTGTTACAAAGGATATTCCTCCCAACTGTCTTGCCGTGGGAAATCCCGCAAAGGTCATAAGAACGGAAATCAGTTGGAAGTAATTTGAGTGTGATCACTATCGGGAGGGATCTACAGTGCGATTTGATATGCGTTCCTATCAGTCTATACTGCAAAACACTTTTTCCGCAAACAAAGATATGAATGCGAAAGGGATACAAGTCCGCCGACTTGTATCCAATGTGTCTTCCGCAAAGTATGTAGGCTGTGTATACTGTAAAAATCAGCATGGTGAAGAAGTGGTGGTCAGTATAAATAATTCCGCAGCTCAGACTATGCTGTATTATCCCGAAACACAAAAAACAGAGTTTATAGGCGATCTCCCCGATCTGAAATTTGCCTACTCATGCGGTGCTTATTACGATAAAAACGGATATGTGTACGGTTTTCCGAGAAACTCCGACAAGCTTCTGAAAATCGATATAAACGAAAAAACAGTTGAAGAAACAGATATTGGTCTGGATAATTTCGTAATAGACGACAAGGAGATCATATTCGGGCATCATTACGGCGGTGTTCTGGTGGGTGACAGAATAGTGCTGCCTCCGAGAGCAGGCGCAAATTATATACTGTGTATAGATTTAAACAACTGCAACTGCAGAAAAATTTTCGATCCGATCTGGGAAACTAACAGATCTAACGGAGCGGTTCTTCATCCTAACGGCAAAATTTATTTTACGCCCTTTCGCAAATCATCTGTAGTCGAATTTGATCCGCTGACCGAAAGTGTAAGAACCGTTGGCGATCCCGTCCCTGTAAATTTATTTGGCGGAACGGTTTATTCTGACGGCTGTATCTACAGCTTTTCTCAGCAGACGGGATTATATCGGATCGACGCAGCCAATTCCAAAACCGAGCTTGCAGCAGACAAGGCGGAAAATACTCCAATAGGCGGTTGTTACGGAACAATTACTCATTTTAACGGTAAAATTTACGGAATACCCGGAAATTCCAATGATCTGTACGAATATGACCCCG
>JAFLUF010000072.1:3277-9304 GCA_022508925.1 Oscillospiraceae bacterium | reverse complement strand
GGAAAACTTTCTGAAGAAAGTTTTCCCTCAGACTCCCTTTCAAAGACTTTATGTATTCCAAAATTGATTAAGGGCGGTGAGATAATGAGCAGGGAAAGGCTGAGCGAAAAAAATATAAGCGGCGCCGTAAGCACTCGTAAAATGCTTCCGATCATACTCGCGCTGTCGCTTCCGACTATGCTCGAACAGCTTATGCAGACTGCCGTTCAATACATAGACACAGCAATGGTCGGCTCTCTCGGCACAAGCGCCACCGCTGCTGTGGGAGCTACAAGCACCGTAAGCTGGCTTGTGGGAAGCACGATCTCTGCAATAGGCGTTGGATTTCTGGCGTTTATTTCACAGCACATAGGCGCGGGCGAGGAAGAAAGCGCAAGAAAAGCCTCGGGACAGGCGGTTCTCGCGGTAATTGCCGCGGGAGTATTCTTTACTCTCGTCACGACGCTTTTAAGCGGACAAATTCCTGTATGGATGAGCGTTGATGAGAATATCCGCGATATGGCGGCGCGTTATTTTCTGATCTTATATTCACCTATGCTGTTCAGAACCGCGAGTATTATTTTCGGAACGGTTTTAAGAGCCGCGGGCGATACCAAAACTCCCATGCTTGTAGGTATTGGAGTAAATGTAATAAACATATTACTTAACTTTTTTCTAATTTATCCAACGCGAAGGTTAAGGGTATTCGGACAGGCAATTACGGTGATCGGAGCCGATATGGGTATTGACGGAGCGGCGATCGCAAGCGCCGCGTCGTATGTTTTCGGCGGAGTTATGATCACTGCGGCTTTATTCAGACACAGGAAGATCTCACCGAAAAATCAGAGCCTGAAGCCTGATAGAGTTATCATAAGGGCGTGTCTGAAGGTTGCGCTTCCGAATATGCTTCAAAGGTTTGCTACGTCGCTCGGATATGTTGTGTTTGCGTCAATGATAAATTCTCTCGGGGAAACTTCAGCCGCCGCGCATACGATAGCGAATACCGTTGAAAGTCTGTTTTATATTCCCGGATACGGAATGCAGACCGCCTCAGCGGCGCTTTCGGGATTTGCATTCGGCGCAAAGGACGAAATACGGCTCAAGCGGCTTGTTAAAACTATCATTCCGCTTGAGGTATTGCTGATGATAATATCGGGAGGCTTGCTGTTTATTTTCGCGCCTCAGCTTATGAGCCTTTTTTCAAAGGACGGCGAGGTAATAGCTCTTGGAAGCACAGTTCTCAGAATGGTTGCTGTATCCGAGCCGTTTTACGGTGTTCCGATAGTAATTGAGGGGATACTTCAGGGGCTTGGCAAGACGGTTGTTCCGTTTATATTCAGCGTTCTGGGAATGTGGTGTGTAAGAATTGCCGGAACTTATGTGTTTACACAGATCACTGCAGGCGGGCTTGTTGAAGCATGGGGATGTATGATAGGGCATAATCTTGTGCTTTTTATAATGTTTGTTGCCTATTTCGCCGGCGGAAAATGGAACCCGTTCAAAAACATGAAAAAAATATAGTTTTTGTCAAATTTTTTTAAAAAATCTCTTGACAAAAATTAAAGTATGTGATATAATTTAATAGTCGTCACAGACGATATGCGAGTGTGCTGGAATAGGCAGACAGGCTAGCTTGAGGTGCTAGTGTTTTCTAAACGTGTGGGTTCAAGTCCCGTCACTCGCACCAGCGGCGAGGCGCCGCTCCCAATACGTCCCACAGGCTGTTGTGGGACGTTTTTTTATGCCCGAATACAATGAAATCTTTTTTGCGGTGGTTAGCGAATGGCTCTGCAGAGCCATTCGTAAGCTTTACTTTTCAAAAAAACGATATGATATGTTAAAACACAAATATAGTACATTTTATATTGACAAAGCTGAGCTTTTATGATACAATAATACAATCAAATTATTAGTGAGAACCAAAATGTTAAAACGTGATTTTTATTTAAGAGACGCAAACTCTGTAGCACCCGATTTGTTGGGGAAGATCCTGGTTCACAAAACCAAAGCCGGTCTGACATCCGGAATGATCGTTGAAGTTGAAGCCTATATGGGAGGCAATGATAAAGGGGCTCATTCATATTTAAACAAGCGAACCGCCCGAACGGAGGTTCAGTTTGGACCGGGCGGCTATGCGTATATCTATTCAATATATGGAATGCATTGTTGCTTTAACGTCGTGACCAATGTTATTGACAAGCCGGAGGTCGTTTTGGTAAGAGCTCTGGAGCCTGTTGAAGGCATTGACCTGATGATGAAGCGCAGAAATACTCAGAACGTCGTTGAATTGTGCAACGGACCGGGCAAGCTTTGCGCGGCTCTTGAGATAACAAAAGATCATTACGCTTTTGATCTGTGCGGCGAAGAGCTGTACATTGATGAATACTCGGACATTTCCGCTGCTGATATCGGAGTGTCTCCGAGGATCAATATTGATTACGCGGATGAATATGCCAATTGTCTATGGCGTTATTATATAAGAGATAATAAATATGTCTCAAAGGTTGCACGGAAATACAAAAGCGAAAAAACATTAGGCTGAACGCCTGCCGTAATTTGAACCCCATGGTTTGTACAGCGGCAGGTGTTTTATTCTGTACATGACAGACTAAGCCTAAGCGAATCACCTGACGTTGTCCGAACTATCACGGTTTGGAGGAACAACGGCAGGTGATTTTTTTACGTTAAAATAACACTGACTTAATTGTGATATTACACAAATTAATATAGTTATAATATGGTTAATTTGCCTACTAAATTACATGTTGCGCAGAAATTCGACATCTTGCGCAAAATGACTTCAAAAAAAATATAAATTATGATATAATTCATATATCATAAGTTTATTTTGCCTTTCTTGCCAGGTTAATATTATCCAAAAATATAAAAGTTGTTATCAAGGTTCAAGCGGTATTTGCAGTGATATGAATTATGGGCTGCATTTAATGAAGACCGCATATTAAAAAACATGATCGCATTGGTAATTCATAATTAAGTATAAAAACATATTGACACTTACGAAAAAACTGATGGAGCAAGAGACCTGTCGCGTCTTGCAGACGTTCCCGGTCGTTCAGGCGCAAATATAACGCGTATCTGCATGATCGAAAGCGTACAAGCGTATGCCCGTCAGACCGAGCGGCTTACCCTCGTTATTACAACATGATCGACATTATTTTGTATTTATAAAATTTACTGAGGCGTTTTTATGGATAAAAAAAATGATGGGCAGGAGCTGAGACCCTATTGTGAACCGTTTGAGCACATATCGGATGTATGTCGGATAATTCGCCTGTGTTTTGAGTCGGATCACTCGGAGGGTACCGATGATTCAGCAAGCGAGCTTAACTGTCTGAGATCACGCGAGGACATGACGTCAGATACGGATTTGCCTTTGGTCGTTGTGCGGGAAAGATTCAGGCTTTCGGGTTTTGAATATTTCTGCGTAATGCTCGGTATTTCCTCGGCTCTTGAGGGAAACGGAGCCGCTCCGACATTTTCGGATGCAATTTCTCACTATCCGTTTATTGAAAGCGAAAATGTGTATCTGACAATGCTTGCCGAAAAACCGTTTCAATATCTTTTGGATGTGGAGGAAGGCTGCGGGATTGAGCGGCGTTTCAAGCTAAAAAGCTTTATATTCAATTTCATTATAGGAAATTATGTTTCAATTCCGAATATATCCCTTAACGTTTATCCGGACAAGTTCCCTCTATTGTATGGCGACTTGTGCGGATACGGTGTTGAGTTTATTTCCGCAAACGCGTTATCCTGTATTATTATTAACGGCAGGACAGGCAGCGGAAGACGCACCCTTGCCGCGCAGATCTGCGGTTCGTTCGGAAATAATACGGCAGTGGTTTACGCTGATGATATAAAAGATATTGACGAGTTTGCTGACATACTGACCGGAGCGTGCGTATTAACGAAAAGCGTTCCTGTAGTAATAGCCGATGAGGAAGTCAAAAAAGCAGTGAGTCTTGTAAATGCGCTGACGGATCTACTGCCGATAGTTTTTGTTTGCGCTAATTCAGAAGAAAGCCCGATAAGACCGCGCGGCAGAAACTGCCTTTCCCTGAAAACTGCGCCGTTGGACAGCGCTTTGCGTTTAAAAGCGTGGGAGTATTATCTTGAGAGCGCGGATATTGACGTGAAATTTCTCGCGGAGCGTTATCGCCTGACAGTCGGAGATATCGCTGAGGTCTGCAGAAGATGTTCGCCAAGACCTGCGGATATCAGAGAGCTTATGGGCGGGATAATGTCACTGAACAGCGAAAGTCCCGTCTGCAAGCTGATACATCCCATGTTCCGTCTTGAGGATCTTGTCGCGCAGGATCATATAACCGAAACCCTTAAACGCATCATCAGGACTGTTGAAAGTCTTCCGCGGCTTATGGAACAACACGGCTTTGACAAACTGTTTCCGTATGGCAGGGGTCTGGGCGTACTGTTTTACGGCGCTTCGGGTACAGGTAAGACCATGTCCGCTTACATTCTCGCGGCGGAGCTGGGTCTGGAGGTCATGCGTGTAGACCTTAGCCGTATTGAGGATAAATATATAGGCGAAACGGAGAAAAGGATATCCGAGGTATTTCAGAAAGCGGAGGAAAACAACTGCCTGCTGTTTTTTGACGAGGCTGATTCTCTGTTTGCCAAGCGCACCGAGGTAATGGACTCCCATGACCGACACTCAAACGCGCAGACCGCCCATCTGCTGCAGAAAATGGAGGAATACGGCGGGATCGTAGTGCTTGCGACTAATATCGAGGGGAATATCGATCCGGCGTTTAAAAGGCGACTGCATTTCACCTTAGAGTTTCTTAAGCCCGATACCGCGGCGCGGGCGGAGTTGTGGCGCAGATTTATTCCCGAGACTCTGCCCCGGGAGGATATTGATTTTGATTTTCTTGCGGGCGCTTTTGATCTGTCTCCCGCCGAGATAAAATGGGCGGCTCTTTCCGCCGCTGTTTGCGCGGAAGGTTCTCCGCTGTCGATGCGGCATATTATGTCCGCTCTGAAATATGAGTATGAGAAATTCGGTCTCTCGTTTCCGAATGTCGGTTATAAAAAAATAAATTTAGGAGGTGATCAGATTTGAATACGTATGCGCAAAGACCCGAGAAGACAGCGTCCGAAAAGGATAACAAAACAAATATACCTCGGGGAATGAAAGCGGGTTTTGAGCGCTCAAGCGGGTTTTCGTTCGACGACGTGAAAGTGCATTACAATTCCGAAAAGCCCGCGCAGCTCCGCGCTCACGCTTATACTCAGGGAAATAACGTATATGTCGCTCCCGGGCAGGAAAAGCACCTTCCGCACGAGCTCGGACACGTCGTTCAGCAGAAGAGCGATATGGTAGAGGCTAACAGCGAGATCGAAGGGCTTCCCCTCAACGACGACGAGGCTATGGAAAACGACGCCGATGAAAAAGCCGAGGAAGCGGAAGACTCTTCCGATTCCGAAGACAAGCCGCTCCAAGCGAAGTTTAAGGAAGGCGGGGTGGTGCAGAGGGAGAAAGAAAGCGCATCAACGTATGCATATAACGTTTCCGCCGGACCTGTAACGACAGCGTTTGGTATTTTGGGCATGATCGGCGGAATAGGCAGCTTTTTGTATACAAAACACGCGGACAGAAAACATAGGTATATAGAAGAGATCGAAAAGTATGCGGACGCGGCGTGTGACGCATGTGATGAACAGATCGCAGCTATGGATATGTACAACGCTCAAAACAACGGTAATGAGGAAAAGAATAAAGCGCACGCTGAGGCAATAAAGAATCAAAGAAAGGTAAGAAGCAACTACGAGGCGGCGATAAAAAAAGCAGCGACAATGAGTAAAGGCAAGATAGGCAACAGGTCTTTACGTTCTTTTAACTCACAAGTTTTAAGACAGAATGATATCGAAGATATAAAGGATCCAAATGTAAAAGATGCTCTTAACAGAGCATATGTTGCTTATCAAGAGAGTATTTTGCCCGCGAATAACCCGCTGCAAGCAGCGGCGCAGGGTAACGCTAATCAGCAACAGCAGCAACAACTGGGTGGC
>JAFLUF010000072.1:0-3177 GCA_022508925.1 Oscillospiraceae bacterium | reverse complement strand
AATCAGCAACAGCAGCAACAACTGGGTGGCGGTCCTCCGCAGCAAGCAGCGGCGCCGGATAACGCTGATCAGCAACAGCAGCAACAACCGGGTGGCGGTCTTCCGCAGCAAGCGAACATCAATTAGATGGATGACGACTGATAACGCTTTAAGTGATTTTAGATGCAAACGGGGTTATAGATGAAAAGACTTGAACAATCTTTAACAGAGCTTTTCTCGCGCTCGCTTTCCGACTTGTTTCCCGGGTCGGGACGCGTGGGGATATGCACTCCCGAAGAACCGCGGGATCTTATGCTGGGACTTTACCTTTACAGCATACGTCCCTGTTATGACATCACTCCCCAGCCGCTTGTGCAAAAGGGCAGCGGCTTTCGCGAGCAGGCTCCGCAGTTTCTGACGCTTTACTATCTTCTTACCGCGTACAGCAAAGCGGAGGACGCGCATAAAACTCAGGAGGAACACAATATACTGTTTCGCGCAATTGAAACACTGCTTAACACCCCCGTTCTGACGGAACGCGAGCTTGGATTCAGACCGGGAACGTATGTTGACAGGCTTCAGCTCAGAATGCTGGATCTGACGCCTGAAGAAATGTCGAATATCCAAAGCTATCGTGAAAGTCCTCCAAAGCTTTCGGTCGGATTTTATGTTACGCCTGTAGAGATCTCTGCTGTTGCGGGCAAAGCCGTTTCGAGAACAACGTCGGCGGACATTCAGACAGTGGGAGGTCCGCAGGGAAGAGAGTTATGAATATCTCGCTTATAATTCAGTGTATCGATACGTTCGGATTTGTTCCCGCGGAGGACAAGCTGAGCTTTTTTGCCGACGGAAAGCGATTTTTTCCCGTGAGAAAAAGCGGCGGATTCTACATAGCCTCAAAGGAATTGCCGAACGAGTTTGCGCTTTCGGTAAGGTCCGATGTTTATTACAGCTTTGAATGCCTCGCTGCTCTCGAAAAGGAGATATTGCGTATAAACCTCATACGCAAAGCCCCGCCGCCACGAAAAACCGCTGTGTGGCTGAATGTCGGGTCATACGGCATAGCGGCGCTTGAATACGGGTATTTCTGCCTCAATCGTTCGGTCAGAGCGGGAGACGAGCATATCTCCGCCGAAAACCCTTATCGGTTTTGCCTTGAGGGGAGAAGCTTTCTTTTGTTGGATACACACTCGGGAGCTGAGGAATTTGTCGTTCTTGAAAAGGCGGAAAACGCTCTCATGACCGATTACTCGGTAAAAAAACTCGCGAACGATTACGGCATGGAGCATTCGGTAATGCTGCCCGCGTTCGATCTGTATGTTAAAGAAAAAATACCCATAGAAAAGCCGTTTGTCGGCACAGCAACAGTCAGGCTTTACGGTGAAAGCGGCGGGAATGCCGTCAGGGTCCGGGCTGAAGATGCTTTATAATAAATTAAAAATCATAAAGGAGGAAAACAAATGCCGGAATATTTATCACCGGGAGTGTATGTTGAAGAGTTTGAATCGGGTTCCAAGCCCATGGAAGGCGTGGGTACCAGCACGGCGGGATTTATCGGACTCAGCGTGAAAGGTCCTGACAAGGGAACTCCGCAGCTTGTGACCAATTTCGCGGATTTCAAGCGGAAATACGGCGGATATCTGTCTCAGGCGGAATTTGAGGATTATCGCTTTCTGTCGTATGCGGTAGAGCATTTTTTTATCAACGGCGGAACAAGAGCCTATATTATGAGAGTAACGCCGCCCGATTCAAAATGCGCGCAGAGTGTTTCGGAGCAGAGCGTTCTTACTTTTACCGCGAAGGACCCCGGGAAATGGGGGAATTTTATCAGAGTTATCATCACTCCGTCGTCAAAAGCTAAAACGCAGATATTGAGCGCCGATGAGCTTGTTCAGGGAAAGGTATACAAGGTCAAAAACGCCGCGGGGTTTCAGACGGGCGATATTGTCGCTTTCACCGACGGAGCCGAGATACAGTATAACAAAATATCCTCGGTTCAGGATAATCTGCTGAGCTTTACGGACGATTTTAACGGCGACGTCACCGACACGGAGATATTGCCGTCAAAGGTGATCTATACCTGTGAATTCAACGTTGAGATAAAGTATGAGGACGCTGTAGAGCTGTATGAAAATGTAAGCCTCAATCTTCGTTCGTCAAGCTTTATCAAGAATAAAATGGCAAAGTCGGACCTTCTGGATGTAAGTGTTGAGATACCCGAATCCGAAGAGTTATGTTCAACATTTGAAATGATCGCGGGAAAGGATAAGGACATACTCGTTATCGGCATGGACGGCGGCTCTGACGGTACAAAGGACGCTTTAAGCGCCTCTGACTTTATCGGAACGGACAACGGTCCCGGAAAACGCACGGGGATCCAAAGCTTTATTGACAACGACGTTGTAAGTATAATCGCCGTTCCGGGCGTTACAGACCCGAATGTCCAGCTTAGTCTTGTAGCTCACTGCGAGGGATTGGCAAGCCGCTTCGCGGTGCTTGACCTGCCGCGCTCAAGTCAGAAAATAGATGATGTTATAGCTCACAGAAATATCTTTGATTCAAGCTACGCAGCTTTATATCACCCGTGGATAGAAATTTTCGATCCGCTTGCGAAGAAAAACACCGCCATTCCGCCGTCGGGCTCGGTTGCGGGTATATTCGCCAGAAGCGATAATTCGAGAGGCGTACATAAGGCTCCCGCGAACGAAACAATACGCGCCTGCGTCGGGCTTGACTGTATGTACAATAAAGGCGAGCAGGACATACTTAATCCCAAAGGCGTAAATCTTATAAGATTTTTCCCGGGACAGGGAATAAGAGTATGGGGCGCAAGAACGGTAAGCTCCAATTCATCATGGAAATACGTCAACGTAAGACGTCTGTTTATTTATCTTGAAGAATCCATAAAGGCAAACACGAACTGGGTAGTTTTCGAGCCTAATGATGAGCTGTTATGGGTACGCGTAAAAAGAACGATAGACGTGTTCCTTAATACTGTATGGCGAAGCGGAGCGCTCGCGGGCGGCTCTCCCGCCGAGGCGTTTTTTGTAAACGTCGGCAGAGAGACTATGACGCAGGACGATATAAACAACGGACGACTTATATGCGTTATCGGAGTCGCGCCCGTAAAGCCTGCGGAATTCGTGATCTTCCGTATCACTCAGAGAACTTCTTCGGAAGAATGATTTATAGGAGGAA
>JAFLUF010000071.1 GCA_022508925.1 Oscillospiraceae bacterium | reverse complement strand
TCAGCTCGTCCGACGCCGTATAAGCGTTTATCGTAAGCACCGAAAGCGCGGGCGGGGTGTCGAGGATTATATAGTCGTAGTTTTTCTTTATATAATTCAACTGCTCTCGAAGGACATATTCTCTCCCCACTCCCGTCATCTCAAGCTCCAAGCCCGAAAGCAGGATATTTGACGGAACAACGTCGCAGGTCTCTCCGTGGATTATCGCGTCCTGAATATCGCAGTTATCCTTCAGTACATCGTAGATAGTAAACTTGTCATCCGCCTCCGCTCCGAGGCTAAAGCTAAGATTTCCCTGAGGGTCGAGATCAACCGCTAAAACCTTGTAACCTCTTTTTACCAATCCACCGCAGATCGCCGCGCAGGTCGTCGTCTTTCCGACTCCGCCCTTTTGATTTGTCACAGCAATAATTTTAGTCAATCTATATTCCTCCAAATTTCAAGAAATCAGAAGTTAGAACAGGATAATAAAACCTGTGTTATAACCGGGTATCAATACAGCAAATCCTAATCTCTTACCTCCGGATTTCTAACTTCTAAAAAACAGACAAACCCGTTCCGCAGCTTATCTCGCCGCGGAACGGTGCTCTGGATTTTGTATTAGTAACCCTCGGGGTCTCTGTACTCGTCGTTTTCGCTGTCCTCCGGAACATAGATGTGATAGTTGTTCTTTCCGTTTTTCTTTACGAAGTACATCGCCGTATCAGAGAACGAGATAAGCTCGTTTACATCCGTAGTATGATCGGGACAGTAGGTTATTCCGATAGAGACCTTTACGTTGAGCATAACGCCGTCGCTGGAGGTGTAGCCCATAAAGAACTCGTCTATCATATCCATGGCTATCTGCTCGGCGTTTTCAACGTCCTCCTGGTTCATAACGCACATTACGAACTCATCACCGCCGAAGCGTCCCGCGAAACCGCCCCTACTGTCAACTCTCTTGCGTATAGTATCGGCAACGAATTTGATGACCTCGTCGCCTACGGAGTGTCCGAAGCGGTCGTTTATAAACTTAAAGTCGTCCACGTCGAGGAACATGACCGCTATCTTCTTTGGTCCTCTGCGGTCAAGCTCGGTCGCGAGCATGGAGGTAAACGTGCTTCTGTTGTAGAGCTGTGAAAGGAAGTCGATGGAAGCGCGCTCGGAAAGCTGAAGCTCAAGCTTCTTTTCGTTATCGATATCGGTCATAACCCCGATCACTCTCAGAAGCTCGCCGGTACGGTCGGTAATGCAGTTTGCTCTCAGCGAGATCCACGTCATAGTTCCCGACTTGTTTTTTATCTGATACTGAGCGCTGTAGCCCTTCTGTCCTTTAAGCATCGCGCTTATGTCGCGCTTGTACTTATCCGCGTCAGCCGGCTCCATAAGTCCGTCGAGGAAGCGTCCGTTTGAAAGCGTGGCGCCCTCGGGCTTGAGGTCAAACTTCGCCATGGCGTTTTCGGAAATGTACATCCTTTCCTTGTGGAAATCCCACTCGAAAAGCATATTGTCAGAGAGCTTCGCGATCGTTCTGTATCGGTCGCTGTTTATCGCGATCTCATCAAGGAAGTCGTTGAATGAACCCTGAATGCTTCCAAGCTCGCTCTTTTTGTTCTTGATATCAAAGCGCATTGCTGTGAGACCGTCCTCGGCGTCAATGCTGTTCATTGTCTTTATCATATCGCGCATATTGCCGAGAATTTTTCCTATAAGGAACACTCCGGCAAGACAGCATATGACCACCAGTACCAACAGTGCTCCGAGCGCTATAAGCGTCGAAACAGATATGCCGGACGAGCCTTCCATAATACCGAGCCAGCGCCAGCTGGTAACATTGGGGATTATACCGCATACATAAGAGTAACGTCCCGCGGTTCCCGTCTGAAGACCTTCTGTGATATTGGAAGTCGTAACATTTGCGTTTGAGTTGAAAAATCTCGAAAGCTTATCGAGCACAGAGCTGTCAAGCTGTGTGGACTTCATTGTAAGTCCGTTTCCTTCAAAGTTGATAGTGTTGCCCTCGCTGTCGATAAGCACCAGACGCGCTGTATCATTATCCGTATAGAATCCGTTGAGAGCCGTCTGCACAAGACCGCCCGGACCGGGGTTGACTACTACAACGACATATCCTGCCGCCTTTTCGGAAACCAGCACCTCGTGCGAAACAAAAAACGCGTCCGAGCCGTATTTATCCCAAGACAAAAGAGTAGAGACCGCCGGCATAGTCTGCGTGAAATGCTCGAAAGTACTCTTGGACTCTATCCCCGTCGCGGAGGTAAGAACCGCGCCGTTAAGGTCGAGCACAAGTACGTCCAGAATTCCGTCATCTCCCTCGGCAAAGCTCTTTACGGTATTAAACGTGGCAGTATCATTATCATCAGATGAGTCGCCTACTGTATCGATCACAACGTCGAGCTTCGCAAGCGTGGCCGCGTCGGAGGTATATTTGGAAAACAGCGTGCCGAGCGAGCTTGCCTTCGCGACAGAACCGTCCTCAAATTCGCTGCCGATCACGCTGTCGCTGTAGCCGACCGACGAAAAAATCCCCACTGCCGCTATGATAAGAGCCGGCACAATGGCGAATATAACCAGCACGGCTATAAGAGAATACTTCATTGTAGTTCTTTTCATCCTTATTCCCCCTGATGATGATAAAATTTATAAAAACGCTCAAGCGTGACAAGATCCATGCTAAATTTTGGTCAGATCGTTCTTTTCGGCTTGCTGCTGCCTCATCTTTGACTGGACCTTTATGATAAACCTGCTTATAATGTCCTCCTGCGCCGCCGTAAGCCCCTGGAACTCGCAGCCGTAGCCGAGTATCGAGCCGTCCTGGGCGCGCTGTACTCTCAGCACCTTCGCCTCGGATATAAGCGTTTCATGCGCAAGATCGACCTCGAGAGTGATTATATCCTGCTTTTCAAACTCCATCTGGTCGCAGGTCATGAAAACTCCGCCTACGTTTATATCAAGCACCTTTATCCTCGCGGGAAGATCGAGCGTCTGCGTTTCCTCGTCGCGCAAAACACTCAGTATCCTTCCTGCCTCGTCAACCTTTATCTTGTAGTACCTGCGGCGCTCCTGAAGCACCTGCGAGTCATTGTTTCTGAGTATCCTGATGTTAAGCTGAGAGTCAATGGACATCGTGACCGCGCCGGTATATTTTATGCGGTCATTTCCCTTTGTAGTGGTAACAACGGACACTATTCTGTTATAATCAAGCTCGGGCAGATACCTGCCTTTTATCATGACGATACTATCCTCGTCGCTCATGCTACGGGGAAGCACAAAGTTTTTATCGGTTTCGAGGATACGCTCGCCTTTTTCATCGAGCACTTCGACCTTTATTACTTTTCCACCGAGAATCAACAGCACCAAACTCCTTATTCCTGAAGTCGGGTGTAAACATTTATCCTAATACATACACCACTATTTTTAAACACCGGATACTTAGTCAAACGGGCAAAAATACCCTTTTAATATTATACAATATCCATTAAAATAAATCAAGAGCTATTGCAAAGTTTATAAACATTATACAGTTTTGCGAAATGTTTTTTGGTGATTTTTCAAATTATATTCAACTTACGGTTGAGAAAAGACTTTTCATATCCTCCGGAAAGGGACTTTCGAGGGAAACAGTCTCATCGGAAAACGGTTTTGTAAAGCTGATCTTACCGCAGTGAAGAGCCTGCCGCTTTATTTTCGTACGATCCCCGCCGTACAGCTCGTCTCCCGAAAGCGGATAGCCGATATGTGAAAAATGAACGCGTATCTGATGGGTCCTGCCCGTTTCAAGCTTTATTTCGAGAAGCGTAAGCCCGTTTTCATGAAGTATCGGCTTATACCGCGTAACGGACGGCTCTCCGTCGGACCGCACGCAGCGTTTTATCACGCTGTCCGAAACTCTCGCTATAGGCAGGTCGATAACGCCGGCTTGTTCGATCTTTCCGCCTACGACCGCGTAATATGTCTTATCGAAGCTTTTTGGCAGGATCGGCGCGGAAAGTATATTCTTCGCGCAAAGGCAAAGCCCGGTAGTATCTTTATCAAGACGGTTTATCGCCCGGAAAACGGAGTCGGGGTATCTGACCGCGAAATAATTTCCGAGCGTGTCCGAATAATGCCCCGCCGAGGGATGAACAGCAAGACCCGCCGGTTTGTCGAAAACCACCGCGTCCAAATCGTCGTAGACGATAGGAGCAAACAAACCCGGGTTCGGCTCAAACCCGCATTTCTCCTCGGGAGTTCGCAGCGTGATCCTTTCTTTGGCATACACTTTGTCAACAGTACGGAGTATTTCTCCGTTTCTGGTTATTCCGCCGCTGTTTTTCAAAAGCATGACCGTGCGTCCCGAAATTCCGCGCCTGTATAACAGCGCTCTCGCCGAAAGTCCGTCCTCGCCTTGGCTTACCTCAAAATACAGTTCTCTCATTATCAAGACGTAAGCGCGAGCTTTTTCAGGTAACTTTCCGAGCAGAAGCCGATAACGTTGTACGCAAACAGTATGCTGTCGTAGTCGCTTACCGTTATGAAACGGTTAAGATCCGTGTTTATATAGCGAAGATCCACCATAGTTATCTTGCTGAAGTGCTTTGACAAGAACGGAACTAACGAATGCGCGTAGCTGTCCTTTATTATGAGAAGCTCCCTGCCGCTGTCGGCATCGGTCTCGATAGTAACGATAGGAACGTTGCTTCCCGTAAACGAGGAGTATTTGTCCTTTGTTTCAAGATATTCGCGGACATACAGCGAATCAAACGTTTCGACCTCGTCGCCGTTGATCCTCGTAAGCGTGACCTTCGGCTCGCCGTCCGCAAGGAAATAATACTCTATCGTATCCGGCTCTATGCTGTCGTCAAGCGTTTTAGAGTAAAGCGTACCGCGGAAAGAGCTGCTCGCCGTCTCGATATTGAAGCTGTTAAGACTTATCGCGGTAAAACCGAGCGGTCTCGCGAGGGCGGTATAGGCATAGTACGCGCCGAGACTCGTCCAATGATGATCGGTGCGGTAGTAGATATACTCGTCGGCTCTTCCCGAAAGATAACTGAGAGCGTTTACGCAATTTACGTTTACCAGCTTTTCGTAACATTCGTCCATAAACGCCTTTTCGCTGGTCACTCCGGAATATGACGGCAGTCTCGACTTATATATCTCCAGCGATGTCGGCGCTAACATAAAGTACATCGGAATATCCGGATATTTCTCCGCAAACGCGTTTACCGCGTCTATTGACCTTTGCACCTCGTTCTCGTCATAGCCGCGAAAACTCTCCATCATTCTGCCGTCAACGGTATAAACGCCGTTTATCTCATCTTTGCCGACTGCCGTTGACATTCTGTTCGAGGCCTTTACCCAAAGCTCTCTTCCCGCGAGGTGATCCGAAAAATACGTCTCGAAATCGTCCATATAGCTCGCGCCGCCGCGCTCGGTGATATAGTTCCATTTTATCGCCTGTATCACCTCGTCAAGAGTTTGAGCCTTATTGAGCTTTGTCTGATTTACAAGGCTCGGAAATTTCGCGAGGGTGCGGTTTTCGTTTTCACTCCTGTCGCTTTTCGGAAGCGCAAGGGTAGTTATCGGAATAACAAGCAGCACGATGGCAAAAAGCGCGATCATCAGCTTATCCGGCGTCATTTTAAACTTCATCGTCTGACTCCTTTTAGAAATTAGAGGTTAGAAATTAAAGTAAAGGAACGGGTTGTAGGTCGAGGTCGTAATGAACGCCACGCTCGCGAGCATAACCGCCGTCTGAGCGACGGGATAACCGTACATTACCCACTTCGGGGCTTTTTCCCTTATTGTCTCGGTAATGTTCTTTACCGTGCTGGTACAGCCGACGATGCAGAAAGCGAACATTACGCCGTAGTTTACAAACGACCTTGTCGCATAGTCGTCGACAAACGTTCCGTTCGCGCCGAACATCGCCCCGATATACCCGAAAACCTGACCGAACATCTCGCCGAAATCGGTAACGCCCTGCGCAACTCCGTCGAACATTATCCAGCCGAACACCACCAGAACGAACGTATAAAACCAGCTGAAAAACGACGGTATCTTTTCGAGGACCTTTCCGAGAAACAGACGCTCAACAACTATCAGTATGCCGAAATACAGTCCCCACAGCATAAAGTTCCAAGAGGCTCCGTGCCATATTCCCGTAACCACCCACGTTATCAGAAGGTTTACGACCGTTCTCACGGCTCCCTTGCGGTTTCCGCCGAGGGGTATATAAACATAGCTTTTAAACCAGTTTCCGAGGGTCATATGCCAGCGCCGCCAGAACTCCGTAATGCTTTTTGACATATAAGGATAGTCGAAATTCTCGGGGAAATTGAAGCCCATCATCTTTCCTATTCCGACAGCCATGTCCGAATATCCCGAGAAATCGAAGTATATCTGAAACGTAAACGCCAATATGCCAAGCCACGCCGTTCCAGCGGAAAGCGCAGAATAATCGAGCGCCTTTATCTCTGTCCACAGCGCGCCGATGTTGTTGGCTATAAGAACTTTTTTACCGAGACCCGTTATAAAGCGCGAAATTCCGCCTCCGAGCATTTTTTCGGTCACGGTGCGCTCGTTTATCTCGTTCTGGATATCCTCATATCTTACGATAGGTCCCGCGACTATCTGCGGGAAAAGCGTTACAAACGCCATAAAGCTTATGGCGTTTTTCTGTACCTTTATTTTCCTTCTGTACAGATCGATAGTATAACTCATCGACTGAAACGTGAAAAAGCTTATCCCTATCGGAAGCGGAAGGCCGGGGTTTGGGACCTCAAGCCCGAACCAGCTGTTTGCCGAGTTTATGAGAAAGCCGAGATATTTGAACGTTCCCAAAAGCCCTAAGTTCATAACGACAGACACAACAAGACAAGCAAGCCGTATCTTCGGCTTGTCATCGTATCTTGCCATTATCCTGCCGGCGGTGTAGTCGATAAACGTAGACGCTATCATAGCGAGAACATATATAGGTTCTCCCCATGCGTAAAACACAAGCCCGCTTATCAGGATAACGATGTTTTTCAGCTTATTCGGCGCGAGATAATACGCGATGAGCGTTATCGGCAGAAAACCGAAAAACAGGAACGTAAGGCTTGAAAATACCATTTTTACTCTCCAAAAATATTTCGCGCGATGTCAAGAAACTCCCCGCGCGTGTACATAACGTTTACTGCTTCTAAAAGCATATTTGCCGAAAGCCCCGACGGAAGTCCTATTTTCCGCTGGAGCTTTCTTCTCAGCTCCGCCGAATTTTCTCCGCCGTATAGCCCAAGCTCGAGCAGATCGGCTTTTGTCACGGGATTCGGGTTTTCCCCGCTTTCCTCGGCGAAAACTCCGGCTCGGCTGAACGCCTCAACAAGCGCTTCTTTAGTCATTCCCTCAACACCCAGAAGTCCCTGCTTTGACGGAGCGCGCTTTCGCTTTTCCTTTCCGCGTATCTCGGGGATATAGACGTTTATTATCTTTCCACCGCCGATAATACTCTTAAGGCGGTTTCTTATCTGAAGTCCGGCGCTGTCGCTGTCGGTGAGGATAATGACCCCCGTTTTCTCCGCGAACATTTTTATCAACTCCGCGGTTTCGGCGTCCTTGTATATCGAAAAGCCGTTGGTGGGTATTATCACCGCGTCCACAAGGTTTGACAGCGTGATCTTATCATACTTGCCCTCAACGATTATTGCCTGTCTTATCTTAATCATCAGTCTTTTTAAGCATCGAGATCTCCGCGACCGCGCTTTCAACCAGCGTACGGTCGTTCATCTTTGAGGAATTCAGGAGCTTGTTCGTTCTGTACAATACGCTCAGACAATCGCCCAGATACCGTGCGGGGAGCTTGTTTACCTTGGGATAGGCGATCTTTATCGCGTAGCTTCTCCCGCCGTAATACCCGAACGACTGTGCCGTTTCAAGATAGCTCTTTCCCGCGAGCTTTCCGAGCTTGGCTCTGTACAGATCAACAAAATATCCCGAAAGCGTAAAAAAAATCCTGTGCGCGTCAAACTGCTGTATAAAAAGCTCGTCAAGTATCTCAAACGCGTCATGCGTCCTGCCCTCGAAAAGCGCGTCGGACAGCGTGTATATCCCTGCGTCGGCTCTCTTGGGCACAAGCGCGTCAATGTCCTCTTTAGTTATCTCGCCGTTTTGACGATAGGCGCACAGCTTGTCTATCTCGTTTGCGAGAACAGTAAGGCTTCTGCCGCATTCTTCCGCAAGAAAAGCGGCGTTCTCATTTGAGACGGTACAGCCTCCCCTCTCGATCTTCTTTGTTATCTGCGCGCACACGCGGTCAAGAGAAAGGTACTTAAACTCGCACACGGCGCCGTTTTTATCCGCCGCCTCGATAAGCTTTTTCGGCTTTTCTTTCGCCTTTTTGTCGTTA
This sequence comes from Oscillospiraceae bacterium, assembly GCA_022508925.1. Taxonomy (GTDB): domain Bacteria; phylum Bacillota; class Clostridia; order Oscillospirales; family Ruminococcaceae; genus CAG-115. The sequence continues at coordinate 1,069 of JAFLUF010000071.1, read as the reverse complement.
TACACGCTCGGGTCGATATGAAGCTGTTCGATGATAAGCACGGACGTGTCCGGAATGTCTTTCAGAAGCGCGAGATAGTTTTTCTGCTCCGCCGCGTCAAGCTGGTCAAAGTCCAGATCCATTACTAGCGCGCACTTATACTCCGCAAACACGGGCATTCCGTCGAGATAGTCCGCAAGCTCCGCCGAACGCGGCGCGCTTGCGTATTTTATGAAATTCATATCGCGCGTTTCCTCGGGGACCGCCGCGTCAAGTATTCTGTCCGCGTAGGTCTTTATGAGAAAATCCTCCTCGCCGTAGAGGAAGTACACCCGCGAAAGCTCTCCTGTTTTCAGCTCGTTTTTAAGCTGTGCTTCGCTAAGCCTGCCCATTTTACGCCATCTGTGTATTCAGCTTTGCGCCGCCGATTATGTGGAAGTGCAGGTGGCGCACAGTCTGACCGCCGTCCTCTCCGACATTTGAAACTACGCGGTAGCCGTTTTCAAGCCCCTCGTTTTTCGCGATCTCCGCGATTTTCGCGAAGATATGCGCGACAACCGCGGAGTTATTTTCATTCAGCTCGTCAACGCCTCCGATATGCTCCTTGGGGATAATTAAAATATGCGACGGAGCCTGAGGATTTATGTCGCGGAAAGCGAGAATTTTTTCGTCCTCAAAAACCTTTGTCGAGGGAATTTCCCCAGCGATAATTTTGCAAAATAAACAGTCCATAATTACCTCCAAAAAAGCAATGAATTAATTTACGAAAAATCAGCAAATAAATTATCGAAAAATTATTCATAATTTACGCTGAAAAATCGGCGAATTTTTTAAGCGAAAAATTACTGATTTTTTACTCAAAAACAACTTGTTATTATGCGAAAAATTCGTGTTTTTCAACAACAATAAAACGACACGTTTTATTATCAAAAAAACAAGTATTTTTCACCAAAAAATCGGCTCGGTTTTCAGCCCGAAAACAGCACAATTTATTTTCAAAAAAACAGTTGATTTTTAATCAAAAAACAACCTTTTTTTACTGAGGGAAAACTTTCTGAAGAAAGTTTTCCCTCAGACTCCCTTTCAAAGA
>JAFLUF010000070.1 GCA_022508925.1 Oscillospiraceae bacterium | reverse complement strand
ATATCGCGGGACGCATAAGGTTTGCCGCGCAGGCGTCAAGCCCGATGTATTCCTTGTGAATGTGCTTTTCGCGGATAGCCTTCGCGATAAGCATTCCGTATGGCGCGAGCATAAATCTGCCAAGCTCGGTGAAGATAGCGACATCTCCCATTCCCGCGGGAACAAGTATCTTTTCATACTGCTCTCTCACCTTCTCGCCTATCACAGCGATATCGTTTGCGGGCTGGTCGGGCTTGTAGGGTATTCCCACGCCGCCGCTGAGGTTGATAAACGACAGCTCAACTCCCGCTTTTTCCTTTATCTCGACCGCCGTTCTGAACAAAATTCCCGCAAGCGTCGGGTAATAGTCGTTCGTAAGCGTGTTTGAAGCGAGAAACGCGTGCATTCCGAACTTCTTCGCGCCCTTTTCCTTGAGTATTTTATATCCCTCGATTATCTGCTCGTGAGTAAAGCCGTACTTCGCGTCCTTCGGAGTGTCCATAACGTTCGGCGAGCCGTCGGTCTTGAACTCTCCGCCCGGATTATAGCGGCAGCAGATAGTTTCGGGAATTCCCGTAAGCTTATCCAGAACGTCGATATGCGTGAAATCGTCGAGATTGATTATCGCGCCAAGCTCGTATGCCTTTCTGAAATCCTCGTCGGGAGTAGCGTTAGATGAAAACATGATATCATGTTTTTTCGCTCCGACGTCGTCCGAAAGCATAAGCTCCGTAAGGCTCGAGCAATCGAAGCCGCAGCCCTCGCTCTGCAGGACCTTCATGATAAACGGATTTGGCGTAGCCTTTACCGCGAAATACTCGCGAAAGCCCTTGTTCCACGAAAACGCGGCTTTAAGCGCGCGCGCGTTTTCGCGTATACCCTTTTCGTCGTAGATATGAAACGGCGTGGGATATGTTTTTGTTATCTCTTCGATTTGTTCCTTTGTAACAAAAGGTTTTTTCATAACTGTCTGTTCCTTTCTCATTGATCGAGTTAGCCTAAACTAACCATCAATATTCTACTCCGTTTTTTGCTGTGAGTCAATAGCTTTTATTTATTTTCGTAAATATCGTAAATCTTTGTTATGCAATGTTAAAAACAACTGTAACTAATCTCCAACATCTGTCTTATACATTGAGATATTTGTTGAGGAACTCAACGGACAGCGGTATCCAGCGCCTTACGTTCGGACGCCAGAAATTCTTGTCGTTGCCGATAGACTTGTCGCAGGTGGAAATTCCGTGCGGTCCCTCGTCAAACATATGCAGCTCGACGGGTATCTTATTCGAGATGCAGGCTTTCGCCATAACCAGCGAGTTGTGCGCCGAAACGCTGTCGTCGTTTGCCGTACACCAGATGAAAACAGGCGGCGTTTTCGGAGTAACGCGGTTTTCGAGCGACAGGCGCGACAAGTCCGAACGGTCTGGCTCGTCTCCCAGAAGTATCCTGAAGCTTTCCTCGTGGGGCGCGGTAACGCCGCTTATAACGGGATAACACAGCACCGCCGCGTTCGGGCGCAGGTCGTCGGGCGAACAGCCGAGAGTTTTTACCACAAGATTATCGTTCCACATCGTCGCGAGACAGCCCGCAAGGTGCCCTCCCGCGGAAAATCCCAGGACAGCTATCTTGTTCGGGTCTATCTTGAATTCCTCCGCTCTTTCGCGGATCTTGCTGAAGGTATAAGCCGCGTCGATAAGCGCCGCGGGAAAGCGCGCGTTTACCGAATAAGTAACGACAAACGCCGTATATCCCGCCGCGAGATACTGAAACGCCACCGGCTCGCTCTCGCGCTCGGAAACGTGATTGTATCCGCCGCCCGGGAAAATAACCACCGACGGACGCTTTTCCGTAAACTCATAGTCCATGATGCTGTCGGGGAGATAAGCCTTTACAAACGCGGTCTTCTCCGCGTTTATCGAAAACGTCTTAACAGTCATAAAAACCCGCCTTTCATAATCAGTCTGTCAAAATGCCGAAATATTCGTCTTTTTTCGACATTTATAAGCAAAAAATCGCGCTTGCTTTCCATGAGCGATCTTACGGAAAACAATTTATTTGTTCTTTTTTATTCTTTCCCTGAACTTATGCCATTTCTCGCGGTTTTTCTCGTTTGTCCTGCGAATGCCCGCGGGAATGCTTCTGAATCGCTGAATGCTGTCGGTTATGTTGTCTATCGCCGAGAAAAACTCCTCCTGAATAACGCCCTCGCGCCGCTGTGTCTGTCCGCTCATGCACTTTTCGATAACCGCGGGATATCTGTCAAACGCGCGCTTTACGGCGGTCTCCCATGAGACATAGACCTCGCGCATCGCGTTTTCGCCGATCTCACGGAGCTTCGCGCGGTTTTTCGACGCAAATTCGAGCTTTTTCGCCATATCCCGCGCGTCATTCCGGCAGATGATACCGGTCTTGCCGTCGTCTATGCCCTCCGCCGCACAGCTTCCCTCAAGCAGCACCGAGCCAACTCCGCACGCCGCCGCCTCCCGCACGACAATGCCGTTTGTATCGTACTCGGACGGAAACAGAAACAACTCGCCCGCCGTGTAGAAGACCCTCAGCTCCTCGCGGTCGTAGACTGCACCCGTAAAAATGCACTTATCGCCAAGACCTATTTCCTCGGCGTATTTCTCCATTTCGTCGCGCTCAAGTCCGTCGCCGACAAACATCATTCTGAAATCAATGTTCTTTTCATCAAGGATCTTCAATGAATCAAGTATAATTTTTATACCCTTATACCACATAAGTCTGCCGACATACAAGAACAAAACGGCGTCATCCGGGATCTCAAATGCGCTTCTCAAAGCTTCCGCGTCGTCCTCGTCGGCTCTTCCGCACGGAAAATCGACTCCGTTTTCCATAACAAAGATATCGCCTTCATAGCCTATAGAGCGCAGGTTGTCCGCAGCACCCCGACTTACCGTCCAGACCTCGTCGCACGCGGAGATGTTGTTTACAACAAACTTTATCACCCGATCCGCCATAAGCTTGTTGGGGATAGCGTGATAGATGTCGATATCAAACTTTGTGTGATATGTAAAAACTATCGGGATATTGTTCTTTTCGCGCAGAACTCTCGCCATAACCGTAGAGGCAAACGGACAGTGACTGTGGATAATGCCGGGCTCCTCCATGGTAAGCGCGTCGAGCTTGCTGCTCGAAAACGGATAGCCCATTCTGTAGCCCCATATCTTCTGCGTATTTATACTGCGGTAGCGGATAACGTCAAACGGGTAATCGTCCACCACTCCGGGATATTCCGGAGTAACAACCGTGGCTCTGCCAAGTCCGTTTGAAATAATATTAGCGTAATTTATGACAGCGTTCGCGACTCCGTCTATGATCGGAGGAAACGAATCGTTCATAAGACAAACGCCGAGTTTATCGTTCATTTTTTTCAAACCTCTTGTTTTAATATATTCTGAAAATAATACCAAATTACATATAAAATATTTTACCATATTTTACAGAAAATTGCAAGGGGTTTAGTTGATTTTTTAAGTGAGCTGTTTTCGCATATTTTCAAGAATTTTCCGCTCTCTTCTCGATACGCCGACCTGCGAGACTCCGAGAAGCTTCGCGGTCTCGGTCTGGGACTTCCCGCAGAAATATCTCAGGACAATAAGCCTGCGGTCGTCCTTTTCGAGCGAGGAAATGCACTGCTCGAGGGCAAGGCGGTCAATAAGGCTGTTTTCACAGCTGTCCGAAGGCACAGCCAGCTCGCTTCCGTCCTCGTCGCAGGTAAGAGAGACCGTCGGCAGCGACGCGGATATCGCCTCCGCTACGTCGCTCTCGTCGACCCCGAGCTTGTCCGCTATTTCGCTTACGGTAGGCTCGTGTCCGTCCTTTGACATCTGCTCGCGTACTCTGACTATCTTCAGCGAAAGCTCCTTTATCGAACGGCTTATCTTTACCGAGCCGCTGTCGCGGAAAAGCCGCTTTATCTCGCCTAATATCACCGGAACGGCGTATGTCGAAAAGCACAGTCCCCTGCTCTCGTCAAAATTGACGCACGCTTTTACAAGCCCGACACAGCCAGCCGAATACAGTTCCTCGTATTCTATCCCCCGCCCGCGAAAGCGGTTTGCGAGAGAATGGACGAGCGGCAGATTTGCCTTTACAAAATCATCGTTATTCATTTTCGCCGTTTTCGTATGTAGTAAGCTGTTTCTCGAGAGTTACGATCGTTCCCCTGCCCACGGCGGAACGTACCTTTATGCTGTCCATAAAGCTCGACATCACCGTAAAACCAAGCCCCGAGCGCTCTTCGCTTTCGGGGGCGGTGGTAAATTCGGGCTTCATCGCCTGCTCTACGTCGGAGATCCCCCTGCCCTTATCCTTTATGATTATCCGCAGAAAACCGCCCTCGTAAAGCCGCACGCTCATCTCTACCCTTGCGTTTTCCGCGCGGTCCCGGTCGGTATAAGCGTGAACGACCGCGTTTGTGACCGCCTCGGACACGGCTATTTTGACTGCCGCGATATCCGCCGCCGTCGGGTCAAACTGCGCCGCGAAAGCCGCCGACACAGACCGTGAAAGGCTTTCATTCCGCGAGAACGCGGGAAACCTTATCGTGCATTCATTTAAAAGTTTTCGTTTCATATCTGCTCCCTGACCTTAAAGAGTGGAATAATCGCGTTTTTCGCTGTGGCTTGTCGCTATAACGGACGACAACCCCGAAAAGCCTATCACGTCGGCTATTTCTTTACGGGCGTTTTTCACCAGAAGCTCTCCGCCCACGGCTTTGACCGCCTTTAGTCTTCCGAGAATAAGCCCCACGCCCGAGCTGTCCATAAAGCCGACGTTTTCCATGTCTATTATCAGAAGCTCGGGGCGCGAGCTTGCGATAACGTCGTCTATACTCATACGCAGCTCGCGCGCGGAATGGTGGTCTATGTCGCCCGAGATAGAAGCGGTTATCCTGCGCCCGTCATTGTAAATCTTGAGCAATGTCAGCCCTCCTTCGTTACAGAGCTTTTAATAACCGGTCCGCCTTCTTTACTCCAGTTACGGCGCGCGGTCAGCGGATTGGCTTAATTATAGCACCACGCCCATGAGATTTTTGCCGATATTCGTACGCGAAACAGTACTTTGTTTAGCATTTAGAGCCATATTTGCGGGAAATTTTCCGAGGCTTGTCCGATTATGGGTAAGGAAAAATTTTCATTCAGTTTTCACATTAAGAGCTTATAATTTTCACATAGTGAGGTTATACTATAATTAGAACAAAAGAAAGATAACTTTGATAACCATCCTTTTCATAAATTACCAACCAGCGTCAATGCCCAAGGGAGACCTTGGGCATTGATGTTTTTATTGACAAAACCGCTTTTTTGAGATATAATGGTTACTGAGACAAATCGGAATTTATGAAAGGGAGTATATGGAGTACATTGAAATTATTTTTGGTGGAATTGAAACTTCTGCAATTGATAGTTTTATTAAAGATACTTTGCAGATAAAAAAGCAAGATATAATAAATTCCCATTTCTATTCGGAATTGCAAGGGGATTTTGAATATTTCGATGAACTTAGTTTAAAAGATTATTTTTCTGTTGTCAATACAGCAAACTTGTTTGTAAAAAGTCTTAGGATTGTACAAGATTTTTACGAAATAATGTGTGTCATTAGTTCAGATTTAAAAGATGTAGAGGTAACTTGCAGTTTCTCTGCCGAACAGTTTCATAAAGAGCGGGAGAATGAAATTGCGGATTGGTTTCAGCAATTATGTTCAAAAGAGATTATAGCTTTTGCAAGTCTTGGCTATGAATGTGATGATACTCCTATCATCGTTGTGAGCAAATAAGATATATTCTGATTTATACGAATAGCAGAATTATAAACCAAGCCCCGAAGCAGTCGTTTCAAACCGCTTCGGGGTTTGATTTCTTTACGAATACGCTCCTTTACAAGAGCACTTTATGTTTTAGGATCATATCATAAAAATTTTTTTGAGGCGATAATAGCTCTTGACGAAAATAGGTAAATGTGGTATAATAAAAGCGCAAACGCTTTTATTATACGATTGCGGTTCCCTCGCGCATTCGCAAATCAAAGATTTGCGAATGCGCGTATCGGGCAATTATACCATAACCTTGCGGTTATGGTATAATAAGTGTATAATTATATTAAGGGAGGACGTAAAATGTCTGACACACCATTAAATCCCTTTGATGACGCAGAGGAGATCGCCAAAAAATCAATGGTGCTTTTCCTGCTTATCGACTGCTCGGGCAGCATGAGCGGCTCTAAGATCGGCACGGTAAATTCCGTTATGGAAGAGCTTATTCCCGAAATACGAGGAATAGGCGGCGCGGACGCCGATATCAAGATAGCGGTGCTGAAGTTTTCGGGAGGAAGCGAGTGGATGTACCCCGAGCCTATTTCCGTTGACAATTTCGAATGGAAGCCTATCGACGCGGAAAATGTGACCGACCTCGGAAGCGCGTTTACGGAGCTTGCGTCTAAGCTGTCGAGAAACTCGTTTATGAGCAGTCCGTCGCTGTCCTTTGCGCCCGTTATGATACTTATGTCTGACGGTTATCCTACGGATAACTTTGAAAAAGGGCTTGAGGAGCTGAATAAAAACCGTTGGTATTCCGCGGGAATAAAGGCGGCTGTCGCTATCGGCGAGGACGCGGATTTTGAGATCCTGTCGCGCTTTACCGGAAATCCCGACAGCGTTGTTACGGCGCACAACGGCGAGGCTCTCGCGAAGCTCGTCAAGTTTGTGGCGGTAACCTCCTCGCAGATAGGAAGCCGCAGCATTCGCCTCGCGGAAACAGAAGAGGACTTCCGCACCAAACAGGAGACTGCCGCGGAGCAGATACGCGAATTTGCCGAGAGCGACGAGATCAGCGCGGATATCGAAGAGGGCTGGTAATCAGAGGTAAGAGATCAGAAGTAAGAGGTTAGATTTAGTAACCTTTGGGGAAATTATGCAGCAAAACACAAAATTCAAGGGATACGCTCTGTCTGTCAGGGGTGCTTCTCACGAGGACGACGGTTCTCCGTGTCAGGACAGCGCGAGAGTTTTCGCGGCTGAGGGCTTTGCCGTGGCGGCGGTATCAGACGGCCACGGAAGCGAAAAGCACTTTCGCAGCGCCTCGGGAAGCGAAATGGCGACACGCGTGGCTATCCGATCGATCTGCGACTTTGCCGAACGCAACAACGGACTTGACGGGATCTTCCGAAATGACCCCAAAAACGCCGCGCGAAGAATTGCCGCGAATATAATCTGCGGCTGGAACAACGAGATAGCTGCGCACATAGGGCTTTTTCCGCTTAATGTATACGAAAACGCTATCTGCGAAAAACACGGCGGCATTCCCAATGAGGTCATTTACGGAGCTACGCTTATCGTGGCGGGAATTACCGAAAACGGCTGTTTCGGTCTGCAGATAGGCGACGGAAGCTTTTTAGCGCTTAGCGACGGGGAGATGTTTTTCCCCGTGCCCGAGGACACAAAGCTGGTCGGAAATCTTACAACGTCGCTCTGCGACAACAACGCCATCGACAGCTTCCGTTCATTCTACTACGAGGGCAGCGTTTCGGGAGTTTCTCTGTCAAGCGACGGTCTGATAAACTCGTTTGTCAATATCGAGGATTTTCTGAAATTCGGAAAACGGATACTCAGCGCCGTTGAAAACAACACCGCGACAGCGCTCGGAGAACATCTGAAAATGCGCTCGCGCAGCGGAAGCAGGGACGATATTTCCGTCGCGGCGATCTCTGTAAACAGTTGAAGAATAAAAAATCCTTACGGAGGTAAAAATGCCCAATAAGTTAAAAATAAACTCTCCGCTTGAGCCTCAGAAGCTTCACGAGCATCTTGTCGCCAGACGTGCCGTTTCGGAAAACGACACCGAGCAGCTCAACAAGTATATGGACCTTATCGCGACGGAGATAGTTATGACCGCCAAGTTTATCTGCGCCGTAAAGTTTTCGGGCGAGCCGAAGAAACAGGACGACGGAACATATCTGGTCGACGATGACGCGCAGATGTCCTTTTTGCTTCTTGAAAACGAGAAGTTCGGAAAGATATTTCCGCTTTTCACGGATGAGAGCGAGCTTGAGAAATGCGACGCGTTTACCGACTACTACACGATAATTACCGGCTTTGACGGCATTGCGGGCATAGTATCGGACGGAAACGTCTGCGCGGGAATGATGATAAACCCTTTTGACGACAATATGTTTATCAGCGGCAGGGTTGCCGCAAAATGGCGCGAGAAAAAGCAGATACTGCTTACGGGTCGGGCAAATAACGTTGTCACCGAGAAAACCCCGCTTGATATCCACGCGCCCAATCCATATCCCTTACAGCTTTCAAACAAGCTCTGCGAGATAGCCAAAACGCTGAGCGAGGTAAACGCGTTATGGCTTCGCGGAGTTACGCTCAACGGCGACGAGGGGTATATGCTTGTTATCGACGCTCCTCAGCCCGAGCGCTTTTATGACGATTTCGGAAACGCGAGCAAAGAGTTTATCGGAAAGAAACCGATACACGTCATTCCGTTAAACGGCGAGCTGGGAAAAAGAGCCACGCAGAATGTCGTGCCGATCTACACAAAAGAATAATATTGCAGTGTCAACAGACTCTGGTTAAAATAACCAAAAAAATTACATTTAATTTTACGGTTTGTAATAAAAATCCTGTGGACATTTTTAAAAAGGCGTGATATAATGTAACTAACGGCAGTTGGAATTTTACAATTGACTGTTGATCATTGGAGGTGTTCATTTATGGCAAGAAAAGCTTTGTTCGGAAACAATATAAAGCCTGCGTGCAAGTACTGCGCTCTCGGAACTCCCGGCTCGGGCGATACGATAAACTGCTCGAAATTCGGTGATGTCAAGAGCTACGACGCGTGCAAGAAATATGTGTACAATCCGCTTAAGAGAATTCCCAAAAAGGAGCTTCAGCTCGCGAACTCCGCGGTCAATGAAATTGATTTCTGATTACATAACAAAACGCTCCCCGTTTCGGGAGCGTTTTTGTTGCTCGAAACAATAGCTTTGGGGAGAACATAAGGTTCTCCCCAAAATTATTTTATCCTAATACTACCTTTACCTCATGAACTCCGCCGTTCTGCGCGGGGATAACGTTTCCGGAAACTTCCTTTCCGTCTACGGTCATGGACTTAACGCCTGCGCTTACATGGTTGGGGTTCTGAATTTCAATATTATATGTTGCTCCTCTGAACTGGCGCGAGAGCGTGTAGCCGTCCCACTCGTGAGGAATGGACGGATCGATCTTCAGACCCTCGTACTGCGGCTTAACACCGAGGATATACTGCGAGATAGCGACGAAGTTCCAAGCCGCCGTACCCGTAAGCCACGAGTTCTTCGCCTCGCCGTGGCGCTTGCCGTCCTTACCCGCTATCATTTGCGCGTAAACATACGGCTCGGTGCGGTGGAGGTCGCTCTTCTCCTCACGGAACGCGGGAGCTATCTTGCTGTA